>PMOA01000070.1 GCA_003161635.1 Limisphaerales bacterium
TAGTAATCGTAAATGAGTTTCGTCACCGGTCCCGCATGCGAATGGAACCGGGTGAAATCGGGGGGAATGACGAGCACCCGCTTGCGCGGGCCGAGGTGGTCGAGGGCGCTCGACAGCCCCTTGCGCAAGTCGTCCAATGACAACTTGTCGGCTACAGAACCGCGTTCGTAATACAACATAAATGCAATCTATTTTACACCACTTACGCCGTGGTTGACAACGCCTTGAGACGATTGCCCTCCTTAAGCGCAAAACGATCCCGCCCAGCTTAATCCACGTCTGATTACCTGTAGAATCTCTCCAAAGACATGCGGATTGTAAAGGAATTTCCCCCTTTCTTCTGCCTGGTTGCCGGTTTTTTGCAGAAAAACGAAACACTTTTGCAAAATTTTAAAAAAAGCACCTTGCACCTCCCGAGCATTCTGAAATCCTGTCTGCGAGATCAAACAGCCAAACATTGTAAATCATTAAAACCGCATCATGAGCAAAGGTTTGAATATCCCCCCAAAAGGCGCGCTGGACTTCCTGTCCCTCGGCGCACTCGTCAACCGTCTCGATCCCGGCATCGTCCCGTTCCGCAAAGCCACGGAGTGCCGCATCCACGTCAGCGGCGGTGAGTTCAATTGCGCCGCCAATCTGTCCGACTGCTTCCGCCTGAACACCGGCGTTGCCACGGCGCTCGTGGAGTATCCCATCGGCGACCTGATTGCCGAACGCATCCGGGCAATGGGCGTCAAACCGTTTTATAAGAAGTTCAAGCATGACGGCGTGCGCGGTCCGAACCACGCGACGGTCTATAGCGACCAGGGCCACGGCGTGCGCGCCCCGGTGGTGTTTTACAACCGTTGCAACGAGGCGGGTTCGATGCTCAAACCCGGCGACTTCAACTGGAAGGAAATCTTCGGCTCGGGCGTGCGCTGGTTCCACAGCGGCGGCATCTTCGCCTCGTTGTCCGAAACGACGGGCGCATTGATCATCGAAGCCATGAAGGCCGCCAAAGCCGCGGGCGCGGTGACGTCGTTCGACCTGAACTTCCGCCAGAAACTCTGGGACATCTGGGGTGGCGAGAAAAAGGCATTGTCGGTGATGAAAGGCATTGCCGAGCATGTGGATGTGCTGGTCGGCAATGAAGAAGACCTGCAAAAGGGCCTCGGTTTGAAGGGGCCGGACGTGACAGCCAAATCCAAGCTCGACCCGAGTGTGTTCTTCGGGATGATTGACTCGGTGGTGAAGAATTTTCCGGGGGTCAAGGTGGTGGCCACCACGCTGCGCGAAGTCCACTCGACCAATCATCACAATTGGGGCGCCGTGGCGTGGATTGACGGCAAGACCTACACCTCGCCCACCTGCGAATTGGATGTCTATGATCGCGTAGGTGGCGGCGACGGCTTCGCGTCGGGCCTCTTTTACGGCATGCTCACCGGCGAATCGCCACAGGAATCCGTCAACCTCGGCTGGGCGCACGGCGCGCTGCTGACGACCTTCCCCGGCGACACGACGATGGCGACGGTGGAACAGGTCAAGTCCTTTGCCAAAGGCGGTTCAGCCCGCATCCAGCGCTAAGGCATTTTTTGCAGGAACCACCGGCAGGACGCGGACCAAATCCACGCCCTGATTTTTGTTGCGATATTGGACTCCGGCAGCAAACAGCCGTCGAAAGATTGCATTGTTTAATAAATTGCGCGGCGCGAAGAGATTGTGATATTTTCCGCGCTCCTTTTTTTGAGAAATGAAAATTTCCGTTCCTAGAGAAACGCATCCGGGCGAGACCCGGGCGCCGTTGACGCCGGACAGCGCCGCCAAACTCGTGAAACTTGGCGCGCAGGTGGAGGTTGAATCCGGCCTCGGCCTGGGCAGCGGTCATGCCGACGCCGCCTACACCGCCGCCGGCGCCACCCTCGCGCCGGATCGCCAGGCGCTTCTCTCCTCCGCCGACATGATTTTGCGCGTGCGCAAACCGCCGGTCGGGGAAATCGCGCTGCTGAAAGCCGGTTGTGTCCACATGAGCCTGCTGGACCCGTTCAACGAAAAGGAGCTGATCCAAAAACTGGCCGAACGCAACGTCAGCGCCATCAGCATGGAACTGGTTCCCCGCACCACCCGCGCGCAGAAAATGGACGTGCTCTCGTCGCAGGCGAACCTCGGCGGTTATGAAGCGGTCATTCTTGCCGCGCGCTATTCCAACAAAATTTTTCCCATGATGACAACGGCGGCGGGCACGATTCTGCCGGCGAAGGTGTTCATCATCGGCGCGGGCGTGGCCGGGTTGCAGGCGATTGCCACCGCCAAAAGGCTGGGCGCAAAAGTGACCGCCTATGACACTCGGCCGGTCGTGGAGGAACAGGTCAAGTCGCTCGGGGCGCAGTTTTTGAAGATTGACCTCGGGGAAACCGGCCAGACGAAGGACGGTTATGCCCGGGCGCTGACCGAAGAGCAGGTGCAGAAGCAGCGCGACGCGATGAAAAAAACCTGCGGCGATTCCGACGTGGTCATCACCGCCGCCCAGGTGTTTGGCCGCCGCGCGCCGATTCTGGTCACCGCCGAAATGCTCAACGCCATGAAACCGGGCAGCGTGGTGGTGGATCTGGCGGTTGAAACCGGCGGCAATGTCGAAGGCGTGGTTTACGACCAGGTGACCGACCGCAACGGCGTCAAGATTGTCGGCATCGCCAACCTGCCGGCGCGCGTGCCACTTCATGCCAGCCAGGTTTATTCCGCGAACCTCACGAGCCTGATCGAGGAATTTTGGGACAAGCAGAAGAAAAATTTCGTCCTCAAGCCCGACGACGAAATCATCAAGGGCTGCCTCGTCACGCACGGCGGCAAGATCGTGAACGAAAAGCTCGCCACCAAACCCAATTAAAGTCCTATGGATACGAACATCCTGTTTATTTTCATCCTCTCCATTTTTATCGGCTTTGAGGTTGTCTCCAAGGTGCCTTCGATGCTGCACACCCCATTGATGTCCGGCACCAATGCCATTCACGGCATCATTTTGTTCGGCGGCATTCTGGTGCTGGCCGACGCGGCCACCCCGCTGGCGCGAACCCTCGGGTTCGTTGCGGTGATTTTCGGTTCAGCCAATGTCTTCGGCGGATTCATGGTCACCGACCGCATGTTGCAAATGTTCAAGAAAAAGAAAAAATGAGCTCGACCATTGCCCTTATCATCATTGGCGTTGCGGTTTTATTCATCATTGGCATCAAGCTGCTGGCTTCACCGAAGACCGCACGGCTCGGCAACCTCGTCGCCGCCGCCGGAATGCTGGTGGCGCTGTTAACCCTGCACCAACCCGCGGGGGAATATGTGTGGTCGCAGGGTTGGACCCTGAACTACACCCTCATTGCCATCGGCACGCTCATCGGCCTGGTTATTGGCGCGATCGGCGCGTATTCGGTCAAAATGACCGCGATGCCGCAGATGGTGGCGCTGTTCAACGGCGTGGGCGGCGGCGCGGCGGCCCTGGTCGCGAGCCTGGAATTTTTCAAACGCGCACACGGTCTTGAGGGCCTCACGCCGTTTTTTGCAGTGACGATGCTGTTTGCGACATTGATCGGTTCGCTGTCATTTTCCGGCAGCGCCATCGCGTATTTGAAGCTGGAAGGAAAATTTGAAAGACCGATGACGTTCCCCGGACAGAACATTTTCAACGGCCTCATTCTCCTCGTCATCCTTGGGTTGTGCGGTTATCTCACGATCAATTCTTCGGCCAGCCAGGCGACCACGGCATTCGGCGTGATGTTTTTGCTCGCGCTGTTTTTCGGCATCGCGATGGTCATGCCCATCGGCGGGGCGGACATGCCGGTGGTCATTTCGCTGTTGAACTCGTTCACCGGCCTCGCGGTCGCGGCGGACGGCTTCACCATCAACAACCTTTCGATGATCGTGGCCGGCACACTCGTCGGTTCGTCCGGCACGCTGCTGACCCTGCTCATGTGCAAGGCCATGAACCGGCCCGTCACCAACGTTCTTTTTGGCGCGTTTGGTTCGAGCGGCGGCGGCGGCAAGGCCGGCGCGAGCGACCTCGGCGGAAAAACCGTCAAACCCATCCAAGCCGACGAAGCCGCGTTGCTGCTTGGCTACGCCCAACAGGTCGTCATCGTGCCCGGATACGGCATGGCCGTGGCGCAGGCACAGCACCAGGTGCGCGAACTTTCCGATGAACTCGGCAAGCGCGGCGTGGAAGTCCGCTTTGCCATCCATCCCGTCGCCGGCCGCATGCCCGGCCACATGAACGTTCTTCTGGCTGAAGCCAACGTCCCTTACGACCAGCTTTGCGAAATGGAAGCCATCAACCCCACGATGGACCGCGTGGATGTCTGCCTCGTCATCGGCGCCAACGACGTCGTCAACCCCGCCGCGCGCGAGGACAAGAGCAGCCCGATTTACGGCATGCCGATCATTGAAGCCGACCGCGCAAAAACAGTCATCGTCATGAAACGCTCGATGGCCGCGGGCTTCGCCGGTATTGAGAATCTCCTGTTCTACAAGGACAACACGCGAATGCTCTTCGGTGACGCCAAAGCTTCCCTGCAAACACTCATCACGCAGTTGAAGGCCAGTTGAACGGCGTCAGAATTATTGCTCTCCAAGGAAAACAACACGGTTTGAGCAACGTTGATCGATTGCTCTGATGCAATACCAAATCCCGGTGATGGATTTCAGGGGCCGGGAAACCGCAAGCGATGGAAGCCGTTGGCCCAGTCATGTCGAGCGGCAGCAGGTGTTCATCACCAAGCTGGATCCCGAAAAGCTGATGCAGGATTTGAAAACCTCCGGCAAAAATGCCGCCTATCTGCCGTGGATTCCATCGTTGCGCCCGTTGCGAAGAACGTCCAGGGCGGCGACATCGCCGTCGTCTTCAGCAACGGCAGCTTCGGCGGCATCCACGGCAAGCTGCTGCAACAACTCGCGCGGAAGTAATCCGCATTTCCGTTTTTCCACTTCAATGTTCGATCAGCCGGTAGAAGCGCGCCGGCCAGTTTGTTCCGCTGTTGTCCCGCAGTTGCAGCATTCCATTCGTCAGGCTCAACGCGCTCGTCAGCGGCACCCAGTCCACGAGGTTTGTGCTCGCCTGCGCCTCAAAGTTGGCAAGGTCGGAAGGCGAAAGCAGTCCGCCATTGGCATCGGTTGACGTGAATTGCAACGTGCCATCGGGCAACAATTTTAGTGAGCCGAGGAGTTGTGGCACGAGCACCTTTAACACAGCATTACTGCTGACGGTGCTGCCGCCGGTGTTGAAGTCGGTGACGGTCACGGAGTAAGTTCCATTCTGCGCGCGACCGACATTGAACAATGTTAGAACCGGACTGTTGTAGCCAACGATGTTTCCATTCTGCCGCCATTGGCAGATCAATTTTCCAGCGGTGGCCGTGACTCGGAAAGTAACGGTTGTTCCCATGTTCACGGTCTGGCTGACGGGTTGCAATGTGATTATCGGCCCATCGGCAACGAAGGTAAATTGATCCACCCAACCGGCATCCTGGCCGGCGTCGAAGGAGGCGTCTTTCGAGTAACGCCATTGCAAGACATTCGTGCCGGCGGCGACGGGGATGCTGACCTGCTGCCAGTCCACTTCACCGGAAATGTTCGTTTGCACGATACCGTTCACACGGAATTCGAGTATGTCAAAATACTGTTCCGAGGACACCTTCCACCAGAACGTGCAGCGTCCGGACCAGTTTGTGGCCAAGGTGGTTTGCAGGATGGTTTCCTGAAGCGCGCCAATGGCACCGCTGCGCGCGGCGTCCACGCCGTCGTGGGTGGTTGCAGCCTGGCCATACCACGGCGCGTTCCCGCTAGTGGTCCAGACCCGGTTGGTCGCGTCGAGCGCTTCGCCCAGCGGGATGGTCACGGTGAGCTTGGCGGGTTTGCTGGTGACCGTTCCGTAGGCATTGCTGGCGATGAGTTGGTAGGTACCGGATTGTATGGGCAGGTTGGTTTTGCCCAACACAAATGAGGTCACAGTCAGCGTGTCGTTGGTCGCGGCGGGAAGATTTGTGCCGTTGAGCTGCCATTGATAACGGACGGGTTGGACGCCGGCGCACTTGGCGGCAAACCATACGCTCGTTGTGGTGTTGAAAATCGTCCGGTTCCAAGGCTGGACAGTGATGGCCGGCGCGCGCGTGCCGAGCAAGCCGAAGTCGTGGTCGCCACCGCTGGAGATCGCGATCACGTTGGCCAAATCCGAAGGCACCGCGTTGGATGCATAGCCGGTGTATTCGTAGCCCAGCGACAAGACCGTTCCATCGGCACGCAACAACGTGCTGTGACTGCCCGAAGCGGAAATGGCGACGACGTTGCTCAATCCCGCCGGAATGGAGACTTGACCATTGCCGTTGTTTCCCCAACCCACCACCGTGCCATTCGCCCGCAAAGCGAGGCTGTGATATTGTCCGGCGGCAATGGCGATGACGTTCGACGCGTTGAATGGAATGGCAGTCTGTCCGTAACTATTGTAGCCCCAACCGAACACCGTCCCGTCTGCGCGCAGGCCGAGGTTGTGGGAAGTTCCGGCGGCAATGGCCACCGCGGCATTGGTCGCCACCAGTGAATTGGTTCCTTCGCCGTAAAGGTTTTGTCCCCAGGCGATGACTGTTCCATCCGATTTCAACGCCAGATCGTGATAGTCACCGCAGGCGATGGCCACGACATTGTTCAGGCCGGACGGCGGATTTGTCTGGCCGTAATAACCGTAGCCCCACGCATAAACGGTTCCGTCGGAACGGAGCGCAAGACTGGTTTGATTGCCTGCGGCGATGGCGATGACCGTCGAATTGCTCAAGGCCGAGACATTCGTTTCACCGTAAGAAGCATAATAGTTTGCCCATGACGTGAGCTTTCCATCCGATCCGAGCGCGAAATAGAGACCGTAAGGATTCGCATAGCTACCACCGGTCGCGATGGCGATGGCGTTGGTCACGTTGACCGGCGGATTGCTTACGGCTTGGAATCCCCACGCTCTCGCGAACAGCACACGCACATACACCGGCGTGCTGGTGATGTAAGTGACGTTATTGCTGACGGCCAGATAATAATATCCGGTCTGGATCGCCAGTGCCGGATCCAGCGTCAGGCTGTCATTGGTTGCCCCTGAAACCGGCGTGTATATTTTGGTGGTATTTGTCGGGCTGAAAAACCATTGATATGTCAAAGGGCCGCTGCCAAGGACGGTGACGGCAAGCGTGACTTTGCCGCCCTGATAATTCGTCTGGCTGGCCGGCACGCTCAAGAACACCAGCGCATTGTTGCTGATGACGGTCAGCGGCGCGGGCAGGCTCAACGCCGTGTTGATGCTGTTGCTGACGGACAATTGATAATTGCCCGCGTTGCTGAACTGGACGTTGGAGATGACCAAACTGGTGTTCGTGGCTCCGGGAACGTTCGTGCCATTCAGCAGCCATTGATAATTCAACGGTTGTGCGCCAGCGGCGTCACCGCGCAAAACCACGTCGCGGCACGTGTAAGCCGTGAGGCCGACGGGCGGATGCAAAATGACCGGGCTGCCGTCATTGACCAAGGCGAGGCCGTGATACGCAGCGGCGGTGACGGCGATGGAAATCAGATTGGTCAAAGCGGCGGGCGGATTGGTTTCGCCATAAGGATTATCGCCCCAGGCCACAACCGTGCCATTGGAGCGGATGGCTAGACCGAAATTTTCCCCGCTGTAATTCCCCGCGGAGATTGCAATGACGTTTGTCAGACCCGCCGGAAGATTCGTTGCCGTGCCGCTGCCCCATGCGACCATGGTTCCATCGGCTTTCAACGCCATTGCATAGGTATAACCGGCGGCAACCGCAACGACGTTGGTCAATCCGCCGGGGAGGTTCGTCACCGGGCCGATGCCGGCCACGGCTATCGTGCCGTCATTCCGCAGCGCCACCGCGTTGTTATACCCGGCGGCAATTGCGGTGACATGGTTCAACCCAGCGGGGAAACCCGGAGTCAAGATAGAGCCCCAGTAGTTGGTGAGCGTTCCCTCCGCGCGCAACGCATAAGTAAAACTATGTCCCGCTGCAATTGAAACGATGTTGCTCAAGCCCGGCACAACAAATCCAGACAAGCTGACGACTGTGCCGTCAGACCGCAATGCGTGATTTTCGGTGGTGCCGGTTGTTGCCATTGCCACGACATTCGTGGCGATGGCCGGAATAATGGGAACGTTTGTACTATTCTGGCTTTTCCCCCAAGGCACAATGTTTCCATCCGTTCGCACGGCGAAACTGGCCATATACGTTCCAGCCACGGCGATGACATTGCTCAATCCCGGCGGTGGCAGCGATTCACCGTATGTATTCATACCCCACGCCGCGACCGGTCCGAAGGTGAGTTGAGCCACGCTGCTGGTCTCAACCCCGGCGGCGTTGCTTGCGACAACCTGATAATATCCGATCTGATTTGTGCCCACGGCGGGAATTGTGTAGGCGGCTACAGTTGCGCCGGGAATGTTCGTTCCATTCAACAACCAATGATAGGTGGGTGCGGGATTGCCAGACGCCGTAAACGAGAAGGTCGTCGGCAGGCCCGGTGGCACCGAGCGGCCAATCGGTTGGGTCAGAATCGTCGGCGGCACCATCACAGTCAGCACGGCGTCATCGCTGACGGCCATGCCAGAGACGTTCGTGACGACCAGATTATAATAACCCCCGTCTGCCGTTGTCAGATTGGAAATACTTAAGCTGCTGGTCGTAGAGCCGAAAATGTGGACCCCATCATTGGTCAGCGGGCTGCTCTCGAAATACCATTGATAATTGTAGGGCGGCGTGCCATCCACCACTGCCGTAAGGGTGACGTTCGAGCCGGTCAGCACGGACTGGTTTGTCGGTTGCTGCGTGATGACAGGCGGCAAGATGATGGGCGTCAGCACCGCCACGGAGCTGGTGGCGACACCGACGATGTTGGAGGCGACCAGTTGGTAACTGCCCGCGTCACCGGTCTGGATGCCGGCTATGTTGAGCGTTGCGTTGGTTGAACCGCTGATGCGTCCGCCATCAACCAGCGGCGCGTTGTTGAAATACCATTGGAAGCTGATGGGCTGCGTGCCGCTGACGGTGGTCAAGAAACTGGCATTGCTGCTGACCACCACGGATTGATTCGTCGGTTGAACCACAAATGCAGGTGGCGTCAGGTAGTTCAGGTGGAAAACCAAGTTGCCCGCATCGGAGCTGTAACCGCCGGCGAGAATGGAATAAGTCGTGCCCGCAGTCGTCGGCAGGATGACTTGCGAAGTCACGCCGCCGGTGTCGTCGTTGCACGCCACTTCCGTTAGCGCATCGCACGAGCCGGTGTAGAGGGCGAGGCTGGTGTCAAAGTCGCTGCCGAAAGTGTCCACGACGAGCAGGCCGGCAACGGGCGCGGTGAATTGATACCAAACGCCGTGGCCGAAGCCATCCACGCAATCGGGAACCGGATCGCCAAACGAACTGGCCCTGGCCGTGGATTGGACATTGGTATAGCTGGCGTTGGTGATGATGATGGCGCCGCTGCACAAATCATTCACAATCGTATCAATGACCTTGAGTGTCGCGTTGGTGCTGGCCGCCGAGCCATAGGTATTGGTGACGAGGCAACTGAACTTGCTGCCGGAGTCGGATAACTGCGCGTTGTTGAGCGTGTAACTGAAATTGGTCGCGCCGGGAATAATTGAGCCGTCGCGTTTCCAGAAGTAACTCAACGGATCGGTTCCGCCGGCGGTCACGCTGAAGGTGGCTGCATTGCCCAGCAAAACAACCTCGCTCGGCGTCTGGGAAAGAATCGTCGGTGGAATGGCAGGCACAATGACGGTCAGCACGGCGTTGGAACTGAGGGCTGAGCCATAGAGGTTCGTCACCAGCACGGCGTAATTGCCCGCCAGCGCGGGCTGGACATCGGCGAGAATCAACGTGGAATTTGTCGCCCCAACGAGATTGGTGCCGTTGAAGGTCCATTGGTAACTCAAAGGCGCAGTGCCGCTAGCAGTAATGCTGAAATTCGCGGTGCCACCGACTGCAACCGTTACGTTGGTCGGTTGGGAAATGATCAGCAATTGCGTAGTCGGCACGGTTCCCAAAGCCAATTCATGCAGACCGCCGCAAGCAATCGCGGCCACGTTGGTCAATCCGTTTGGAACACTTAACTCGCCAAATTGATTACTGCCCCAAACGACAATCGTTCCATCGTTTTTCAAAGCAAGGCTCGTATCAAAACTCGCTGCAATGGCGATTGAGTTGGTTGGTTGGGGCAGCGGAAAGCATACGCCGTAACTGTTATCGCCCCATCCGACAATCGTATTATCGTTCTTAAGTGCCAAAGAGTGATTTCCATTGGCCGCAATCGCAACCACATTGCTCAACCCCGGAAACGGGACAATGGGGCCAGAGGATAAAGAGGCACCCCAACTGACGACCGTTCCGTCTGCTTTCAGCGCGAGGAAGTGATAATCTCCCGCCGACACGGACACCACGTTCGACAAACCTGCCGGCACATTGGTTTGACCATACCAGTTGTTCCCCCATGCGAGCACGGTGCCGTCGCTCTTCAACGCCAGACTCGAGTTGAGACTTCCAGCTATAGCTACCACGTTGCTCAATCCATAGGGAACGACGTTCTGCCCGAAGCTCAGTGCTGCGCTGTTGACTGAGGCGCTGGGATCATTTGTGCCCGCGCCCCACGCCGCCACGGTGCCGTCACTTCTCAGCACCAGGTTGTGGTAACCAGCCGCCGCGATGGCGACGATATTGCTAAGCCCCGGCGGCACAATTGCCTGGCCGAAATCGAGGCTTCCGCCATTAGCGTTGCCGGCACCGACAGCTCCCCAAGCGAAGACGGTTCCATCGCTCCTCAACGCCAGGCTGTGAAGTTCCCCTCCCGAAATCGAAACGACGCTGCTCAGGCCCGGCGGGACAATTGTCTGACCGTAATCGTTCCAACCCCAAGCCACGACCCTGCCCGGACTCAAGAACAGTCGGCGTGGGAAGCTCGTCACAGTGCCGAAGGCATTACTGATGACCACGTCGTAAATACCTTGCAGTTCTTTCTGCGCGGTCAGGTTGAGGCTGCTGCCAGTCGCCGTTACGATATTTGTCCCGTTAAGCCGCCATTGGTAACTCAGGGGCGGAGTTCCGCTGGCCACGACGGCAAACTGCACATTTGCACCGTTGAGCACCGTGCGGTCTTGTGGCTGAACCAGAATCCTCGGCTGGGCGATATCCACACATTTGCCCGCGCTGCCGGCGTTGTAGATGGCCTGGATTTCGTTGGTCGAAAGGGCGCGATTATAAATGGACGGTTCATTAATGATGCCCGCGAAAATGGAGGTATATGGTGCCGGTTCACCAGTCGTGCCGATAAAGACCGGGCGCGTCCCGTAATCCAACGCGAAACCCGCAACCGCAGAAGCCTCCGCCACGCCGTTGACGTAGAGCGTTAACTGGTTGCCATCGTAGGTGGCGGCAACATGATACCAGACACCGCGCTGGACGACCGTGGTCGAATTGATGACAACTTGATTCCCGTTCCTCGTGACCACGGATTGAAACCGGTCGGTGTAAGTTCCGTTGCCGTTGTCAATGCTCTGCTTGAGCAGGCTGTAACCTTCAAACAGAAAGGTCCAACTGTTTCTTTTGAAGATGATACTTTCCCCGGACGGCCCGGTGTTCACATTCGGATCCAGCCAAACCCAGGCCTCAATGGTGACATTCGCCGGCTTGAGCGCGTCTGAATCAGGTATCTGCACATAGCCATTGGTTCCGTCCAGACGGAAACCTAGACCCACTTTGCCATTGGCAAAGATGGCTCCACCGACCAGTGTGCCATTATTCGTTCCAACGCTGTCGTTGGCATTGCCCTCACCCGGCCACCAGCCGACCAAACCCGAGGGTGGGGGATTGCAAAGCGGTGACAGATTTACCATCAACACCGCATTGGAACTAAGGATGAAACCATAGAGGTTGGTCACCAGCACCGCGTAATTGCCCGCCTGGCTCAACTGCACATTGGTCAGCGTCAGCGTCGTGTTGGTTGCTCCGGCGATGTTCGTCCCGTTGAAAGCCCACTGGCAGCTCAACGGCGGCGTGCCGCTGGCTGTTACATTGAAATTCGCCGTGCCACCCACCACTACCGTTTGATTGGTCGGCTGGGAGATGATGGAGGGTGCGCCAAATGAACTGTCACTCACCAGCGCCAGACTGTGATAGTAACCCGCGCCAACCGCCACCACGTTCGTCAGGCCGGACGGTGGCAAATCCGGGATGAAGAAGCCCCAACCGACCATCTTGCCATCAGCCTTCAGCGCCAGGTTGTTATAGCTGCCAGCCGCAATGGCCACCACGTTCGTCAGCCCCGCCGGCACGTTGGTCTGACCATAATAGTTTTCGCCCCAGACGACGACTGTCCCATCAGCCTTGAGTGCCAGACAGTGGAAGTAACCTGCCGCAATCGCCACCACGTTCGACAATCCCGGCGGCGCATCCATCAACTGGACAGGAATTCCTCCGGGCGTATTATAGTTTGTTCCCCAGGCAACCACCGTGCCGTCAACCTTCAGTGCCAGGCTGTAACATGGAGCGCCTGCAATGGCCACCACGTTGCTCAAGCCCGCAGGCACATTCGTCTGGCCGTTACTATTTACACCCCAAGCGAGCACCGTCCCATCGGGTTTCAAGCCCAGACTGTAATACCATCCGGCACCAATTGCGACCGCATTACTCAAACCCGCAGGTACTGTCGCCTGTCCACCATACGCACCGTTCCAATCGGAGTTGTAGCCCCAAGCGGCCACGGTGCCGTCGTTCTTCAACACTAGATTGTGATAGCCACCGGCGGCAATTATGACCACGTTGCTCAAACCTGCAGGCACAGTGGCCTGGCCATGGTTGTTGTAGCCCCAGGCAACCATCGTGCCATCAGTCTTCAGCGCCAGGTTGTGATCATTGCAGGCAGCAGCCGCAATCGCGACCACGTTGGTCAAGCCAGAGGGAACATTGGTCTGACCCTCATCGTTAAAGCCCCAGGCGACCACCCTGGTGGCGGCGTTCGGGCAGGTCACCAGGAAGGGGGCATTGGCGTAAGCCGTCATTCCATTCACGGTCACCGTGAGCGGACTGCGGGTCGCACCCACCGGCACCACGACGGTCAATGAGTTCGAACCGGCGGCGAGCACGGTTGAGCGGAAGCCCCCGAAACGGACGAAGTTGCTCGAAGCCACCGGGCTGAAGTTGGTCCCGGAAATGGTCACGAAGGTGCCAATGATCCCGGAGGCCGGGCTGAACCCGGTGATGACAGCCGGTTGGTTTCCAGACACAATGTCACCGGCTTGAAGTCCGTCGGTTCGCTTGTCGAAGTTGGGCAAAGGAGCAGGTGATGGTGGCGCGAAAGCCGGACTTTTCGCAACGAACATGAAAAGCGAAATGAATAAAACCAATGTGCCGGAAAGTCGAAGTTTCATGGAGATTCGTCTTCCGTATTTAGGCTGATTCAGCCGGATTTTAACCCAAAAGTTCCTCTCATACCCAATGTGAAGGATGGACTATATTAAGACCCCCCCCCGGTCAAAAATCAATAAAATTCGCCTGCCAGAACTTAGATATCAGAAAATCTGATTATATTAGTATGGCCATCTAACGGTTTGATCATTTAAAATCACCCAAAAGCCAGCCGGGCAGAGCACCTAGATATTCGCAAAACAATCGAAAATTCGGGGTCATTGGCGAGAGCCACCTCTGTCTGGTGGCAACGATTGGGCAGCTTATCGTTGTACGCGCGCGCCGCCGCCTTTCATCAATTTTTCAACTTCGTCTTTCGACACCATCGAAGTGTCGCCGGGTGTGGTCATCGCCAGCGCACCGTGCGCCGCGCCGTAGTCCACAGCCTTCTGCGGATCGCCGGCGGTCATCAACCCGTAGATGAAACCGGAAGCAAAACTGCCGCCACCACCAACACGGTCAAGAATTTCCAAGTCGGGATATTTTCGGCTCTCGTAAAACCTGCCATCCATCCAGGCGATGGCCGCCCAGTCGTTGATTGTCGCAGTTTTCGCGGCACGAAGCGTCGTGGCGGTCGCCTTGAAGTTCGGGAACGTTTTCACCGCCGTCTCAATCATCTTCTTGAATGCGGTGACGTCAATGTGCAGCAGATGTTCATCCGCGCCTTCGACGCGGAAACCCAGACACGCCATAAAATCCTCCTCGTTGCCGGTCATCACGTCCACGGATTTGGCGATTTCCAGGTTCACCTCTTGGGCGCGTTTCTGGCCGCCGATGGATTTCCAGAGCGAGGGGCGGTAGTTCAGGTCGTAGCTGACCACCGTGCCGTATTGTTTGGCCTTTTTGACCGCTTCGATGACCAGTTGTGGCGCGGTGTCGCTCAGCGCGGCGAAGATGCCGCCGGTATGCAGCCAGCGCACTCCCAGCTTGCCGAAAATGTGGTCCCAATCGAAATCACCGGTCTTGAGCTGGCTCGCCGCCGTGTGGCCACGGTCGGAGACCCCGACCGCGCCGCGCACGCCAAAACCGCGCTCGGTGAAGTTCAGTCCGTTGCGGGTGATGCGGCCCACACCGTCGAATGGCACCCACTTGATGAATTCCGTGTTCACACCGCCCTGCAAAATGAAATCTTCGAGCAGATGTCCCACCTCGTTGTCGGCAAAGGCGGTGCAGACGGCGGTTTTCAGGCCGAAGCACCGGCGCAGGCCACGGGCGACGTTGTATTCGCCGCCGCCCTCCCAAACCTTGAATTCGCGGGCGCAGCGGATGCGCCCTTCGCCCGGATCAAGCCGCAGCATGATTTCGCCGAGCGTAATCATGTCGAATTGGCACTGGGCCTTGTCCCGCAATTGAATTGGCATAATTTTGTCAGGTTGTTTGAAAACCGCGAATGGACACGAATGCAACCGAGTGGAAACGCCGCGAATTGAATTCGCGAACGTTTCAAAAACTGCTGGCTTGGAAAATCGGCGTTCTAGCCCGCGCCCAAAGCGGAGTGCGCCATCAGGTTCAAACGCGATTGCGCCTGCTTAGACATGCCCGTGAAAACAAGCGAAACATGGTAGCCGGTGTGTTTGCTGCCGGAACAGGCAATGACCACGCCGCTGCATTGAATGCGGCCACCGTCGCACGGCGATTGCAGCGCGACCGTCATTTCTGTCCACGGATTGAACGGCGTCGGGCTTCGGAATTCGACGCCGCTTTTGTGAATGACGACCGACTCGGCGGAAAGTTCCAAGCGGGACTGCCGGCCTTCGACGGTGATTTGTTGTTGAAACGAACCAGCACTCTCAAATTTTTTGGCACTCATAGAACCACACTAAGCTAACACGTCAAAGGCGATCGTCAAATTAACGTTTGCAATTTGACAAATAAGCCTTCACCACTCGATGACCGCCGCGCCCCAGGTCAGGCCGGCACCAAAAACCATCATCAAAATCAAATCGCCACGCTGGATTTTTCCCGAAGAAACGGCTTCGTCCAACGCAATGGCCACCGATGCCGCCGACGTGTTGCCGTAACGGTCCAAATTGATGAACAATTGTTCCGGTATGGCGCCAAGACGTTTGCCCACCGCGTCAATGATCCGGCGGTTCGCCTGATGCGGGATGACGCATTTGATTTTCGAAATATCGAGTTCGCAACGGCGCAACGCCTCCTGCGCCGCGTGGCACATCGCCTGGACGGCGCTTTTGAAAGTCTCCCGGCCGTCCATTCGCAAATAATGCAGTTTCGCCGCGACCGAATCCACGGAGGCCGGACAACGGCTGCCGCCGCCGGGCATGTGGATCAAATTGCCTTTCGACCCGTCCGCGCCCATCACCGCAGTCAAAAGCCCGTGCGAATTCGGACGGCTTTGCAGAACCGCCGCCCCCGCGCCGTCACCAAACAGCACACAGGTGTTGCGGTCTGTCCAATCCACAATCGAAGAAAGTTTTTCCGCGCCGATGACCAGCACGGTGTCATAGGTGCGCGACATGATGAACTGCTGCCCGATTTCCAAACCGTAAATGAAACCGGAACACGCCGCCTCCAGATCAAACGCCGCCGCCCGGCGCGCGCCGATTTTTTGCTGGACGATGCACGCCGTCGCCGGAAACGGCATATCCGGCGTGATGGTAGCGACAATGATGAGGTCAATCTGGTCGGCGGTGACCCCGGCCTTTTTCATCGCACGCTGCGCCGCGTGCGCCGCCAGGTCGGAGGTGAATTCATCCTTGGCCGCCAGCCGCCGCTGCTTGATGCCGGTGCGTGTGATGATCCATTCATCCGAGGTCTCGACCATTTTTTCGAGGTCGGCATTGGTCAAAATTTTCGCCGGCACATACGAGCCGACGCCGGTGATGGAACAGGTGCGGCCCTGGAAATTGTGTTTGGCGCGCGGATTATTGAATTTGGGACTCATGCGGAAACAGGAACAGAAATTTCTGCGGCGGCCAGCTTTTCATTGGCCTGCGCCATTTCACGGGCGATGATTTCGTTGACGTGATGCTGCACGGCCTCGACCGTCACGCGCAGGGCGCTGGCAATGGCGCGTTCGCGCGCCGAACCGTGCGCCTTGAACACCATGCCGTTGAACCCGAGCAACGGTGCGCCGCCGTAAACCTCCGGGTCCATGCGCCGCCGGATGGCATGAAAGGCATTTTTCGCGAGCAACGCGCCGAGTTGGCGTTTGGGATTGCGCATCAACTCACGCTTGAGCATCGAAATCATCCCCACCGCCAGACTCTCGCATGTTTTCAAAACAATGTTGCCGACAAAGCCGTCACACACGACCACGTCCACGTGGTCCTTGAACAAATCATGTCCTTCGACGTTGCCGATGAAATTCAAGTCGAGCTGCTTGCACAATTTGAAGGCTCCGAGCGTCAGTTCGTTGCCCTTGGAGTCTTCCGTGCCGATGCTGAGAATGCCCACGCGGGGGTTTTTGCGTCCCAGCACTTCCCGCGAATAAACACTGCCCATCACGGCAAACTGAGCGAGATGCAGCGGCTTGCATTCGATGTTTGCGCCGCCGTCGAGCAGGACAAATTCATTTTCCTGCCGCGGAATGACTGCGGCAATGCAGCCGCGATCCACGCCGGAGATGCGGCCCAGTTTAAAAGTGGCCGCCGCAAAAATGCCGCCGGTGTTGCCGGCCGAAATAACCGCATCGGCCTGACCGTCATGGACGAGTTCAGCGCCGCGCGTAATGGAACTGTCGCGCTTTTTGCGAAGCGCGGTGACGGGCCTGTCGTCCATCGTCACGACTTCGCTGGCATGAACGATTTGAACGCGCAGATCATGACAGCCCGTCGCGCCAAGCGCGGACTCGATCTCCGCCTGATCGCCAACGAGAAAAAGCGTGGAGATTTTTTGGTTGGCCTCCAGCGCACGCCGGACGCCCTCGACGACGACCGCACATCCGTGGTCACCGCCCATGACATCTACTGCTATTCGCATAGATGAAATAACGCGGAATCTCCGCAGCCTGGCGCAAAATCAAGTGCCCGCCGTGATGGTCAACACCTGCCGGCCTTTGTAATAGCCGCACGCCGGGCATACCCGGTGTGGCACATACGGCGCGGCGCATTGCGGGCACGTGCCGAGTTGCGGCAACTTCAGCACACTGTTGTAAGCGCGGCGCATGCGCTGCCGGCTGTGGGACGGTTTGCGTTTTGGAACACCCATAAATTCAAATTTACAATTTTAACTTGTCTAATTCAGCCCACGCGGACGGAATCAATTTATCCTTGCCGCCGGTGTTTTTGGCCTTGCCGGTTTTTATTTTTTCCAATCCGCGACAGTCCGGTTTGCACAATGGATGCCGCGGAAATTCAAGCAGCATATCTTCACGCATATACGGCGTCAAGTCCGCGCAATCGTTGACGATGGGCACCTGTTCCTCGCCTTCGAGCGGCAAATGGCACGTCCACGGATTCAATTCCAACTCGCGCTCGAACGGTTTCAAACAGCGGACGCAACGGCACTCCAGCGTAAGCCGCAACGAGCCGCGAATCAACAGGCTGCGATCCAGCAATTGAACCTCCAACTCATGCCGCAACGGCTGCGTGACCCCAATCATTTCGTCGCGCGTGTCCAGATCCAGCTCGTCCACCGGCAATTCGCCGCGCAAAATTACGTCGTGCTCCTCCAGATGACGCAGATTGACGACGAGCGGCATGACTTAACTCCTTTTCGTCCCGGCAAATTTTTTCGTCAGGGCGTTTTGCACGTGCGCGGGCACAAACGCGCTCACGTCGCCGCCCAGCCGCGCGATTTCCTTCACGAGGCGCGAGCTGAGAAACGTGTAAGTGTCCTTGGGCATCATGAAAATCGTTTCGATGTTTTCGTTCAGCTTGCGGTTCATCAATGCGAGTTGAAACTCAAATTCAAAATCCGACACCGCGCGCAATCCGCGCACAATCGCCTGCGCTTTTCGACTCGCGACATATTCGACGAGCAGGCCGTCAAATGCATCCGCTTCGACGTTCGGCAAATGTTTCATGGCTTTTTTCACGAGCGCGAACCGTTCGTCGAGCGTGAACAGCGGCTGTTTGCCATCGTTTTTCGCAACGGCCACGACGACGCGGTCGAATAATTTGGCCGCGCGCTGAATCACGTCCAGGTGGCCATTGGTCAACGGATCAAAACTGCCGGGATAAATCGCTGTGCGCATCAAAATCACTTTAGCATTTACGGCAAATTTGACGAGGAAGAAAACGATTCCGCAAAGTCATTTTGCCGGCGGCGTTTGCCACGGCACTTCGTAAATCCGCACGGCATCGCGAATGCCCTTGACCGTGACCGGGAGCATTTCGATGCAGGTCGAGGCCAGTGCCGGGTCTTCGCGCAGCAAATGGTTGTAGGTCGTGTCGCTGATGATGATGCGGCCGCTGCCGGAAACACTTTCCAGCCGGCTGGCAAGATTCACTTCGCGGCCAAACACGGTGTAATTGTATTGATGAACGTCCGAACCCATGAGGCCAACCGTCACGAGGCCGGTATTGATGCCCGTGCCCAGTTGCAACGCGCGCAACGGCGGCTTGGGCGGCAGCCCCGCGGAAAGTCGCGCCCGGTTTTCAATTTCGCGCTGCGAATTTTCCGCCATGCGCCTTTGGTTCAATTCATGGATGGCGCGTTGTGTCTCAATGGCCGCCTGCACACACGCCAGCGCATGTTTCTCGTTCGGCGTCGGCGCGCCCCAAAATGCCATGACGCAGTCGCCGATGTATTTGTCCAGCGTGCCGCCATGCGTTTTCACTGCGTCGGCGACGGTCGCGAGATAAAGGTTTACGGTATTGAGTGTTTCGCGCGCGGATTCGTCAAAACACGCCTCCGCCGCGGCGGAATCCAGCTGCCGTTCACGGACAAACTCCGCCACGCGTTCCTGCATTTCGTCCATCAGCGTGGTGAAACCGCGCACGTCGGCGAAAAACACGGTCAATTCCCGGCGCGTGCCGCCGAGGGAAAGTTTTTCCGCCTGAAGCAACTCGTTCATCACGTCGGGCGAAACGATTTTGGAAAAAACTGATTTGACGCGTCGCTGTTCGCGTTCCTCAAAAACGACGCGATACGTGACCAAACTCACATGCTCGACCAACATCGCACCCGCAATTGGAAACACCAGTGGCAGCCAGTAACGAAATTGCACGAAGATGAAAAAAGCGACGGCCACATAAGCCAGCAACAGCAGCAAAACCGCCGCCGAAGCCGCAAATGCCCGCATTTGCCAGGTGAGAAAAGCCGTCAGCGCACCGAGAAAAATTATCAATGCCATTTCTGTTGGCAATGATGCGCAGCGGATGAATTGGTTGGTGATGACGGAATTGGCGACGTTCCAATATTTGCTGACGAGCAGCGTATTTTTTTCCAACGGCGTTGCGCCAAGGTCCGTCAGGTCATTACCTTGCGCGGCGGAGCCGACGATGACAAGTTTGCCGCGAAAGTCATCGCTAAGTCCATTGGTTCGGTCAAGCAACCGTTGCCTGTCCTGCCAGAGCAAATTTTCAATCGGCGCGCGCAAGAGGCGCGGATCATTTGGTTTCAGCCGCCAATCAATGTAAAAATAGCAGTCACGGTCCACGGGAATCACGCGCTCAATGCCATTCGTACCGTGCAGCGTGATTCGCCCATGCGTCAGGTCCAAATCGGGGTGGGCAAGGTCGAGGTTTAATTCCAGCGCCGCGAGCACGATTCCCATGTCCCAGACGCCCTGGTCGTCAAAAGCCCGGACCCGGCGCAGTACCCCATCGGAATCCTTTTCCGTCGAAATGTCGCCGGCTGCGAGCGCATTGGTCAAAAACAAGTCGGGCGGCACAACGTCAGGCACGACGGCGAGGAGGACGTTTCCGGCATGGCGCATTTGCAACGCAAAGAAATCATCGGACTCAATGAAATTGCCATTGGCCATGGTTACTAGTGGATGGTCGGTGCGCAGTTCTCCGAAGAGCACGTCGAACGCGACAGTTTTGGCGCCTTGAGCGGATAATTCTTCAACCAGCCGGCCATAAACCTGACGCGGCCAGTAGAGCCCGAAGTGGTAGCCGAGTTTGCCGCTTCGCACGGCGGTGATGCTGGATTCTTCCATCGAGACGAAGGCGAGGTTGGTGGCGGCAGGCGCGGGAAAATGCAAAGCCGCCCGCGCGCGCAAGTCGTAGGTCATGCGCTCCAGCCGCTCAAAAAAATCAAGCCGCAGGAGCCGGACGCCGCAAACGAACACGAGAACGGAAACGGCCAGAATGACCGGCGCACGTTTGAAAAGTTTGAACTTCACCGCGCCCAATTAAACAAAAAACCAGAACAACTCAAGGCTGCTCTGGTTTCGATGAAAGGCTTCTGACGGTCCTGATGTTTTTATTGTTGCGCCGCGTCAAAACCCGAGCCACTANNTCCATAATCAGGAAAATATATTGTACGAAGTGCATCGAAAATTCTATCCATCTCGGCACCCAGACCGGGTGGCAATGGACTGACGCCAAGTGGCAATGGACTGACGCCAAGTGGCAATGGACCGGGCTGGCCGTTTCCCAAGTTTCCTGGATCAAACTGATTGCCTTCACCTACAACCACAGTAATTGGGTTGCCATCCGGGCCGGTGATGGAAAGCACCACGGAATTTTTATACACGATACACCGACCGGTTGCGTCAATGTAGAACAGCGTGCCGCGAACGCCGGCTATGCCGTTGGGGATTTTAATGAGGTATTGGGACGCACCGGAAAATTTTTTGACGCTACAGTAGATGCCCCCCTGGCGCAAATCCAGTTCCGTGTCGTTAACGGTGTCCACTCCCGTGTCGTTAACGGTCAGTTTATCAATGGCCAGCACGGTGTCGCCCGTCATGCGAACGGCGTTTTGTTCCGCTGCAGGTTTGTAAGAGACATAGTCGCGCACGTTTGCATCCGCTGCCAGAGAGATTCGATCCGGTAGTGGATTAGCCTGAGGCATTAGTATTGCCTGAGGCATTAGTATTTTCTTGCCCAAAATAATGTCCACTGTTGCATCGTGCCCGGTCTGGATGACAGCGCCTACCGTGAGAATTTTACCCACCACCAGCGGATGCCATTTGCCATCTCCCAATGAGTAGCTGGCCTCGCCCACAATGCGAACCGCGGTGACCACGCCCGGCTGGATTGATTGTGCAGCTGCGCCAGCAGCCAGCGTCAAGACAAACCCGCAAATCGCCGCAAGGGCCAAAGTCTGGATGTGTTTCATAATTTTATTCCAATTTTTTTCTACTTGTTAACAATTTAAGGATAAACCGTCAAATGTCAACTAGAATTTTCTTGCCATTTGCGCTCAAAAACCGGCGGGCAAAACGTTCTGGCCGGAGGCATTTTCGACGAGTTTGCGCTCGGTGATTTCCAGATAGGAGGCGGCCGCTCCATTTTGCTGCCCGTGCAGCCGCAATGACCGTTCCAGCCACGGCCGGGCGGCGGCGTAATTTCCAGCCTGAACGTAATGCCACCCAATGTTCGCCGCCGTGTAATAACTGTTGGGGTCGAGCGCGTCAGCGCGGTTGAAATACGGCCCGGCCTCATCGTGCTTTTCCAGCCAGTCAAGACACATGCCGTAACGCAAATAATTGTAGCCATCATGCGGATTGAGTTTCATGCCGCGCGCATACCATTGCATCGCCGTTTTTGCCAGGTTTTCGTAATTTTGTCCGCCGTCGAAGCTTTGGATCCGATAGGCTTCGCCGATGTTGTAGGCCGTTTCAAAATTCATCAACTCGACGTCAAATGCTTTTTTTAAATTTGCGGCCTGCGCTGGTGAATAAACCGGCGACTGTTCCGCCCGTGCCAGCCAGACCGCTTCCTGCCCACGACGCCAGCCCTGGCAGCCCAAATAGGCAACACCTGCAACCAGCACCAAAGTGGCGAGCATTTTGACGGGCAAGCGCGCGCCCAGCCAGTGACGCTCCGTGGCAAATCGCAGGTTACTGCTCAACAACGCCAGCAACGTCACACCGAGAATTGCATTGGCCGGAATGTGCAGATTGAAATCCACCATCGAATGCACTGCCAGCGCGAACAGTCCGGCGGACGCGCCAAGGAAAAAGGCGAAGCGATTGCTCATGCCGCGGCCAAAATCATTTTCCGACGGGCGGACATATTTCCACGTTTTCCGCAATCCCGCACTGAATGTCACCATGCCGGTAAGCACGATGATTCCGCCCGCTGCGCCCCAATCGGCCAGCAGGTTCAAGTAATCATTGTGCGCGCGGTCGGGACTCATCTGGACACTTTCCGGACGATATTCCCGGAAACGATAGTCGTAATGCGCCGGCCCGACGCCCCACCAAAAATGATCCCGCCACATCTGCTCCGCCGCCGTCCAGATGTCGAGGCGGACCGCAAGGTTAAGTTCCCCGGCTTCCCCGGGAGTTCCCACGCGGCGCATGTAACTGAGCGTCTTCGACAAATAATTGGTGACGAAAACCGTTCCCCCCACGGCCAAAATGACCAAAAGCAAAAAGGCCGGCAATCGGTGGTTACGATGAAAAATCAGCGTTCCCAAAAGCACCAGCAACGCCACGGCGACCGCCACCCAGCCGCCGCGCGAAAACGTCACAACCATCCCCGCCAGCATGACCAGAGCGGAGTAACCGAGCAAAATCCGGACGACCGGCTTCATTCGCCCCACCAAAACGCAAGCCATCGCCAGCGGCAGAAGCATTTCCAGAAAGCCCGCGAAATTGTTCGGTGAAATGTAAGTGCCCGAGGCCCGTCCCAGATAAGGCGATACATAATCCCAGACACGATTCGAGTGCGTCAAAAATTGGTAGATGGCATAGCAGGAAATCCCCATCGCCAGAAAAATCAGCGTGAAACTGATGATTTGCAGCGATTCCTGCCGGTATAAATTGTTGACGACGGCAAAAAATACGAACGCATACATCAACACCTGGATCATCTCCAGCCGTGCGACGTATTCGATGTCTGCCGTGAGATAACGCCCGATGGCGCAGGCCGTGAACGCAAGCACCACCCAACCCAGCGGCGGCCAGAGCAATTGTGGTTTCGGGCTGATCCATAATCGCAGCGCCCACACGAGCATCACGGCCACCGTCAATCCTTGAATGACGAGAAATTCCGGCGTGTCCACCGCGCCCATTGCCAGCGGGCCAAAAACCAAAATGCCGAGCACCAAACCCAGAATGCCCCGCTCGCACCAGCGATCCAATGTTTCCCGGTTCATCTGATTTATTAATGCGCGCGAATGGTTCCTTCGTGACTCAACGGCAGAAACAGATTATTGCCGGCGTATATCAATTCAATGGCGCTATGTTGCGGGCCGATCAAATAACCCGCCGCGCCGGTCGTCGTACTGCTTTGGGAGGAAACGTAAATATTGCCGCCATAGACCGCCGCCGCAAGCTGGCTGCCGTCGGCGGAAGCAGCGATGGCCGCCCACGAGCCGGTGGGCGCTCCTGCCAGTTGCCTCCAGGTTGCGCCGGAATCGGAGGAGGCAAAAATGTTGCCTGACGCTCCGCCAGTGGTGATTGCCAGCTGTGAACCGTCGGACGAGGAAGCGACGGATGTTATTTGGCCGGAAACGGGCGAATTCTGCGCAACCCAAGTGGCGCCTGAATCCGTGGAAATATAAATCTGGCCGCTGCTGGTTGTCGCGACCAGCCTGCTTCCATCCCCTGAAGACGCCACGGCGGTACAACTGCCGCTATTGGTGCGCTGTAGCCAGCTCCCGGCCACGCCCGAGCTGGTCGAAGTGTAGATGCCCTGGCTCGTCCCGCTGGAAAATGTCGCGACTAGTTTCGTCCCATCCGCCGAAGATGCCACGGCGGAGCAATACGAAGCCCCGGCTTGCAACGCCCAATTTACGCCCGAGTTGGCCGAAGTATAGGCACCAGCACTGCCGGACGTGCCATAGACCGCCGCGACCAGCTTGGTTCCATCGGCGGAAGACGCAACGGAAGACCAGGGCAAACTGCCGGCCCGCGCCGTCCAACTCACGCCGGAATCGGTCGAAGTGTAAATTTGCCCGGACCCGGACGTGTAGTAAGAAGTGTAACCCACCGTCGCCACCAATTTGGTGCCGTCGGAAGAAGAGGCGACGGAAGACCAGTAAAGGGGCGAAGAAATGGGTGAAGAATTGTGCAATGTCCAAGTCGTGCCGGAATTGGCCGAAGTCCAAATGTATCCGTTGTTGACGGTCGCCACCAATTTGGTGCCGTCGGCGGAGGAGGCGATGTCCGACCAATTGAGGGCGGAAGCGCCGGCTTTCCAGCTTTGGCCGACAGAGTCGGAAAGATTTCCAGCGGCGATCATTTGATTGGCATTTTGCGCGATGATCCATCCTCCCGCTCCCACAGCGACGGCTTTATACACATCTCCGACACTTGGCGACGAAGGCAGCGTGATCGTCACCGGCGCCACGCCATTGTTGCAGATGTACCCGACATTGGGCTGGGCCTGGGTGTTGGCCGCAACCGTCACCCAGAAGAACGCGCCCGGCACATTGGTCAGCCCGTGACCGCTGCCGGTAAAAAGCACGGCGGTCACGCTGCCGGCAAAATTCGCGTTGGCATTGAGCATCGCCACGTTCGCGGACAGCCGCGCGTCCGGCAACGTGCCGGTCAGACTCGTGGCCGGAACATTTATCAATCCGCCGGCATTACCCGTAAACGCGCCGGAAAAAACGTTCACGGAATTATTCGCCGTCACCACGCCATTGAATGTGTTCGAGACAGTGAAAATCTGATTGCTATCGAGGAATGCCACGTTCAGCGGCAGATTCGTGGCGCGGATCGTGCCGATAATGTTCGTTCCCTGCAACGGCGCGGTCAGAAAAACCGCGTTCGACGCGCTGGTCGCGTTGATGGCGCGGATGGTATACGGTGTCGAAGTGATTTGCTGCAACGGCGAAAGCGCGGTGTAGGCGTTCGTGTCGCCGAAAGCGCGGACGGCGATTTGCAGCCAGCGGTCGCTGCCGTCAAAAATCGTCGCGCCGAAATTCAACGTCACGGTGAACAGCCCGTTCGTGACGCCAACCGGCGCGTTGGTCAGCGGCCCGGCCACGACGTTGCTGTTCGCGTCAAAAATCCTGAACCGGAAATCGTAAGACCCGGTCGCGGCGCCATTGCTGCTGATCAGTTGTCCCTGATAAGTGAACGCCGTTGTCTGCGCCCGCGCGGCCAGCGCCAGGAACAAAAACGCCGCCACCGCGTAAAAATTGAACTTCATATGCATGAGTTTATCATAACCGCGTATTTCAACAAGTTGCAATGACTCCGCTGGACAAAGCCGTTTGTCCGGTTAGCCTTGAAGGATTATGACCGATTTGCGTTACAAGAAACTGGCGAAGCTGCTCGTGAATTATTCCACACAGGTCAAAAAGGGCGACCGCGTGCTGCTGGACATGATTGATGTGCCCGACGAATTTTCCATTGAACTCATGCGCGCCGTCCGCGCCGCCGGCGGCACGCCGCTGGTCGAAGTCCGCCATACGCGCATTTCGCGCGAAATGGTGCGCGAGACGAACGAAAAACACGCCGCACTGCTCCGCGATATCGAACTGTTCCGCATGAAAAAGGTCCAGGCCTACATCGCCATTCGCGGCAGCCTGAACGCGAGTGAAAACGCCGACGTGCCGTCCGACCGCATGTCGCTTTACTCGCGCATCACGCGGCCGGTGCTGGATTATCGCGTCAACCGGACGCGCTGGTGCGTGTTGCGCTGGCCGACGCCGAGCATGGCCCAAGCCGCCGGCATGAGCACCGAGGCGTTTGAAAATCTGTATTTCGACGTTTGCACGATGAATTACGCGAAAATGGCGCGCGCGATGGTTCCGCTCGAACGCCGGATGAAACGCGCCGACCACGTCCATCTCAAAAGTCCCGGCACCGACCTCACCTTCAGCATCAAGGGCATCGGCGCGAAAATGTGCAAGGGCGACCGCAACATTCCCGACGGCGAAGTGTTTTCCTGTCCGGTGAAAAATTCCGTGAACGGCGTGATTCAATTCAACACGCCGACGATTTATGCCGGAACAAAATTTGAAAACGTCCGGCTCGAATTCAAGGATGGCAAAGTGGTCAACACGGCGGCGAACAACGCGAAACGGCTGAATGAAATTTTGGATACCGACGCCGGCGCGCGTTGCGTGGGCGAATTTTCACTTGGGTTCAATCCCTACATTTTGAATCCGATGTGCGACATTTTGTTCGACGAGAAAATCGCCGGTTCGCTGCACTTCACACCCGGCCAGGCTTACGAGGAATGCGACAACGGCAACCGCTCGGCGGTGCACTGGGACATGGTGCTGATCCAGCGTCCCGAATGGGGCGGCGGTGAAGTGTGGTTCGACGGTGAACTGATCCGCAAAAACGGACTGTTCGTGCCAAATGACTTGAAGCCGCTGAATCCGGCGAATTTGAAATAATCTTCTACGCCGTATCTTTGAGCAGCGTCAGAAATTGTTTCATCGCCGGCGAAAGCACCTTGTTCTTTTTGTAAATCGCGGCGATCGGGCGGTAAAAATCGCCGTCCTCAATCGGCACGGCAGTGAGCGTTTGCTTGCTGATTTCCTGTATGATCGTGCCCCGCGGCACAATTGAAACGCCCGCGTCAATTTCCACCGCGCGCTTCACCGTTTCGATGTTGTCGAATTCCATGGCGTATTTCGGGTCCACGCCGTGCTCCTTCAAAATTTTGTCCAGCGCCTTGCGCGTGGGAATGTCCGGCTCGAAACCGATGAACTTCTGCCCGGTGAGCGCCTTGAGCCGGATGGATTTCTGCCTGGCAAACGGATGCTGCGGATGGCAGATCAACACCAGGGGGTCTTTGTGCAGCGCAACGATTTCGAGCTTGGAGTCTTTGGCCGGATACACGACCAGCCCCATGTCCACGACGTTGCTGAGCACGTCTTCATATACCTGATTGGCGCGGCGGTATTCGACGTGGACGTTGACGGTGGGGTAGCTCTTCAGGAACTTTTTGATGTACGGCGGCAAATCGTGCAGGCCGATGCTGTAAATGGTCGCCACGCGAATCGTGCCCGAAATGATGTCCTTCAATTCCTGCAATTTGCTGTGCAGCGATTCGTAGGTCTGGATGATTTGTTTGCTGAAATCGTAAAGCATCTGGCCTTCGCGCGTGAGGCGGAATTTTTTCTTGCTGCGCTCGATGAGCAGCGATTTGAACATGCGTTCCAGCGAACTGATTTGCTGGCTCACGGCTGATTGCGTGACGCCGTTGATTTGAGCGGCTTTGGTGAAGCTTTCTGTTTCAGCCAAATCACAGTATACTTTTAGGCTTTCAATTTGCATAATAAGCAAAGTTAAACAAAATCCCCCGCCTTAGTCAACAGCAGGTGTTTGCGTCAGCACTTGTTTCACTTTCGCCAGCAATTCGCAGCTCGTGAACGGTTTCTGCAGATACGGTGTGCCGGTTTGCTTGTCCGCCGGCATCATGTAGCCGCTGGTGCTCAAAATCCGCGTGGCGGGCACGAGTTGCCGGGCGCGCTCGATGAATTCGCGCCCCCCCATTGTCGGCATGACCAAATCCGTGATGATTAGGTCAACTTGCACGTTGTCGCGTGAAAGTATCGCCAGCGCCTTCTGGCCGCTGTTCGCCGTCAGCACGCAATAACCGTATTCGGACAAAATCATTTCGGCCATGGTCAGCAGCAGACTTTCGTCGTCCACAACGAGAATGGTTTCCGTGCCGTGCAAATTTTCATCCGTGCCGGAGCTTTCAGGGATGAATTGCTTTTCCGCCTGCATATAAACACGCACCGACGTGCCCGCGCCCGGCTTGCTGGACACCGCCACGCCACCGCCGTGATTCGTCACGATGCCATAAACCAGGGCGAGCCCCAATCCACGATGACTGGTGTTTTTCGTCGTGAAAAACGGCTCGAAGATGCGCGGCAATATGTCCGCCTCAATGCCCGGACCACTGTCGCCAATCTCAATGCACACGTAAGCCCCGGCGGCCAGATGCACGTTGCAATCCTGCGTCGGCTCGGCCAGATCCACATTGCGCGTTTGCGCAAAGATTTGACCACTCCCGCCGGCGATGGCTTCCACCGCGTTTTCCAAAATTTTCGTCAAGGCCTGCTGCACTTTTGCCTCGTCAAATCGCGCCGAGAACAATCCCCGCTCCAATTGCATCTTCCATGCGATTTTTGCACCGTGCTCGCCGCGGAAAAAATCCACGCAGCGGCTCAACACCAAGTTCAAATTCCCCGGCGGTGCGCGGTGCGCTTCCTTTTCCTGACGGCTGAACACGGTGAGTTCGTTGGCGATCTCCGCCGCGCGCGACGCCGATTTTTCCACCTCCATCAGCGAATGCCGCCACGGATGCCCGGCCTCGGCCTTGCTCAACAGCAACGATGTGTGACCGAGAATGCTCGTCAGCGCGTTGTTGAAATCCAGCGACACCGACCGCGCCAGTTGCAATGCGCACTCCAGTTTTTGCTTGAGCATCATACCGCCCGCGTCCGGCGCAGTTTTGGTTTCGCCCGGGGCGTGCGCAATGGCTGAAACTTCCGGGGCGGTTGCCGACACCGGCACAACCGCGGGCAATAATTGCAAAACGAACCACTTGCGGTCCTCCGAATTGAAAGCGCAGATCGCCGCTGTGAATTTCATCGTTGCGCCGTTCGCAACGCGAAATTTCAAATCCGCCGGCATGGTCGGTGATTGCTCCCAGCGAGCAAAAAATTCCTCCGGCTTATTGCCGTTTTCCGGCGACCAAATTGCCGACAACTGCGGGGATTCGGAGGCCAATGCCGCGCCAAACGTGTTTGTTGCCGCCGTGTTCGAGCGCAACACCACGCCGCCCGCGTTCAACAACAACGCCGGCCATGCCGCGCCTTCCAAACCGAATACAACTTCAGGTTTCATTCAAATCAACCAGAGCATCGTAGCCTACCGTTTTTTTGAGAAATTTCAAGGAATGACAAACGCCGAGGGCAGAAGTTCCCGCACCGTGAATTCCCTGATTTTGCCCGGCGCGCGGCTGTCCGCGACCAACACCCTTGCGCCCGGGGCGTATTCCGCCAGCAACTGCCGGCACGCGCCGCACGGCATCGGACCGCCGGGCGCGCGTGCAACAACCGCCACCGCGACAAAATTTTTCTTTCCGCTCGTCAGCGCGTTGAACAGTGCCACGCGCTCGGCGCAACACGTCAAACCGTAACTCGCGCTTTCCACATTCGCACCGGAAATGATTTCACCATTTTGTGCGAGCAATGCCGCGCCGACCTTGAATTTGGAATAGGGCGCCACCGCCCGTTCCCGCGCCCTTGCCGCCGCCCGCACCAACTGCTGTTTGTCAAATTTGCCCATATAACCCGACGAAATGTTTCAGCAGTTTAGCTGCCAAAGTCTTCACTCGCCCGGCGGTTTCCAATACTTCCGCATGCGATAATTTTCTTTTGCCGATGCCCGCCGCCGCATTTGTGATGCATGAAACCGCCGCGACGTTCAATCCGCATTGCCGCGCCACCATCGCCTCCGGCACCGTGCTCATGCCCACTGCATCTGCGCCCAGCCGTGCAAACGCGCGGATTTCCGCCGGCGTTTCGTAGCTCGGCCCGCTCACCGCCAGATAGACGCCGCGTTGCAGCTTCAAGTTGCAACTTTTTCCGGCGCGGAACAACAGCGCGCCCAATTTCGCATCATAAACCTGCGTCATGTCCACAAATCTTGGCAGTGGCTGCGACGCCCCCGTCGCAAAAGCTTCCGGCGACGTGGCGTCGCCACCACGAAGCGGATTGACGCCCATCAAATTGATGTGGTCGGTCAACACCATGAAATCGCCCCGACGAAAGTCGGGGTTGATTCCGCCCGCCGCGTTCGTCAGCAGCAAATCACGGATGCCGAACGCCGCCAGCGCGCGAACGGCGAACGTGACGCGCTCCATCGAATGGCCTTCGTAAAAATGCGCGCGGCCACTCAAAACCATCACCGGCGTTTTGCCGAGGTGGCCGAAATACAATTCGCCCGCGTGGCCGCTCACGGTCGGTTTGGGAAAACTGGGAATTTTTGCGTAGGAAACTTTTTTGTCCACGTGTAGTTCGCTGAGGACATGGTGAAATCCGCTGCCCAGCACGATGGCGAGTGTCGGGCGCAGCGGCGAAATTTTTTTGAGCCGCGCGGCGGCGGTTTGAGGCGTGGCTTGATTCATCTTTTGCTCAACTTGGCCGCTCCATTACCATTTCGGCTTGCATCTCGATATTCTCGACGGGATAGGAACTTTTTTGATTGCGCACAGATATCCATTCATCAACCAATCCCGCTTCTTTGGCAATGGCATGAATGTTAAGCCGCTGAAGTAATTCAACGGTGATCGGACGTTTGGAATCTTCAAACAACAACGACGAAAGAAATCGCTGACAGGGTTCTGAATTCAAAATTTCCGCCACTATTTTTGCCTCTTCTTTAGTTTCAAATCCAAGAAAATAACAGGCGTCATCGAACAACACCGGTTTTTCTTGAAAAGGTTCGACAAGGACGAAACGCGGAATTTTGTGCAGTCCTGATACCGCTACTTTCCATGGCGCAAATGAATATTCGCCGATGCCAAAAAGTGCGAATGGAATTCGCTTGGCATAAATGGAACTTTTTCGCGCGTCAAAAAGCTGTCTGTGTGAATCGAGATAATTCCAAGTGTGGGGAGCTTTCACGGCGATTTCAGAAGTGTCTTCACCGACGCGAGTTTGAGTCACCAAAACAAAACGCTTTGGTTCAGTCCGTCCATTTGCGAGGTCGGAGCATTTGAGAAGCGGAAATAAATAGTCTGATTCCAGTTCGACTTCTTCGCCAAGCTTGTTTTCCAAAAAGTTTCGGTCGCCGCGCCAGAGTTCCATCACTGAAGAACAATCATGTTTCACGCCCGAACGCCACTGATACGGGGAAAGCCCTTCAAGATGTTTCAGTTTTCGATAAATGCGGATGTCAGAAACAAGGTCTTGTCCCGCCAGACCTAAAACTTTGGATGGAGTTTTTGCACCGAGACTTTCAAATACCGGCGCTTCTGTCAGACCCGCCGAGCCAGTTTGAATTAAGAGCAAACACGCATCAACCGATGCCCCAAAATATTTTTTGGCATCTATTCTATGCAGCGACGCCGAGGCAATTCGTCCGTCATTTTGCCAGGCAAAACGAAGCAGCTTCCGGGCAATTCCGGTTTTGCAGAGCATCGCAATGGTCGCCGGTCTGCCGCGAAGAGCTTTGACCAACTGGATCAGCATCCATTCTGAAATATCGAAATTTGATTTGCCCGTGCGGGCTTCAATGCCGCGAAAGCCCTGAAAATTTTGTTTCGCCGGAACATTTGCTCCGTTCAGACTGGACACGGTTGCATTTGTTACCCACGGAAGATTTCCGAGAATGAGCAGGTGTCCTTGAAAACCGGCAAGCTCCGTTTCCCAGTTGTGCTTGAAAAAATCTTGCGTTGCGACAGTTACGCGATCTGACGCATTTGCTTTGCTTAACGCGACGCGCGTTTGTTCGACATATTTTGTGTTAATGTCCCATCCAAACAATTTTGCTTGGGAAAAAGATTCGGCGGCAGCGACAAGAAAAGAACCGACGCCGCAAGTCGGTTCGAGAACAACGTCCGGCAAAATTCCGCGCTGCACCAAGAAATCACAAACCTGTTTGGCGAGGAATTCAGGCGTTTGGAAATCTCCAAACTCGATTTTTCTGTTCGTGTTCATTCCAATCTTAATACGCCTTTTACTTTGCCAGCCTGCTCAATGACGCGGGAGTATTGAAGTCGCCATTGCAAGGCGTTTGAAATGGTCAAATAACCAACAGGTGGCGGCGTGCGAACAACCTCTTCTGCGAGCTTTTCCGCTTCAATGTCGTCAACGGGCAAAAGGCGTTCCTCGAAGAGCGCAAGGACATCATCGCGGTTTGCGCCGTTTTCAATTATGCGGCGCAACGCAGTTGTCATTTGATGGTCGGCGGTGCATTCCTTCTCCACGAAAATGGTGTGCCGTATTTCAAGCTGGCCGGTTTGTGTTTTCGGGTCGTCGTGTTTGTCATAGACAAAAACAAGCAACGAATAACCAAGTCCGTAAATCTTTTGCCGGGCACTTTTGAAAGGACAAGATGATTGCGGCTGCCGGATGCTCGTGACTTTTATGTCCACGTCCAGTTTTGGAAAATCAATCCCTTTAGCTGAGCTTCCCCGGACATATTGATATTTGCCCTGTAGATACGCCTGAAATTTGTGTTCAAGATAAGTTCCGACCGCTTTTCCGTCAGTCACGCCAAACAAGGCCGGTTCTGGAAATTTGGATTCTACTTTTGCGAATGCGATTGCTTCGCTTCGGAGAATTTTAAGAGTTAAAGGCGTCGGCACTTCCGCAAAGTAATACTTAAGTTTTTTCCCGCAAGCCTTCTCTTGTTGCACGCCGACTTGATTTATTCCGCAATTGCAATACCCTTATCAACTTGATTTATGGAACTGAACAATGACGAAATCCGCCGGTATTCACGGCATTTGATTCTGCCCGAAGTCGGGCTGGCAGGCCAAAAGAAAATCAAGGCCACCAGCGTCCTGTGCATCGGCGCGGGCGGCCTCGGCTCGCCCATCGCCATGTACCTCGCCGCCGCCGGGATAGGGAAAATAGCTATCGTGGATTTCGATACCGTGGATTATTCCAATCTCCAACGCCAGATTCTGCACACGGACGCCGACGTGGGCCGGCCCAAGGCGCAGTCGGCCAAGGAAACCATCGCGGGCATCAATCCGAATTGCGAGGTCGTCATCTACAACACCCGCATCACGTCCGAAAACGCCCTCGACCTCATCCGTCCCTACGACATCGTCGTGGACGGCACGGACAATTTCCCGACGCGCTATCTCACGAACGACGCCTGCGTCTTGCTCAAGAAGCCGAACGTCTATGGCTCGATTTTCCGTTTCGAGGGCCAGGCCAGCGTGTTCGCACCGCATCTCGGCGGACCGTGCTATCGCTGTCTTTATCCCGAACCGCCGCCGCCCGGCATGGTGCCAAGCTGCGCGGAAGGCGGGGTGCTCGGCGTGTTGCCCGGCATTGTCGGCTGCATCCAGGCGACGGAAATTTTGAAGCTCGCCATCGGCAAGGGCAGTTCGCTCGTTGGCCGGTTGCTGCTGTTCAACGCGCTCGACATGAAGTTCCGCGAGTTGAAACTGCGCCGCGACCCGCAATGCCCCGTTTGCGGCGAGCATCCGACCATCAAGAAATTGATTGACTACGAAATGTTCTGCGGCATCCCGCCCGAACCCGCGAACCCCGCCATAAATCCCGATGAAGTCACGGTACAGGACATGAAGAAGGCGCTCGATGATCCGAAGCTCGGCATCAAGGTCATTGACGTGCGCGAGCCGGACGAACACGAGATTGCCCACGTCAAAGGTGTGCCGCTGTTGCCGTTGAGCCAGATCCAGCAACGCTTCACCGAACTCGACCCGAACCAGCATTATTACATCCACTGCAAGGCCGGCGTGCGTTCGCTCAAGGCGCTGGGCTTCCTGCGCGAGCAGGGCTTCAAATACCTCAAGAGCGTCAAAGGCGGCATCACCGCCTGGTCGGACGAAATTGATTCCAACGTGCCGAGGTATTAAGCTCGGTCATGAAGATCTTCCAATCGCGCAAGTTGACGGATGCGGAATTTGTAGAAAGAATACGCAAGCAGTTGCAAAAAAGAAAGCGATGGGCGTGGTTGATGTTAATTTTTTCCGGCGTAATATTGGCTTTGTTCTTCTGGTTTTTGTTTATTGCGATTGATTTTGCAGGTTCTTGGAGCACAGACAGCACTCACGACCAACGTCTGTCAAATGGGTTGGAATGGTATCGTATTGGATTTGTATCGGGTTCATTGTTGGGAGGTTTTGCGATGTTGCTATTGGTTAAGGTGACATTTTTATTTTTGCGAGTTTTTGGTTTTACTGGCGGGGAATCGTCGGGACAAACTTCTCATTGCCTACTTTGACCAGCTTCATCCCTTGGACGCAAAAGCACCCGCGCCTTTGAAAGGCTGAAGCCTTGAACGCCGGTTGACTTTTGGGATGACGGGGACAAACTAAATCGCGAAAGGAAACTAACCGTGAATACTGTGAAAATACCCATCTTGGAAGAGTTCAGAGAGTTCGCGCTACGCGGCAATGTCGCCGACCTCGCCGTCGGCGTCATCATCGGCGCGGCATTTGGAAGAATTGTCACCGCGCTCGTTGCAGACGTCATCATGCCGCCCATTGGCAGGCTCGTCGGGAACCTTGATTTCTCGAACCTTTACCTTCCGTTGTCGGACAAAGTCACACAGGCGCAGGCGGCCTTTGCCGTGGCGAATTCCGGTCTCAAACTGCCGCTGGACGCGGCGCAAAAGGCCGGGCCGGTGCTCGCGTGGGGCGATTTCGTCACCATCATGCTGAATTTTCTCATCGTGGCCTTTTGTATTTTTCTGCTGGTGAAAGGCATGAACGCGCTCAAACGCCATGAAGAAGCAAAACCCACGCTGCCACCGGAACCGACCGCGCAAGAAAAACTCCTGACCGAAATCCGCGATCTGCTCAAGAGCCGGGCTTGATTTCCAATTCCGCGCGCAGTTTTTTCAAAGCCGCCAGGGCCGCGTCGCTCTCGGCGGCTTTTTTGCTTTTGCCGCTGCCGCGCGCGAGTTCGACACCTCCGTGCTGCACCGTGCATTCAAACACACGGTCGTGATCCGGCCCGGTGGTGGAAACAACGTGATATTCCGGCGCTTCGGGCGAGCGCGCCTGCAACAACTCCTGCAACTCGCCCTTCGGATTCTCGATGGTCGGCAGCGTGTTCAACCTGCCGAAGGCCGCGCCGAATTCGCGCAAAATAAATTCGCGCGCAACCTCAAATCCGCCGTCCAAAAAAATCGCGCCGAGCAACGCCTCAAACGTGTCCGCCAGCGCGGACGCGCGTTCGCGTCCGCCGTGCATTTCCTCGCCCCGGCTCAAAATCAAATGCGCGCCGAGGCCGAGGACGCGGGCGTGTTCAGCCAGCGTGCGGCGGTTGACGAGTTTTGCGCGCGCTTTTGTCAACGGACCCTCATCGAACGCTGGAAATTTTTCGTAGAGCTGTTGCGTAAGGACGAGTTGCAACACGGCGTCACCGAGAAATTCCAGCCGCTGATTGTGCGCGGGCCTTCGCTGCGCTTCGTCCCCGCAAGGCGCAGTTTCGCCTTGCTCATGGGCGACGGACGGATGCGTGAGCGCCAGCCGCAGCAGGCCCTCGTCGCGGAATGTATGGCCGAGGCGGGTTTGGAATTCGGAAAGGTCGGACACGGTCAATTCGCGGCGGGTTGTCCGGCTGATTGTGGCGCAGCCCCGGTTTCAGCCGGAGCCGTGGGTGCAGGAGGATTCAAACCATGTTCGAGCAACGCGGCCACGTCGCGTTGGACGGCTTCGAGTTGGTCCAGCCGCAGGTTCGGATCGGCAATCGTGAACACATCGCCGGTCCCGGGTTGTTCGTAAATGAACACGCGTTTGCCGTCGCTGACGACCTGTTCCTTCACCTTGAGCACACGCTTGCGTTCGAGCATGACGGCGAGGATGTAACCGGCGGGCGCGTAACGTGGGTCGTTTTGCTCAATCAATTTCCGCAGCAGCGTTTCGGCGGTGTCCTTGTGAATCGGATCGGCGGGCGGAGTCGGCGCCTCGTAAATTCCCTGCCAATGCGAGATGAACCCGGCCCGGCTGCGCGTGTCCCCGGCGCTTTGCTTTTGCGAGCATGTCTCGCAGATGTCCGAACGCCGCAACTCCGGCGGCTCATCGAACAACAACGTGTGATAGACCTGCCGGTCGGCAAACGGCTGGCCGCACGCTGCGCACGCGTGGGCGCGGGACTGAATGTTCCACTCGTTCATGAAATCGGGCAGGCATTATCGCGCCCACGGCGAAACGCGCAATCCGAAAGCTTGTGACCGGCCTCGACCACCTTTTCCCTTCCTGGGAGCGCCGGCGTCCCGCCGGCTCGCCCTTTGCGCGGACAGTTCCACCCGCCGACGAGACGTCGGCGCTCCCGGAAACAGCACCCGGTTCAGCCCGGAACGCAGGGGTTGGCAACACTCGCCGGGCACATCCGGGCGAAGCGATCGAACGGCTCCGCCCAAAAAATCTCGCGGAAAACTTCAAATTCCGGCAACTTCTCCGGATGGTGCGACTCGTTTTGTTTGATGTTGACGGCACACTCGTTCACACGGGGCGGGCCGGTTCGCAGGCCTTCGCCAAAACCTTCGCCACGGAGTTCAACGCGCGCGACGGCATTGATAAAATCAGGTTCGCCGGGCGCACCGATGTGAATCTCGTCCGCGAATTTTTCGGCTTTCACAACATCCCGGCCACACCGGAAAATTTTCAGCGGTTTTTCGAGCGTTACGTTTTCTGGCTCGACCAAATCCTCGCGCACAGCACCGGCAAAATCTGCCAGGGGGTGACGGAATTCTTGAACGATCTGCGCGCGCTGCCCAATCCGCCGACGCTCGGTCTCCTCACCGGCAACATCCGCCTCGGCGCGGAAATCAAGCTGCGCCACTATGGACTTTGGGGGTTTTTCAAGACCGGCGGGTTCGCCGATGACCACGAAGACCGCAATCACATCGCCGCCGCCACACTCGAACGCGGACGACGCGTGCTGGGGAAAAATTTGCGGCCCGAAGAAATCGTTGTGGTCGGCGACACACCATTTGACATCCGCTGTGGAAAATTCATAGGCGCCAAAGTACTGGCCGTGGCCACCGGCGGCGCGAAGCTGGACGAATTAAAACGGCACCAGCCCGATTGGGCGGTTGAAGATCTGACGCGTGTAAGCGCTAGGGAAGTTTGTGACCAACGGTAGGGCCGCGTTGCTGCGCCGCCGAAGTTTGGGCTGCGCGGCAAGGCAGCCCTACCGGAACTCAATGCCCGCCGTGGCAATGGCCGCCACAGCAACCACCGCCGCCGCTGTCACATGATGGCGAGTCGTTGCCGCCGGAGCCGGCGGAGGCGAACACGGAAAATTTCTTGGACAATTTCTTCGAACCGCAGTGCGGGCACGCGGTTCCCTTCCAATCGTTGGAACGGACGAGAATTTCGCTGTCGCGCTCGCATTTTTCGCAATGAAACTCATAAATCGGCATGAAGGTAAAATAACCGGTGGGGCAAAAATCTCAAGTGCGGAACAATAATTGGTAGGGCGGTGANNCGCAGCCCTACCGAATCACGGCGACAATTTCTCACGATGCGGCAGATGGTCGCGGTTCCAGCGGGACAATGCTGCGTCGCTGGTGTCTTCAAAAAGAAATTTCAGCGTCGGCGATTCGACGTGGCCGTCGCAAAACACCACGTTGGCTTTGCCTTGATGACGCGCAAACGAACGCTGGATGCTTCCCCGATACTCCTGCACTCCAGAGTTACGCCACAACACGAGCACCCCATCCCGGATGATACCATTGCCCCCCTCAAAACCGTCG
>PMOA01000062.1 GCA_003161635.1 Limisphaerales bacterium
AGGATGGAGGATGGAGGATGGAAGACGCCGCAGCAGCACAATGGGCGCTTCGGACGAGCACAGCAGTCGCTCTTCCAACGGCGAGACTTCGCATTCGGCCTTGATGGCTTCCAACGAGGGAAACATCAGGGCCAAGGGTTTTTCTTCGCGATGCTTGCGTTCGCGCAGGAGTCGAACTGCCTTGTCGTTGCGGGCATCCGTCATCAGGTGAAACCCGCCGAGTCCCTTGACGGCGACGATTTTCCCTTCACGAATCGCTTTGGCGGCGGCGAGCAAAGCACCGTAGCCGCGCTCGTGAGAGCGCGGACTTTCCGCGTTTTTACAAACGCGGCTACCTTCCCACAATTCGAGATGCGGGCCGCAAACCGGGCATGCATTCGGCTGGGCATGGAAGCGGCGGTCACGCGGGTCATCGTATTCGGCCCGGCATTGCGGGCACATCGTGAACGCTTTCATCGAAGTGTTCGCGCGGTCGTAGGGCAGGGACTCGATGATGCTGAAGCGCGGGCCACAGTTGGTGCAGTTGGTGAACGGATAACGTTGGCGGCGGTTTTTCGGATCGAAGATTTCGCGCAGGCAATCCGGGCACGTGGCGATGTCCGGCAGCACCAGCGCGGTTTTGTTGCCGCCGGTTTCGCTCGGGCGGATTTCAAATGCCGTGTAGCCGGCGGAGTCGAGCCACGAAGCTTCGAGGCTTTGGATGAAACTGCGCGGGGGTTTTTCGGTTTCGAGCCGGAGCAGGAATTTTTCCAGTTCCGCACGCGGGCCTTCGGCTTCAATGAAGACGCCCTGCGGAGAATTGTTGACCCAGCCGTTCAAACCGAGTTCGGTGGCGAGGCGGTGGACGAAGGGGCGGAAGCCGACGCCCTGCACCGCGCCGCGCACGGCGAGTTTCAGGCGCGCACGTTGGCTGGTGGGTCCGGCTTTGTTCACTCGGGGATTTTGCCCGAAACCACCTTAGATTCAAAGCCGAAGCGGCGGGCGCGGCCCGGAATTCATTTGTCAGTCCGCAACCGGCGATATACCTTAAGCGTGTGGAACCCGGCTCCGGCAGGCTGCCCGGCCGGTTGGTTGTTTTCGGCGGAACCATGCACGAATTATCCATCATGCAAAGCGTTTTGGATCAGGTACTCGAAAAGGCCCGGCAGGCCGGGGCCAGCCGGGTGCATGCCATCCGCTTGCGCATCGGCGTCCTGAGCGGGGTGGTGCCCGATGCGCTGCAATTCGCCTTTGAGGCCCTCGCCGACGGCACGCCGGCGCAAGGCGCCCAATTGCTCATCGAGGATGTCCCGGCGCGGTTCTGGTGCGCCACGTGCCGTCATGAATTTGAGGCAACCCGGATGTTCGCCGAATGTCCCGATTGCCATCGTCCCAGCATGGAACTGCGGGCGGGACGCGAAATGGAACTGACTTCATTGGAGGTTGACTGATGTGCCAGGAATGCGGATGCGGATTGCCCGGTGAAAATCCGGTGGGCATTAGTGCCCATCACCACGACCATGATCATGACCACGGTCACAGTCATGACCATCAACACGACCACGACCATCCCCATTTCCACACCCATTCGCATGATGAGGCGGACCACGATCACTCGCACGGAGACGCCGTTGGCCAGCATCGGGTTCTGGAGGTGCGCCAGGCGATTCTGGAAAAGAATGACCGGCTGGCGGAGCGCAATCGCGGCTTTTTCCATGCGCGCGGCCTGCTGGTGCTGAACGTCCTTTCATCGCCCGGTTCGGGCAAGACCACGTTCATTCGCGAAACCGTCCGCTTGCTGGGGAAACGCCTGAAGACCGGCGTCATCGTCGGCGACCTGGCCACGGACAACGACGCGCAGCGCCTCCGTGAGTCGGGCGCGCCGGTGGTGCAGATTACCACGGGCACCGTGTGCCATCTCGAAGCGGAGATGGTGGCGCGCGCCTTGAAACAACTGGACCTGAAAGGCCTCGATCTCCTCATCATCGAGAACGTCGGCAACCTCGTCTGCCCCGCCTCGTACGATCTGGGCGAAGATTTGCGGGTTGTCTTGTTGTCCGTCACCGAGGGCGAGGACAAGCCGTTGAAATATCCGCCCATGTTCCAGTCGGCGGGCGTGGCGGTGGTCAGCAAGATGGACCTCGCAACGGCCTGCGATTACAACCGGGACACGGCCTTGGCCAATCTCCGCCGCCTTGCACCGAATGCGCCGGTGTTTGAACTCTCCGCCAAGACCGGCAATGGCATGGACGCCTGGTGCGAGTTTTTGATCCAGCAGCACAAGGCCATAAAGGCGCGCGATCCCCTGGGCGCTTAAGCCCGTTGAAAATCTCTTCCTTTGTAGGAGACGAGGTGACGAGTCTCAAATTTCTTTAGTTTCTGAAGGACAAGTTAGAGACTCCTTACGTCGTCTCCTACTTCTTTAAGAGGCTACAAGCGCCGTAGGCGCGGCATCTTTGTAGAACGTCACCCACAAAATGTCAGAGCCCCGTCAGGGGCGGCATATTCAGAAGATGTCGCTTTTCGATTGGTTTCTACAAATATGTCGCGCCGATGGCGCTGGGAACGGCGCAGCTTTGCGCCTTCGCTTCGCTTGTTCCGACACCGACTTTGTCGCGTGCTCGCGGAAACGGAGTTTATCGGAGTTGCGTCTTTGCGTTAATTTCATCTCCCCCAGACTGAATCGTTCCGGCTTGGCCGTTTTTTCTTTCCGTCCTGCTGATTCTTTACTTAAGCAGAGTCACTGACAAAGAATGTTGGCTAATTGCCAAATAGCGCAAAGCCAACCTGAACCGGGCCGGTAAATTGTATTTCATTGAGGAATTTGATGAAGGTTTTGCACAGAAAAACTCGTGCCAGCCAGGGCCAGTGCCCGTAATGGCTGCAAGAAACGCTCTTAACACTTAAACTGTTGTGATGCTGGTTTTAACATTGATTCTGGTCCCCCTGGCCGCCGGCCTGGTTCTATTGTGCTTGAAGCCCGACCTGCCCCGCAAAATCCTGGTGTCCGGCGTGACCTTGGCGGTCTGCTGCGGTTCCGTGGCCCTGGCCCTGTTGCCCACCCCGCTCAATCTGGGTGACCTTCCCTTGAATCAGCACGGGATCAACCTGGGCATGTTGCTCGTCGAGATTGCGATGAGCCTGTTCATTCTTTACGTCGGTGTGCGCGCGAAAAACCCGCTGATCGTGGTGCTCACGCTGGCCCAGGCGGGGCTGATGGTCTGGTTTGAACTCACCGCCGGCGCGCATCTGGAGGTGGCGCAAAATCTGTTCGTGGACAAGTTCTCCGTGATCATGGCCTTGATCAACGGCATCGTGGGCGGCGGCATCTGCATTTACGCGCTGGGCTACATGCGCGAATACCACGAAGTGGCGCATCGTGACGTCGCGGACCGGCGTCCGCTCTTCTTCGCGCTGCTGTTCATCTTCATGGGCGCGATGTTCGGCCTCATTTTCGCCAACAACCTGGTGTGGCTGTTCCTGTTCTGGGAAATCACCACGCTGTGCTCGTTCCTCTTGATTGGTTACACGCAGACAGAAGAAGCGAAGCGAAACGCGCTGCGGGCGCTGGTGATGAATCTGGCCGGCGGGCTGGCTTTTGCCCTGGCCATCGTGTGGTTTTACCGGCAGGCCGGCAGCATCGAACTGCAGATCCTGATTGCCTCCAAACAGTCCCTCGCGCTCCTGCCCGCGGCGTTGTTGTGCTTCGCGGGCATCACGAAATCAGCCCAGCTTCCGTTTTCGAGCTGGTTGCTGGGCGCGATGGTGGCGCCCACCCCCGTGTCGGCGCTGTTGCATTCCAGCACCATGGTGAAGGCGGGCGTTTACCTTGTCCTGCGCATGGCGCCGTCGGTCGCCGGCACAAAAGTCGGGATGATGGTGGCGCTGGTCGGCGCCGTCACTTTTGTCGTCGGCTCCCTGGCCGCCATCACCACCAGCGAGGCCAAACGGGTCCTGGCCTGGTCCACCGTCGCAAACCTCGGCCTGATCGTGCTCTGCGGCGGCATCGGCACCTACGAAGCCGTCTGGGCGGGCGTGTTGCTGATCATCTTCCACGCGGTGGCCAAATGCCTGTTGTTCCTTTGCGTCGGCGTCATCGAGCACAAATTGCACAGCCGCGACATCGAATCCATGGCCGGACTGATCGTGAGCATGCCGCGCGTTTCGGTGATGATGCAAATCGGCATGGCCGGCATGTTCCTCGCGCCGTTCGGCATGTTGATCAGCAAATGGGCGGTGCTCAAGGCCGTCGTGGACGCCTATCCCATGCTGTCGGTCTTCATCGCCTTCGGCAGTGCCGCCACGTTGTTCTTCTGGGTGAAATGGATGGGCAAATTGCTGGAAGTGGTCGAGCCGCACAAGCGCATCGAGAAGGAACTGGAGCTGGGCGAATCCATCGCCCTGCACGGTTTGTCCGTGGCAACCTTCCTGGCCTGCCTGCTCTTCCCGCTCATTTCCACCTACTTCATCGCACCCTATGTCGCGGAGGTGTATTTCCACTCCGCGGCCCTGCCGGATGGCGACATCATTGGCAGGGGCAACACCATCATCATGACGATCATGATGGCGATGGTCATGTTGTTCCCGATCACCTTCATCAACTACGGGCGCGGCGTGCGGGTGACGGATGCCTACCTCGGCGGCGCGAACCTGCACAGCAGCACACTTTTCGTCGGCTCGGCCAATTCGGTGCAAAACGTCACCATCGGCAACTACTACCTGCACAACATTTTAAGTGAAGCCTGGCTTTCGCGCTGGGGCGTGGTTGGCAGCGCGGCTTTGTTGCTGGTGATGTTCGTAATGGCTTGTTTATGATGCAAATCACCGGAAAAGTTTTGCGTTTTGGTAGGGCCGATCCCGCTTTGCGGGACCAGGACGCGCAGCAGCGCGTCCCTACCGCTTTACATTTGTATTGTCTATGAACCCTTGGATTCGTTTGCTCATTTATCTGGTGGCGGCGCCCATCGTCGGCGGTTTGCTGGCGGGTTGGGACCGCCGGATTTCGGCGCGGATGCAATCGCGCCAGGGTCCGCCGATTTTTCAGCCGTTCTACGACGTGCTGAAGCTCATGCAGAAGGAGAATGTCGTCGTCCGCCGCTCGCAGAACTACTACATCTTTTTCTTTCTCTTGCTGGCGATCTTCACCGGCGGGCTGTTCTTTGGCGGAGCGGATTTGCTGCTGGTGATCTTCGCGCTGACGCTGGCGGCGATCTTCTTCGTGCTCGGCGCTTACAAGGCCAGTTCGCCTTACAGCTTCATCGGCGCGGAACGCGAACTGATCCAGATGATGGCCTATGAACCGATGGTGCTGCTGACGGCCATCGGGATGTACATGGTCACAAAAAGCTTTGCCGTGAATGAAATTGCCAGCCATCCCACGCTGCTCGTGCTGGCGCTGCCGGGGATTTTCCTCGGCTTCCTCTTCACGCTGGAAATCAAGTTCCGCAAATCGCCGTTCGATCTGTCCTGCTCGCACCATGCCCACCAGGAACTGGTGAGCGGCATCACTACCGAGTTCTCCGGCCGCACGCTGGCGATGATCGAGATTGCGCATTGGTATGAAAGCGTCTTTCTGCTGGGCTGGGTTTATTTGTTCTTCGCTTCGATACCGGCGCTCGGAATCGCGGTATCACTGCTGGTGTTTGTGTTAATCATTCTGGTGGACAACGTGTTCGCCCGGCTCAAGTGGCAAACGGTGCTGAAGAGCGCCTGGGTTGTCGCGGCGGTGCTGGGCTTTGGAAACATTCTAATTCTTTCCCTGTTGCGGTAGGTATGATGCTATGTCTGGCTTTACCAAATCACCCTGGATCATCCACTACGACGCTTCGAGTTGCAACGGCTGCGACATCGAAACGCTCGCCTGCCTGACGCCGGGCTTCGACGTCGAGCGTCTGGGCGTGATCAACACCGGCAACCCGAAGCACGCGGACATTTTCCTGGTCACCGGCGCGGTCAACGAACAGAGCAAGGACGTCATTCGCAACATCTATCACCAGTTGCCGGAGCCGAAGGTAGTGGTGGCGGTCGGCGCCTGCGCGGCCAGCGGCGGAATTTTCAGCGAGTGCTACAACATCTCCGGCGGCGTGGACAGCGTCATTCCGGTGGACGTGTACGTGCCGGGTTGCGCGGCGCGGCCCGAGGCGATCATTGACGGGGTCGTCCAGGCGCTCGGCGTCCTGGAGAAAAAGCAGAAGGAGATGACCTCCCTCGCCAACAGCCTCGACCAGGCGCTTTACCTGCGCGCGGAGAAAAGCGACGCGCCGGAAATCCTCGCGTTGCAAAAGATCGCCTACCAGAGCGAGGCGGAAATCTACGGCGACGACAGCCTGCCGGCGTTGCAGCAGACGCTGGAGGAACTCCAGAAGGACTTCGACCGGTCGGAGCAGGTTTTTATCAAGACCGTCGTCAACGGCAAGATCATCGGCTCCATGCGCGGCTATGCCTTGAACGACAGCGCCTATCTGAGCCGGGTGCTTGTTCATCCTTACTTCCGTGGCCGCGGCATCGGTCGCCGGCTGGTGGAGGAAATCGAAAGGGCTTTTCCCGGGGCGAAACGCTTTGAGGTCAAAACCGGCCACCGGAGCGAACGGAACCTGTTCCAGTTTCGCGCTCAGGGCTACCAGGAATTCAAAACCGAGCCGTTCACGCCCGCCATCACGTGGGTCTATCTGCAAAAGAAACGCCAATGAGCCAGGAACAAATCGAGCTTATCACGGTTGACACGTTGCTGGACAAAGTCCGGGCCAAACGCGAGCAGGGGCATCGGCTGGTGCAAATGAGCGCCACGCGCCTGCCCGACCAGGTGGAACTGACCTACAGCTTCGATCTCAACAGCCGCCTTACCAACCTGCGCCTGTCTCTTCCCGCCGTTGAAACCCGGCTGCCGAGCATCAGTTCGATCTATGACTGTGCGATACTTTACGAGAATGAAATCCACGATCTGTTCAACGTGAAGGTGGACGGATTGACCGTCGACTTTCACGGCAACTTTTACAAAACGGCAATCAAGTTCCCGTTTGGCAGCACCAAAGTGGCGTGCGCCAGCAGCGCGACAACTCCGGTGTCCGGCACGGCATCCTGCGCCACAGCTCCCGCCGCCAACCCGGGGGCAACCAAATAAATTTTTATGCCACGCACTGTCATTCCCTTCGGCCCGCAGCACCCGGTGTTGCCGGAGCCGATTCATCTCGATCTCGTCGTCGAAGACGAAAAAGTCATCGAGGCGCGGCCGTCCATAGGTTTCATCCATCGCGGGCTGGAAAAGCTGGCGGAAACGAAGGACTACGTCGAATTCGTCTATGTCGCCGAACGCATCTGCGGCATCTGCAGCTTCATCCACGGGCAGACCTATTGCCAGGCGATTGAAACCATCATGAATGTTCAGGTGCCACCCCGCGCGCTGTATCTGCGGACGGTCTGGGGCGAACTCTCCCGCATCCACAGCCATCTGCTCTGGCTGGGGTTGATGGCCGACGGCATGGGTTTTGAAAGCCTGTTCATGCACTCCTGGCGCGTGCGCGAAAAGGTGCTCAACATCATCGAAGCCACCACCGGGGGCCGCGTCATTTTCGGCTCCTGCAAAATCGGCGGCGTGCGGCGCGACATAAACGCCGAAACCATCAAGACTATTTTGAAAGACCTGGATGGGATTGAGCAGGACCTGCGGGACATCACCAGGGTGTTTCTCAATGACCGCTCAGTGAAGGCGCGGCTCTGCGGCATCGGCGTGCTCTCGAAACAGGAAGCCTGGGACCTCGGCTGCGTCGGCCCGATGCTCCGGGCCAGCGGCGTGGCGCAAGACATGCGCCAGCAGGGTTATGCCGCGTTCAAGGACATCCCCGTCGAGCCGATTACGCGCACCGAAGGCGATTCCTACGCCCGTTGCGCCGTCCGTTGCGAGGAACTTTTCCAGTCGGTCCAGATCATCCGGCAGGCCTTTGCGAAAATTCCGGACGGGGAAATCGCCGTGAAAGTCACCGGCAATCCCACCGGCGAGACCATCACGCGCACCGAACAGCCGCGCGGCGAGGTGGTTTACCATTTGAAAGCCAACGGCACCAAGAACCTGCAGCGGTTCCGCGTGCGCACGCCGACCTTTGCCAATCTGCCGGCCATGTTGAAGGTGCTGCCGGGATGCGACCTGGCCGACGTGCCGATGATTGTGCTCACGATTGATCCCTGCATCAGTTGTACGGAAAGGTGATATGGGTTACTTCGAAATGTCCAAACTGGCCCTGAAGTGGGCGCTGACCAAGCCGCCGACCACCCGCTATCCCTTCGAACCGCGGAAGGCGCTGGCCGGTTCGCGCGGCCAGTTGGTCTTCACCAAGGACAACTGCGTCTATTGCAACATCTGCGCCAAGAAATGCCCCACCGGCGCGCTACTGGTGAACCGTGCGCAAAAGAAATGGGCCATTGACCGTTTGCGGTGCATCACCTGCGGCTACTGCGTGGAAGTTTGCCCCAAGAAATCCCTTGAGATGACCACGAGTCACGGCAGCCCGGCCGTGACGCGTGACCGCGAGTTTCACTGAGCACATTCAAACGGAAGGCGGAGCATGAACCCTAATTCCTCGCCCGGTTGGAAAGCGAAATACGCCTGGAGTGAAATTGACCGCGCGGAGCCGCCGAAACGTCCGGCTGCCGACCGGGTTTCCGATTTCCGTGAAACCGCCGGCGCCTACGACGAAGCCACCGCCCGCGAGCAGGCCAGCCGCTGCATCCAATGTCCGAATCCGGCCTGCGTCGAAGCTTGCCCGCTGGACACTCCCATCCATGAACTGCTGGCGCTGATTGCGGATGGACAGTTCAAGGAAGCCGCCGAACTTCTTTTTGTCACCCATAGCATTCCGGAACTGGCGTCCCACGTCTGCGTGGGCGGTCGCCTATGCGAGCAAGCCTGCATCCTGGCGGGAAAATCCGAGCCGGTGCCGGTCCGCGCCCTCTCGCGGTTCGTGCTGGACTACGGCTGGAAACACGGCCTGGCCGAACCAGCGGTGGAGCATGCCAAGGGCCAGAGCGTGGCCGTGCTCGGCTCCGGCATCGGCGGTCTGGTGACGGCCGACACCCTTTCTCGGCGCGGTTATGCGGTCACCGTCTTCGATTCCCGCCAGAAACCCGGCGGTCGGGTGATGAATGGATTGCCCGGGTTCCGCGTGGACAAGGAACTGGTCGAACGCCGCCTGGAATCGCTGAAACGGCGCGGCATCCGTTTTCGCATGGGGATCACCTTCGGACAGGACGTGAAGTTGAGCGAATTGCGGCGCGAGTTCGACGCCGTCTTTCTTGGGTTCGGCCTCGCCGATGCCATGCCGCTGGACGTGCCCGGAGCGGAGTTGCGCGGAGTTTACCAGGCCTTTCCGTTCGTCAGCCAAAATGCGCTTCCCGCAGGCGGACCGGCGGACCAGCCGTCTGTGGATGTGCGGGGCAAACGCGTGGTGGTGCTCGGCGGCGGGGACACCGCGATGGACGTCCTGCGCATCGCCATCCGCCGCGGGGCTGCCGCTGCCTTGTGCCTCTATCGCCGTGACGAGGCCAGCCTGCCCGCCGACGCGGAGGAATATGCGAATGCCCAGGAGGAAGGCGCGCGGTTTATGTTCCTGAGCCAGCCGGTGGCCGTGCCCGGCAATGCGGCGGGCGAAGTGACTCATGTCCGCTGCATTCGAATGGAACTGGCCGGGCCCGGCGGCACTGGCCGGCCGGCGGTCAAGCCTGTGGCCGGCTCGGAATTCGATGTTCTCGCGGACGTGGTGTTCGTGGCGTATGGTTTCACCGTGCCCCGGCTGCCGGACAGCGACGATTTCGCCAAGCTGTCCCTGGACGGGCGTGGTTGTCTGCAGGTGGACGCGAATCAGATGACGAACTTTCCCGGCGTTTTCGCCAGCGGTTCCATTGTGCGCGGTCCCGCCTCTTTGTCCGACGTGGTGCGGGATGCGCGCAAAGCCGCCGCCGCCATTGATTGTCACCTCAGAGCCCGCCGGTCGTGGACCGCTGTTTTGACCGGCTGCCGACGAAGGGTTGAATGTTGAATATTTTCCCACCGCGTGAGGCGGAGCGCCTTTTACGCGGCCTCCTCGTCGTTCCTTGGCGCGGCGACTTGTCTTGGCGAAGCAATGCGAAGACGGAAATGTAATGAAGACGGTTCGCCCTCGCTTGCCGCGGCGGAGCGACCTGTCGCGGCGTAACGAAGTGAAGACGGAAGCGAAGACGGGTCCTCGAAGTTAATAGAATTGAATGCCTGCTCGCGCGATAGCGGAGTTGAATGTTCTGCCCTTCTGGAATTTGTCGTCCGCTCGCGATTCATCGAACACTGAACGCCGAACAGCCGACGCCACAGTGGCTCGTCAGGATCATCACGGTGCGGAACAGGGCCTTGCCCTCCCAATCCGCGTCGGTAATAACGGGAAACAACGGGAAGAAAAAAAATCATTTTAGCGCGTCTTCGTGCAACACTGTCGGAAGAATCGGAATAGCGGTTACGAAACCTGACCAGACCCCTATGCTGTTAGATACTGAAGTGCAGAGACCAACGACTGCCGGCCTGGATATCCGGGCCTTGCTGCGGGAGCACGAGGGCCGCAACTACGAATTGCACCACGAGCACGTAAACCCCGCGAATGTCCGCACGCTGAAAACCATTGGTTTTGACCGCTGTTATACCCGCGCCGAAGGACCTTACCTCTGGGACGTCAAGGGGATTCAATACCTGGACATGCTGTCCGGCTATGGCATGTTCGGTCTGGGCCGAAACCATCCGGAAGCCCGACAACCAAAACAAGCCATGTGAACTTTGTTTTCACGGTGCGCGTAGAGACACCTAACGAACCAAGCTCAGGCACAGCCGCCGAGTCCCGCACTGCGGGATTGAAAGCAAAATGACAAACAAATTTCATAAATCAATCGCAACTGGCAGGGGCAGCGGCTGTTGCCTGCAGCAATTTGTTAGGTGTCGTGGTCATGGCTTCTGTAATCTTTGCCATACTGCTTCGATAATAACCATCGAAGCCCCGTCCGGCTCCTCTGCGCGGCAATCTGCCAACAAATTTGTGTTGCCTCTCCAGAGTCCAAAATTATTTCTGATTTCCGTGCCCCATCCGTGATGAAATGAAATCAGGTCTTCCTTTTTCGTGTCTCTCACGTGCGCCTTGTCCGGGTCATCCAACTCAGCAATGCAATGACGATAATCGAATTTCATGTCCCGGTCAAAACTGAAGGGGCGGTGGCTGTTGGCTCCAGCGCGGGGTTAGGCCGGTTTCATGGTGTTTTAAGCTTAAGGGTGAAACGAACCAACTTTGGACCAACAGAAGACACAATCTCCAAATTGGGAGGAAAGATCGTATGCTCGGTCAATCGCACAGGAGTGCCGGGTCGGACTCCAGGGTAATTCTTCCCGTCTGCATCAACTTCGGTTTCGATAAGAACTGCGAGCTTGCCATCCGCGAGCGGTGTTGCGGTGAGAGTGCAGTCCTTTCCTTCGAGACTCAGATGCTTCGGAGTTTTAGCGGTAAGCTCGACCACCCCCCAATCTGTCAAATTGCTAGACGACAGCTTGCTGCAACCTGGAAGAAGTAAAACGCCGGCTGCGAATACAATTGCGATGGATTTTTTCATCGATGGTCTTATGAACACCGTGTTTGGCGACTAGTTTCGGCCTAACGCCCGCGCTCACTCGCGCCGGGCCGATGACGCCCGGTATGCAAACAGAACCCGCTTCCGGCGTCGAGTGCAGCGCGATGGTTCGGCCGCCCTCTGTTGTTCTGGTTCCGGCTAATTGCCAAACCATTTGTAGTCATATCCAGCAGGAGGTTCGTAAAAAGCAGAAATGCCATCGAATCCTTTGACACCGTTCCAATAAATGCGGATGTAGCTGACGTGCCCGTCCACAAAGCTCATCACGTTCGGGGCATTGTTGAACTGGTAGGGCTCTTTGCGGTCGTGGGCGCTTAGCCCGAAGGCCCCGGAAAGCTCGCCCACGAGCACGACGCGGGAAGGCTCGTGAACGGAGGAAAACAGCTTTTGCCCCATGCGTGTCTCCGGTTTATCCGCGGATTCGCCGTTGAAAAAATAGCTCGAATAACGCGTCGTCTTCTGCCGGTGGAAGCTTTTCCCCTCGACATGCTCGAACAAGAACAGGTCGCTGATGAATCGGTCATCGCAATTGAAGTCGTCCGCCGGGCAAGCGAAGAGTTGATCATTTGTGCTGGAACCGTTTCGCGACAGATAAGGTTGGATGCTCTCCTTGTAAGTGACGTAGAGATCTTCCTTGTTCGTGATGGCACGAATGGCGTCTTGGTGATCGTCCGCATACATGCGTAGTGCCAGGTTTATCTGGCGGGTGTTGTTGATACAGGTCGTCTTCCTGGCAGCAGCTTTGGCGCGACTGAGAACCGGCAGAAGCAGGGCCGCCAGAATCGCAATGATGGCGATGACCACCAGCA
>PMOA01000027.1 GCA_003161635.1 Limisphaerales bacterium
TGCGCGATGATGGCGATGTTTCTAATGTGCTGCATAATTTTTCAAACCGAATCGAATAGAATGCCTTTTTGGGGGAAAAGGTCAAGCCGCGTTTGGCGGCGCACCATGTTGTGTAGCCGCGTTTGTGAAAACGCGGAATTGTTTATCTCTTAATCATCCGACCGCGCTTTCACAAGCGCGGCTACATTTCACTGCATTGGCGGGACAGAAGGCGCAGGTGGTTCACTTTCCCGCTCGGCCACATAGAGTTTCCAAAACCTCTCCCAGCAATCCTCCTGCATTGGATGCAACGCCGGATAACCGGGCACCACCACTCCACTGAACGGCCAACTCTCGCCTTCCGCCACCAGTTTTGCACGGCCCGGATTTGCCAGCACATAGAAACAAACTCGCGCAAATGCGCCGCGTTTACGCTCATCCTCACGCAAAACGTGGTCGTGGGCCTGGTGCTGGAACTTGTGTGATCTGAGCGCGGGCGCCAATTGGCGGCGGAGAAATTTCATTGCATTGAGCTGGTCACTTTCGCGTCTCATTCCCATCCAGACGAGGTGTAGGTGGTCGGGCATGAGGCAATAGGTTGGACACCAAATTTTTTCACGAACAGCCGCGTGCAACATGAGTTCTCGAAAGCGCAAATGAAAGAACTCTTTCAGCCAACCTTTGGCGCGATGCTCCATCGTCAGCGTCCACATGACAACCGCATGACCTTGATAATGATGGCGAAGCAGCCGTGGCAGATTGTCCTTCTGCTCAATAAGCCTATTCATTTTCATCGTAGCCGCGTTTGCGAAAACGCGGATTCAATTTATTTGTGAATCAGCCGACCGCGTTTTTACAAACGCGGCTACACCAACCCCTTCAACTTCGCATCCTCACCGAGTTTCCTGACCAGCTCCTTGACCTTTTGCGCCTGGCTTTTGTGCGCCAGCAATACCGCGTCGTCGGTCTGCACCAGAATTGAATCGCGCAAACCGACCACGGCAATCGGCGTGCGCCGGTCTTTGGTGCGCGCGTCGTAGATGATGTTCCGTGCCGCGTCCACGTGGATGAAATCGGCCACGGCACAATTGCCTTCGGGGTCCGCCTTGAGATGCCGCGCCAGCGCCGTCCAGGAACCGAAATCGTCCCATTCAAACACACCATCGGCCACGATGACGTTTTGCGCGTGCTCCATCAGCGCGTAATCAATCGAAATTTTTTTGATGTCGGGATATTCCTTCGCCAGAACCTTCGCCAGTTTGGACGGATTGTTCGCCGCTTTGAACCAGCGCTGGCACGCCGCATACATTTCCGGCTGATGCTTCTGCAACCCTTCCGTGATGGTCACAAACGACCAGACGAACATCCCCGCGTTCCAGCGATACTGGCCGCTGTTGACGTAATCCAGCGCGCGCTGAAAATCCGGCTTTTCCACGAACCGTTCAGCCTTGAAAAAAGTTGTCTTCGTTTTTTTTGCGCCCGCCGGCGTCGGCAGTTCGGCTCCGGTATGAATATAGCCGTAACCGGTCGCCGGCTCGGTCGGCTTGATGCCAATTGTCACAATCGCCTGGCCCTGCGCGGCCACGTCAAATGCGTCCGACAAAACCTGCTGGAATTTTTTCTCCTCGGGAATGACATGGTCAGCGGGCAACACCGCCATGACGCCGGTGGTGGAACGCGCACCGACGAGCGCCGCGCCAAGTGTGACAGCGGCGCAAGTGTCGCGACCCATCGGCTCGGCCACGACATTATCCTTCGGCAATTTCGGGAGTTGTTTCCGCACCTCGGCGACCTGCGCGGCGTTGGTGATGATAAAAATGTTTTTCGCCGGCACGAGCGGCAGCACCCGCTCCACGGCTTCCTGCAAAAACGATTTTTTGCCGAGCAGTGCGAGCAGTTGCTTGGGCATTTTTTCGCGGCTCAACGGCCAGAACCGCTCGCCGCGGCCGCCGGCCATGATGATAACAAAGCGGTCTTTGACGTCAGATTGCGTTTTCATGTCGAACGATTGAACACAAACAGGATGAGAAACGCAAAATCTGTTTTCAATGCCATCCGTTGAAACAAAAAACCCCGGCCGAAGCCGGGGTTTTTGAAAGGACTGAAACTTAAGCGAGACGGCGGCGGAACAGCATCAAGCCGCCCATTGCACTCAAACCGGCCAGCGCCAACGTGGAAGGTTCCGGAACGGGAGTTACGCTGAGATCGGTAAAGTTCACCTTCACACCAGTGCCATCGCCATTTTCAACGATTCCCAGTCGGAAAGAAGTTTCTGTGGCAGCATTCGCGTCAACAGCAAACGCAGACATAGGAATAGAAACCTGACCTTGGAACACCGAGCCGCTGGCAACCTGGGTGCCATTCAACTGAAGTCCGTTTGGGCTGCCGTAAACTTGCGAGTAGAAGCCGCTGCCCGGGTTGACAAACAAGCCGACTTGGAGGTAAGTGCCGGGAGTGGTAAAAGTAGATGTATCAATGTAATAGTTAAAATTGAGATCGTAGCCTAACGGGTTGTTAAGGGCGGCATACATCGCAGCGTTGAAGGTGGAGGCAGGGGTGCCACTAACCAAGCTGGAATTAACATTTGCCACCTGGAATCCACCGAGAGGAATGCTGATGTAATTGTTGCCACCGATGGTAACGACTGTAGAGGCCGGGCTAGAGCTGAATCCTCCGTTCACCCAACCGTCAGCGGTGTTATCAGAGAAATTGAAATTAACCGACTGACCGTGCACCTGAGTCGCGCAAAGACCAAGAGCAACTACCGCTGCCAAACCAAATGTATGTTTCATAAGTTTCCTGCTGAATCTGGATTTGTTGTATTGCAGGTATTCGCTTCAGCTCAGGCTGACAGCTCCTACCGTTGGCGCTAGTATATCCAGACCTTTGCTGAAATGCAAGAAGAATTTTCCTAAATCGCTTTGAGCAATTTTGATTACATCTCAAGGAGCCAAATCTATTCTAATTACCTTACCTTCAGAGGGTTATCAGAAAACGGTTTCCCAAAACATTGGTTTGGCTTCTGCCCTTCGTTCCCCGGGTCATGGGAGTTCAGGAGGTGTGACGGGCCGAAAATGGCCATTCCTTGGTTTCATTGGCCGGAGTGCGTGTCCCCGAAAGCTGCGGTCTGCGTCATGGTTCTCACAAATTTGCCCACGCGCTTCACCAAATCCTTCGATTTGCCGTATTGCGCAATTTGATTTACCACCGCGCCGCCGCATCCTCGCCACGAACGCTAAAAATTTCATCCGCCACCGGTTCAGGAACGACGAAGGTTTCAGCCAGCGAGGAAACACACTCCATCAATCCCGCTTTGGCGAGCAAGATGACCGGTAAAGCATTGATGACCCGGGGTTCAGACATCTTTCAATTCTTCAGCCAGTTCTTCGGGAGTATATTGAAATGGCGTGACGTTGTGCCGCAGCAGCAAGTCGAGAAATTCCGCGCGCGCGACGCCTAAGCGCCATTCAGAACCGACCCCTTTACAACCCCAACCCTGAACTTCAGCCTGCAGTCGAATCTAACGTTGACGGCGGCAGTGGTGTTGCTCTCAAGCTTGGGCGTCTGGTGTCCTTGGTGCCGCGGGACTCCCGTCCTCGCAACACCAAACCGACAACGAGTTTTCGGCTTCGGGTAAAAACCGGGGGAAGTCCAACTGATTTTAGACTTGCTTGACATCCGGTTCTGAAAAAAACTCACAGACAATGATTAATAAAAAAGTATTGTTGCTTGCCGGCTTGCTGGCTTGCCTCGCGCCGGTTCTGAGTTGCCGGGCAATCCCCAGCGTTCCGGACCAAACCGCCGTTGACACGAATTCCGTATTGATTAAGAATAAAATGCCCGGCGACCGGCAGCGCGACGCGGGCAAACTCGGCGACCCTGCCCCGCCCATCACGATCAAGGAATGGATCAAGGGCAAGCCGGTGCAAATCAAGGCGGGCACGAACGTTTATGTCCTGGTGTTCTGCACCCTCAGCCGGGCCAACGATTTCGCCCTTACCAACCTTAGCATTCTCCAGAAGATATACCAGGACAAAGGGGTGGTCGTCGTGGCCATCAGCGACGAAGCGCCGGAGCAGCTCAAGGCGTTCGTCCAGTCCAAAGGGGCGGAAATTGATTTCACCGTCGCCGCCGACGACTTGCCGGGCAGAACCGCAAGAAATTACCAGCACGCCTTCAAACAGTTCCAGCTTCCCCGGGCGTTTGTCGTGGGCAAGGACGGCAATGTGCTCTGGCACGGCCATCCACTGATCGGGGGTTTGGGCGAGGTGGTGGATGAAATCACGTCGGGCCGATACAACCTGGAGCAGACGCAAAAAAGCATCATTGCCAGGGAACAGATGGAGGGATATCTGGCATTGGCGCGTCAGGATGATGCGAGGAGTGTTAAGGTGGGCCGGATGCTGCTGACCATCCGGACCAACGATGCGGCGGGGTTGTGTGATCTGGCGTCCAAAATCGCCACCGACCCTTTCATTGAGAAGCGCGATGTTGCGCTGGCCAGCGAGGCGCTCGATCGGGCGGAGCAACTGGCGACGACGAACACCACGGACATCGCCGTGGCTCGCGCCATTTTGCTTTTCCAGACCGGCAAGGAAGAAGAGGGCCTGGCCCGGGCCAGACAGGCCCTGGCTTCCGCCCAGAGCCAGGAGGCAAAGGACGAAGTCCAAGTCTGCATCCACGCCATGGAAGTACGTTTGGCGGCGGCAAAAACCAACCAGATCACTGCCCCGGCAGGCACGGCGGCAAAAACCAACCAGAACATTGCCCCGGCGGGCAAGCCCTGAACCGCCTTGTTCACGCGCCAGCCTCCCATTGTTGCCTTCAGCCACCCGTTAAAAATATTCCAGTTCTGCTCGCGCAGACCTTGCCAGTTTTGTTTTCACTCCGGCAGCAAAACTTTGGAGCTTGCGCGAGGCGCCGGTCATGAATAAACTCATTCGATATGAATATGATGAAGTATGTATTCCCGCTCGTGGTTCTGATGGCTTGCCTCGCGCCCAATATTGGGTTGGGTGGCTTGGTTGGTGAACCCGCCCCGTCCCTGAATGTGAGTGAATGGATCAAGGGCCAGCCGGTGGAAGTCAAGGCGGGCACGAACATTTATGTGGTGGAGATTTGGAACACCACGGGTTTGGCCTGCCGCGCCAGCATCACCAACCTCAACGACCTCCAAAAACGTTTCAAAACCAATGGCGTCGTGGTGGTGGGGATCAGCGACGAACCGGCGGAAAAAATCAAGGAGTTTGTCCAGCATGACGGCACGAACATTGAGTATGCGATCGCCGCGGATAACAAGCGGCACACCTCGTTGTCTTATATGAAGCCCGTCGGGCAGCGGAGAATTCCGTATGTGTTCGTGGTGGGCACGAATGGCAACCTGCTTTGGCACGGCCCTCCGTATCAAGGGCTGGGCGAGGCTCTGGATCAAATCACCGCGGGCTGGTATGACGAGAAGCAGGCGGGGAAAACAGATCTCGCCTGGCACCAGATGCAGCAGTATCTGATTTTGGCGCGCCAGGGTAGTGACCGGGCCGCGTTGGCGGGGCGGACGCTGCTGGCGGCCCGGACCAACGATGTGCCGCTGTTGTGCGATCTGGCATTCGCAATCGCCACGTTTCCGAAGCTTGCGACCCGCGATTTTGCCCTGGCCGGCGAGGCTCTGGATCAGGCCGGGAAACTTTCCACAACCAATACGACGAAAGTGGAGATCACTCGCGCGATTGTGCTTTTCGAGTCCGGCAAGCAGGCCGAAGGCCTGGCCCGGGCCACGCAGGCTCTCGCTTCAGCCCAAAGTCCGATGGACAAAACCAATGTCCAATCGGTCCTCCGCGCCATGGAGAAACGCAAGAACGCGGGAGAAAAAAAAGACGATCAGGGGCTGATCAAGACAAATGCTCCTTTGGAGAAGGTGTCAACTTCCTCCAACGCCATGATTAACCCGAATCCTTAGCGAACGGCGCACGGCGTTCACGCCGCTTCAGTCCGATCCCGTCAACGAGATCGGGATGCTTCGCCAAAACTCATACCAATTCCCAGAGACAATCGGTGCAATGGGTAGGGCGGCGCTGTCCACCCTCCGTAACAGAGCTACTGCGGAGGACGGGCTGCGCCGCCGGGTATGATGGCCGCGCATCCGCCTTCGCTTTGCTTCAGCGCGACAAGGCAGCGCGGCCCTACCGTCTGGGAAATGTGCCGATTATTATCGGGAAATGGTATCAGGAGCTGGAACGTTGAGGCGGAGTAAACTCCGCGCTCCCTTTCCAAATTGAACCCGAAAACCGAAGTTGGCCGAGTGATCGTAGCGGTGACGCCGCGTCACCGAAGGGTGAATGCGCCGCCCCCGGCGCATTTTTCCAAGCCACCCAGGGCGGGCGGTTGCCCAACCGGCGACGAGGCGTCGCCCTCACCTTCTGCGACGGGGGCGTCGCAACCACAGGCAAGCCAATTTCGGTTTTCGGGTTAAATCGTTCCGGCTAAGGATTCGGGTGATTCAAAATTTCTCCGGATCTCAACCGCTCCTGGCTGGCAGGGAAACGATTTCCTGCGGGTGCATCTTGAGGGCGCTTTGCCAAAATCCCGGAGCGCGGCCATCCTGGCCGCAGCACATTCGCAGGCCTATTCGCAGGCCTGAAAAACTCCTGATAATGGCATGGCCTGTTAGCCGCCGGGACTGCTGCGGGCGGGACGCCCGCGCACCGTTCGGTTTGGGCAACACGGCGCACACCACCCGTCGAAATCCGTTTTTATTCACATTTCTCGCGCTTCCATGGCTGATCGTGACTGCGTGCAGTCTGTTCGGAACGTCATAAATCATTGGTAAAAAGATGCTTAACAAGCGAATCACCCCCCCCTAAAAAATGTTGAAAAAAGTGATAAAAGTGGTTGACGCCTGCTTTGTGCCAGTGTAAATATTATCCTCAAATGAGGCACCCAAGAGGGTGCGCATAGGATGGAACATGGTAAAACTGAGAACAAAATAATTAATAAAAATAGTTGACGCCCGTTTTATGCCCGTGTAAAAGTGGTTCAAATTNNGGCACCCAAACAGGGCGCATGTCGGATGAAACAACGCACAACAAACAACAACAAAAACGAAAATATGAAAATGAGAAAAAAACTGATTACAGCGCTCGTTTTGGGAGCTTGCGTGGGAACGCAAGCGTTCGCGCAGAGCATCAAGGAAGACACGCTGACGTTTTCCTTGTCAGTGATGCAACAATCAAGCGTGAGCACTTCTACGGCGCTAAACGCGGGTAATTTTAGCCAGGGNNCCGACCCACTATAAGACCGCGACCACAAAGATGACGCAGACGGATGTTATGAAGGCCATCGCATTCGTTCTGCATAAAAATGGCGGCTTTTACACTTCCCAGGCCAAGCTGGTGCTGGTGCAGGGAGAGCTGGGTGGCTTCTGGAACATTAATGATGCTCTCGCGCAATCTTATGCGGATTTCTACTATTACAACGACTCCCTCCTCGGATCGTTTAACGATGACGGCGCCGACGGTAATTTTTATGACACATCCTACGATAACCCTGCTTATCATGAATTAACTGATGGTTTCCCGGATGGAGATAGCGCAAGTGACCCGTGGTGTTACATAAATGACCTCACCACTTACCTTGACAACAATTGTAGAACCAGTATTGCCGATGGAACCGATGAATATGCCCGGCTCGATACGGGTAGGCATTTCCTGCCGGTTCCGTTTGCTGAAGATGTTAGTAGTGATACTGAGACGCCTATTGCCACCACAGGCCAATATCCTCCCGGCCACATGCAGCCTTGGGGTCAGATTTATGTGAAAGACCCGGGCCACAAAAGTTCTTCCGGTGATCCTCTTTGTGAGAATGTTACCTTCTTCTTCTATCTCTCGGTTCAGGAGTGCTACGATTGCTTCTATTTGAACAGCTTCATCAGCGATGCCACCTTCACGACCAAGGAAGGCGGGCAAAGCGGTCCTCCCTGCTGCACCTCGCCGAACTTTTTGCTGGGCAAAGGCGTNNGACAAGTATTACCTGTCGTTGTCTTTTGATAACACCATCAATAATAGTTATTTGAATCCTGCGTGGGTAACCAATTCGGACGCAAATTCATCAGCTGGTGAGTATTATTATGCATACGTCGGCTTTACGGGCGTGACCCCGTCTGTTGGTATCGCTGATGGGACTACGCCGGATCTTCTGGTGTATTCTGATCCGATTCGTTCACGTCTCGGATTACCCAGCCGCTATGAGATGCGTTTCACGTTGAATGGCATCGTCACCTACAATTGGAGTCTCATGATGGTGAACTCCACGGATGTGGCTGCGGACTTTGTTGGCACTGCCAGCTACTCGGCCAACGGTTATGGTTTTATCGGGCTGGTCTGCTCGCTCATAACCGGCTCCGCCACCTTTACGGAAAAGATTGTGAAAGACATCGGCTGCTGTGACGACACGTGTTGGTGGGATAATCAAGAGAATTATGCCTCTAATAATGGTCAGGGTAACTATTACACACTTTATAGTGGCTGGTATGGCCCTGGTGGTGGCAGTACTTATGATGCCTATGCTACTTATTATTTTAGTGATTATATTCATGATTATGATCATTCTGGTAATACTCATGATAACGGCTATTTCAATCCGGACGAAGATCAGTTTAATCCTTATCCCTTCCCGAATGTCGTCGGTGGAGAAGTATATGGAACAAGTGGTTGGGATCTGCCCTACCAAAATGAAAGCCCATACAACCCGCAAGCCGGCCTTACCTCGCACGGGATCAATAACCCGACCTATCATGATGCTTACGATACCAGTTATTGATAATTAAGAAAAACAGCTAATATCATAGCGCAACCCAGAGCCGGCGCCAAAAGGCACGCTTTGGGTTGCGTCTTTTTAATAATCAAAAACTCGAACAAATTATGCGTCCGAAAGTGGTAATTTTGATCCTGGTGGTTGCCTTTGGCCTGCTGGGAATCATGGTCGTATTGAAGGGATTGATGGGAGGACATGCCGGCAACGCCGGCGGGCAGACGCCGGTCACAGAAGCAAAAGTGGACTCGCCAGCCGCCGCCATCAACGATCAGGTCGTCCAAGTCAACCCCAACTCCA
>PMOA01000057.1:0-7912 GCA_003161635.1 Limisphaerales bacterium
TTGAGCAGCGCGTAGCCGAGGTTGTTGTGGGCTTCCGCGTAGTCGGGTGTGATTTCCAGCGCCTTTTGGAAATGTACCATCGCTTCGTCCACACTGCCCTTTTTGAACAGAAAGTTGCCAAGGTTGTTGTGGGCTTCCGCGAAGTCGGGATTGATTTCCAGCGCCTTTTGGTAATGAACCATCGCTTCGTCCACATTGCCCGTTTTGAGCAGCGCGATGCCGAGGTTGTTGTGGCCAATGAAGTTGTCAGACGTGCAGGCCAGCGTGTGAGTCCACAGCGATTCACTATTCCGCCAATAAGCAGTCTGCGCGCGCGCGCAGAAAATCAAAGCCATGAGGATGATCATGGAGCCGCCGCCCAGCACCACGCGGCGGTGACGCCAGCCGGCGCACAGATCTGCCGCCGCCCAGGTCAGCAACAGATACAAGCCGATCTGTGGCAGATAGGTGTAACGATCCGCCCGCGCCTGAGCGCCCACCTGAACAATCCCGATCACCGGCGCCAGCATGATGAGATACCACAACCAGCCGGTCAAAAAACAGGGGCGACGACGACGCAGGATAAAAACGCCCGTGGAAATGCCGGCCAACAGAACCAATGACAGCACCACTTCTGAAACCCCAACACCCCCGGCCGTAAACGGGTATAAAACCGCCAGACCCGACGGCCAGAACATCTGGCCCAAATAGGCCACACAGGAGATCAAGGCATTACCCACGCGCAAGGAAAGGGACATGTTTTCGAACGGCAGGATGGACTTCGTCTGGGCAAAAATCGTGACCGCACACGATGCGACTGCCAGTCCGAGCAAGGGCAGCTTTTCAAAAACCAGACGCCTGGGAACCAGCCGGCCGGCCAGCCGGAAGACCGGTTCGGTGGCGGCATCGGCTCGCAACCTGTTCAGCGGCCAGTAGTCCAGCAGCACCAGCACCAGCGGCAACGTCACCAGCATCGGCTTGCACATCAGACCCAACGCGAAGAATAACAGCACCAGACAATAGTCGAGGGCCGAGAGTCGAGGGTCGAGGGCTGAAACTGCTTGTGCTCCCGGCTCTCGACTCCCCGACGCGGCGGAGCGAAGCGAAGACGGCTCGACTCTCGACCGTCTTTGGGCATACCGGACATAAGCCCCGATGGTCAGCATGAAGAACAGTCCGCTGAGGACATCCTTGCGTTCCGCCACCCACGCCACCGATTCCACCCGCAACGGATGGATCGCAAACACCGCCGCCACAAACGCACTGCGCCATAGCGCGCCGGTCATCTGCCGCAGAATCAGGAAGAGCAGGATCGCCGTTGCCGTGTGGAGGAGAATATTGGTGAGATGATGGCCGCCGGGACTCAATCCATAAAACTGGCAGTCCAGCATATGGGAAACCCAGGTCAGCGGGTGCCAGTTGGAGCAGTGGACATGGGTAAACGCCCAGATAATCCCCTGGAGCGTCAGACCCTGGGTGACCGCAGGGTTTTCATACACGTAAAAGTCGTCGTCGTAGTTGACAAACTCGTGCCCCAGTGTCTGGCCGAAGACCACCCAGATAATCGCCGCCAGAAAAATGCAGACCCCGGGAACCGTCCAGCGGTCGTTCAAACCAGCCGGACGGCATTCGGATTCCGGCGAGCGGGAATCTGCCAATCCGGGCATTTCACCGGCCGGCGAAACGGGCGCGCTTGAACGCACGGCAGGGGCTTTTTTCTTCGATCTTCGACTCATGGGATTGAACACATGATTAAAGAAATCCGCGCAGAGTGACGAGTAAAAAAAGGGTCACTACAGGCCGGGGCTTTGATTTTTCCCGTCCCGGCGCTTGAGCTTTTCCCCGCTTTCGCATATTCGTCGCGTCATGCTCGTTGTTCATGTCCATGTTCGTGTCAAACCGGAGTGTGTGGAGGCTTTCAAACAGGTGACGCTTACCAATGCGCGGGAAAGCCTGAAAGAGCCGGGCGTCGTGCGCTTCGACGTCGTCCAGCAGCAGGATGACCCGGCGCGCTTTGTGTTGGTGGAAGTTTATCGGGATGCGAATGCCGCCGCCGCGCACAAGGAAACAAGGCATTACCCGGCCTGGCGGGATGCGGTCGCGCCCATGATGGCCGCGCCGCGCTTCAGCGTGAAGTTCAACAACCTTTTCCCGGATGACGCCGGTTGGTAGTCTGGGCGGAGCGCCGGTCTCCGACCCGGCACGTTCGAGTTATGCGCGTGGTTCGCGCCGGGCCGGAGGCCGGCGTTCCAAAGAACGACGACCTTTAAAACCATGAACGCCGTCAAATTTGAATTTGCCACCGCCACCCGCATCGTCTTCGGCGCGGGCGCGGTCAATGATGCCGGCCCCATCGCCAGGGAATTTGGCCGCCATGCACTGGTCGTGACCGGACGTGATTCCAGTCGCGCGGAACGAGTGCTGGCCAGCTTGCGATCCGCAGGCGTGAGCGCAGTGACTTTTCCCGTCACTGGCGAGCCGGAATTAAAAACGGTGGAGCAGGGAGCGAAGCTGGCGAAGGCAGAGCGTTGCGAACTGGTGATTGGTTTTGGCGGCGGCAGTGCGCTGGACGCGGCCAAGGCCATTGCCGCGATGTTGACCAACGACGGCGAACTGCTGGATTACGTCGAAATCATCGGACGCGGTCAGCCTCTGACCAAACCATCCGCGCCATTTATCGCGGTCCCAACGACGGCAGGCACAGGGTCGGAAGTGACGCGCAATTCCGTGCTCGCGTCGCCCGAACACAAAGTGAAAGTCAGCTTGCGCAGTCCGTTGATGCTCGCGAAGGTGGCGCTGGTTGATCCCGAACTGACTTGTGATTTGCCGCCGGCGCTCACCGCCAGCACCGGCCTCGACGCGCTGACCCAGCTCATTGAACCGTTCGTCTGCAATCGCGCCAACCCGATGACCGACGGATTGTGCGTCGAGGGGCTTCGCCGTGCGGCGCGGTCGTTGCGCGTGGCGTTCAGCAAAGGGCACGACAAACCGGCGCGCGAAGACATGGCGGTGGCGAGTTTGTTCGGCGGACTGGCTCTGGCCAACGCTGGGCTGGGCGCGGTGCATGGTTTCGCCGGGCCGATTGGCGGCAGTTTTTCCGCGCCGCACGGCGCAATTTGCGCGGCATTATTGCCGCACGTGATGGCGATGAATCTCCGCGCGCTGCGCCAGCGTGATCCGCACGGTGCGGCGTTGTATCGTTACGAAGAGGCGGCGTGGTGGCTCACCGGCGATTCGAAGGCCAAAGCCGACGACGGCGTGAAATGGGTTCGCGCACTCGTCACCGATTTGAAAGTTCCGCGCCTCGGCAGTTTTGGAATTCAACAAACGCACATCGCTGATTTGGTCGTCAAAGCCGCAAAAGCGAGCAGCATGAAGGCGAATCCGATTGTGCTTACGCCGGAGGAATTGACCGAAACGCTGGAACAAGCGTTGTGAGCGGCCAAAATAGATTCGATTTGGAAAACGGATTTTGAGGCGCGGGCTTGTGATTTGCCGCGCGTGCTTTAATTTGACCGCGCAATGCAAAATGGTGTGAACGCCGCAGATTCCAATCCGCCCGCCACTTTTTCCGAATCGCAAGAGCGAAGAATCGTCTGGCTGTTGTGCCTGCTGGCCGCGGTTCACGTTTTTGTTTTTTCGGCGGCGGCCCCGTTTTTCAACAACGTGGACGAGCAAATCCACCTTGATCTGGCGGTCAAGTATTCGCAAGGACACCTCCCGCGCTCGTTGGAGCCGGTATCCGCCGAGGTGGTGCCTTACGCCACATTGTACGGCTCGCCGGAGTATGTGGGAATCCCGGCCAATTTCCCCGGTGGACAATTTCCACCGCCACCGTGGACGCAGCCCCTGGAAAAAGTCCGCCCGGCCCTGGTCGCAAAAACGGCGGCGTGGCGGACAGTGACGAATTATGAAGCGGCACAGCCGCCGCTCTATTACACAGTGGCGGCTTTGTGGTGGCGTCTGGGAAAGGGGTGCGGATTTCACGACGGCCGTTTGCTCTATTGGCTTCGTTTTCAGAACCTGCTGGTCGTCGCCATCCTCGTGTGGATGGGCTTTGCCGCCGCACGGCTGGTTTTTCCCGGGCGCCGCTTTTTGCGGCTCGGCGTTCCGGCACTGCTGGCGTCCCTTCCGCAAAGCGCCTTTTACTCCATTCAAAACGACGTGCTGTCGCCGCTGGCTTTTGGCGCGGCGTTCATTTTACTGGTGCGATTGTTGCGCGCGGACGTGCCGGGCGTCCGGCTCGGAACACTCACCGGTTTGGCGCTCGCGGCGACGTTCCTGGCCAAAATCAGCAACCTGCCACTCCTGGCCGTGTCCGGCCTGGTGGTGCTGTTCAAAATTGGATGCCTGGCCAGGTCGGGAAAATTGCGCGCCGCCGGGCTGGCGTTGGCGGCACTGGCGTTGTGCGTGGGCCTGCCGATGATTGCCTGGCTGGCGTGGAGCAAGCACACCTTCGGCGATTTCTCCGGCACGGCGGCGAAAATTCAATTTCTCAACTGGACGTACAAACCGTTCGGCGAATGGTGGCATCATCCGATTTTCACGCCGCATGGTTTGTGGACCTTTGTGTCGGGCCTCATGGCAACGTTCTGGCAGGGAGAATTTCTCTGGCATCGCCAGCCGCTGGCGTCGCCGGTCGTGGACGCAATTTACGCAATTTCATCCGTCGGTTTCGTCGGGGTGGCGGTCATCGCCCTGCTTTCCCGTTCCACAGTTTCGACCGAACCGCAGCGACAGGCGCTTTGGTTCGGCTTCTGGAGTTTCATTGCGACCGTGGTGTTTCTGGGATTCCTGTCCATCATTTATGATTTTCAGGATTGTTTTTACCCGTCGCGCGCACATCCGTATTTCACGTCCGGCCGGCTGATGCTCGGCGCGCTGATTCCGTTTTTGCTGCTCTACCTTTACGGACTCGACCGCGCATTGGGCCGCGTGAAAAATAATTGGATCCGTCCGCTGGTGTTGATCGGCATGATTTTGTTCATGCTGATTTCGGAAATACTCATTGACTGGCGGCTGTTCCCGAACGCCTATAACTGGTTTCACATGTGAAAGAGTGCCAGCACCTTTTTCGTGCGCGCGACTGCGCGATGTGATTTACTACGTGGACACAGAGTGGTATGGATGACACGAATTCATTGATCGAACAGCGCAAGGCCAAGCTCGCCGCGTTGCGCGCGAAGGGCATTGACCCGTTCAAAAACAAGTTCACGCCGGGGGAAACCTGCCAGCACGCCCGCGAGCATTATGCCGAGGGCCGCGAAGTCGCACTTGCCGGCCGCATCACCGCGCATCGCGACATGGGCAAATCCATGTTCATGGATATCCGCGACCAGAGCGGGCGGATGCAAATCTACGCGCAGAAAAACGTCCTCGGCGACGAGCAATTTGCCATTTTCCAGCATCTCGACCTTGCGGATTTCATCGGTGTGCGCGGCACGATGTTCACCACCAAGACGAACGAGATTTCCGTCAAAATCACCAGCTTCGTCATCCTGGCCAAGGCGTTGCGTCCGCCGCCGGCCAAATGGCACGGACTCGAAGACACCGAAATCCGCTACCGCCAGCGCTATCTCGATTTGATGGCGAACCCGGAGGTGAAGGAACTGTTCCTGATGCGCAGCGAAATCATCCGTGAAATCCGGAATTTTTTGCACAAACGCGGGTTCGTCGAGGTGGAGACGCCGATGATGCAGGCGATTCCCGGCGGCGCGGCGGCGCAACCGTTCGTCACGAAACACAACGCGCTCGGCTGCAATTTTTATCTGCGTATCGCGCTGGAATTGCCGTTGAAACGGATGCTGGTTGGCGGCGTGGACAAGGTGTTCGAGATCGGCCGCGTCTTTCGCAATGAGGGTCTCTCGCGCAAACACAACCCCGAATTCACCATGCTCGAGGCGTATGAGGCCTACGGCGATTACGAGAGCATGATGGAACTGGTGCAGGGCCTGGTCTGTCACGTGGCGGAAAATGTGATCGATACGCTGTTCATCGAGCACAAGGACGCCGAAGGCAAGGTCGTCAAGACCATCAACCTCACTCCGCCGTGGCGTTGCGTGAAATACAAGGACTTGGTGCGCGAAAAAGCCGGCGCGGACTGGTTTGATATTTCAGCCAAGGAACGCCGCCAGCGCGCCCACGACCTCGGCGCGGAAATCGGCAAGGAATACGAGGACTTTGAAGTCACCGGCGCGGTGTTCGAAAAATTGATCGAACCGACGCTCATCCAGCCGGTGTTCGTCACGCATCTGCCGAAGGAACTCGTGCCGCTGGCCAAGCTGTCGCCCGACGACCCGATGACCGTCGAGGTGTTTGAGTGCTGCATCAACGGCCAGGAAATCGCGCCGGCTTACACCGAGCAGAACGATCCCATCGAGCAGCGCGAACGCCTTGAACACCAGGCCGGCGGCGAACAACAAAAGCTCGACGAGGATTTTCTCATCGCGCTTGAACACGGCATGCCGCCCGCCGGCGGCATGGGTATGGGCATTGACCGCCTGTGCATGATGTTACTCGGCCAGGAAAGCATCCGCGACGTCATCCTGTTCCCGCAATTGAAGCCGAAATAACGTGCTTCCGGCATCCTGCCGGAAGTTCCATTCAATTGCTTATCAAATACCCACCGTAAATTGAATTTAGATCTGCCAGCAGGATGCTGGCAGCACGCTCCCATGCTCACCGTTGCCGGATTAAGCAAGGCCTTTGGCGGTCGTCAGCTTTTTGACGACTTGTCGCTCGCGCTTCAGTCCGGCGAGCGCGACGTGATTCTGTTTCAGCAGTCAAAACCAAAATGAAAAAGTTGTTTGTATTGCTTCTGTCGCTGGCGACCTTGCCCGGGGCTTTTGGTCAAAACGGTTCCTTGCTGGACACGAACCTGCCATCGCATTTTTTTGGCTGGAACCGGGGTGTCCACGTTTATCTCCCGCCTTCCTACCCAACGCAGCCGCAGCGCCATTATCCGGTATTGTATTTGCATGACGGTCAGAACGTCTTCAGTTCCGCCGGGACAAACTGCGTGTTCGGTTGGGGCAGTTGGGAACTGGACCGAACCGTGGACGCGCTTTGCCGCTCCGGGAAAATGCAGGAGATCATCATGGTCGCGGTGGACAACAGTTTCGCGCGCCTTGAGGAATACGGCGGCCGCCATCACGTTCCTGGGGGGCCGGCAACGAATATGGCCTTTGAAAATTACGAGGCATTTCTCATCACGGAACTGAAACCGCAAATGGATCGCGAATATCGCACATTACCCGGGGCGGCACACACCGCCGTGATGGGGTCCTCGCTGGGTGGCCTTTGCAGCCTGGTGCTGGCATGGGAACACCCGGAAATTTTTGGCGGCGCGGCCAGCCTGTCCGGCGCCTTTCAGGTGGAGCAGACGAATTTTTTAAACGAGGTGCTGAAGAGTTTTCACGGACAACCCAAACCGTTCCGCGTCTATCTCGATTCCGGAGTGGTGAGCTTCCGGACCGGCGACGATGGTGGTTCGCTGACCAAACAGGTGGCCGCCGAATTCCGTCGCATCGGTTGGACAAATGACTTGCAATGGTTCGTGGACGGGAAACCGCTGACGCCGGCGGAGCTGGAAAAGTCCGGTCTGCGCCGCGACAAGTGGGCCGAGGCGCAAACGAGCCAGGACAATGAGTTTTACTGGCGGCTGCGCTCCTGGCGCGCGCTGACCTTTCTGTTTCCGCCGTTGGAACCAAAATGAGTGGAGGNNTCGGAGACCGGCGCTCCAATCACAGCCATTGCTTTAACCGCTCACGCAAAATCTGCCGGGCGCGATACAACCGCGATTCCACGGCCTTGGGCGTTGCTTCCAAAATCGTTGCGGCCTCGGCGATGCTGAGTTCCTCCCATTCGCACAGCACAATCGCTTCGCGCAAATCTTCCGGCAGTTTGCCGACGGCGGCGCGCACGGCGCGGGCGC
>PMOA01000057.1:7939-31791 GCA_003161635.1 Limisphaerales bacterium
CCAGATTGGCGGCGATGGTGAAAAGCCAGGTGGAAAATTTTTTGCCGGTCCGGAAACTGGCGCGGGCGCGGAAGACGCGGACGAAGGTTTCCTGCGCCAGGTCGCTGGCATCATCCTCGTTGCCGACCATGCGGCAGAGAAAATGGAAGACCGGTGTCGCGTGACGCTCCATCAAATCGTTGAGCGCCGCGTCGCGACCGGCGATCAATTGCTCCATGTCCGCCCGGTCACGGGCGTCGGCATCAGGGGTGGTGATGCTCATGGCCTGCGGATTCGGACATGGATTGTTCGGTCTGTTCGTGAAAACCGAGGGTGAGGCGCTGCATTTCGGCCAGATAACGGCGGCCCTGCTCCGGCGGCATGGTCTGGCTGACTTCAATGAAGTGCTGGAGCATTTGCGCCTGGCACTTGGCACGCAACGCGGCGAGCTCGGCCAGCTTTTGTTGGGCTACCGGATTGACGTTGGTGGCGCCGCCCAACGCCGTTTCAAGTTCCGATTTTTTGGCGGCGATTTTGGCGCACATTTCGGCGCATTTCGGCAGATAGCCTTCGTGCAGTTTCTGGATGCGCGCNNGACGCCCAAAACCAGCGCGCCCAGCAGAATGACGAGCGAACGGTTCATGCCATCAACGCAGTGAATTGGGAGCAACCACCGCGAGGTAACGCGCTTGGGCGTCCTGTTTCGCCATTTGATTGCCTTCGCGCACGCCCAGCAGCGCGCCGGCAACAATCAGCACGGTGGCGGTGGCCATCGCCAGTCGCGGACGCAGCACCAGTGTTACCAGCGCATCCAGCCAGGTGATGCCGCCGGCGACTTTGACCGGGGCCGCAGCTTCTTCGATGCGCCGCCAGACACCTTCCTGGAAACGCGGCGGCAGCGCGGGTCCCGCATTGCGGGACGCCTCACGCAGCAGCGCGCCGAGCCTGGCATCGCTCGCCTCGGCGAAGCCTCCGGCGCAGCCTGGGTTAGGATTGATATTTTCTTTGTTCATCGGTTCAGTGGCGGCGGAGATTTTGTCCGCCGCCCGTAGTTTACTGTTTTTTTGCACCGGGACAACCCGGTTGATGATCAATGCGCCGTATTGTCGGCCACAGCCGGCTTGCAGCATCCCGACATGCCGGCGGGATTCGCGGCGCAGGCTTGAATGGCCTTGGGACTGGCGATCATCTTGTGGCATTCCATGACGGGATTCACGTCATTCGCCACGCTGGCGACGGTCAGGGTCTGGTTGTCGAGCGCGCGGGGCGAGACGGCTTGAGTCGTAAATGCCGGTTGGGCCGCCGTGATATCCGGGGCAGTCTTGATCTGGTTGCCCGTGGCGCGTGGCGAAAGCAGCGCGTCACTGGCGTTGACATTAATGGTTATCGCGGCCAGGGCGGCTGCGCCGATGGTCGTAAGGAGGATTCGAGTTTTCATATTTTATTTTTCAATTTTTGGCGACGCTTCATTGTGCCGCCGAATGGTTGTATTTGCATTACCCCGGCGCGCCGGAAATCCCGCAAATTTTTTCTCCGCATGAAATCATAAACCTCCATTCGTCCTCAACTGCTTATCCGCCGGAGATCAGTGAAGTCCAAGCGAAGTACGACCAACAATAGCAGATCGGCACGCTGTTCCGAGCTTCACCCCAAAGGCACCATCACGTAACGTGTCGGAGGCTGGATTCACGAAAATCCCGCATGGGGTAAACACCCCATAGCGTCTGCAAGGTTTCCCAGCTTATTATTAACTCTCGTGCTATGAAAGATAAAGCATCTCGCAAGCCGGAGAGCCAGGGAGTCGCAACGTTCTGTCTGGGATTACCCCCGCACGCCGAAAATCTCGGGGAATCTTTCTTAAAAGCTGCGGGATTCTGTCTCCGCCGGTGTAACCTAAGAACGGAGCGGCCCTGGCCGCCGCGTTAAAAACCAACATCAAACAAACGAAAGAGAGAAAATCTATGAAGAACAACAACCGATTCTACAAATGCCTCGCGGGTTTCGCCGCCGCGTTGACCATCATCACCCTGGCATGTCTGCCCAGCCAGGCGCTGGCGCAGGAGAAGCAAGCCCAACAGCTCATGAAAGTGCATACGTACGAGGATCTCCAAAAGGTCGATGTGGGAGATACCATCGTAATGACCTGCCCCAAGTGCAAGACCACTTACGCGCAAGTCGTGGAAAAGAGCTTCAAGACAGGCACGCCGGACGAGTTGAAAAACGTGACGATCCACCTTTGTTCGATGTGCGAAACCAAGCTTGTGACGAAGGGCACAGGGAAGCAGGCCCAAAACGTGTTGGTTCACACCTGCAAAACCTGCGGCAGCGAGAACGCCATGTGCTGCGTGATGAAGAAGGGTGGCGGTCCGACGCCAGGCATGGAAACCAAATAAAGCGAATTGCCATACTCTATTCCCGGCGAAACCAGATTTGAACTGCCGGGAAACGTCTTGCAAGCGGTCCGACAATGTTTCGGGCCGCTTTTTTAGCGGTCACTAAAATTGGGGCTTGGCGGAAACGAAACGAAGAAGTGACTTCTTTCGAGGGATGGGATCGCGGTGTAATCGATTTCTCAAACACGCTGTCAGCCGGACGACAACAGCGAACAACAAAAAGAAAGCAATAGAACATGATGAACCAAACTAACGGATGGATGGGTGGATGGGCGGGCGGAGGGATGTGGATTTGGACGGTGATCGGCGTAGTAGTCGTGGTTCTGCTGGTCGTAGTGATTAGCAAACTGTCCAAGAAATAATTCAGCGCGCGGCGCTGCTGCGAAGTGAACAAATTAACCAAGAAAGAAACATGACCATGAAGGAATCGAAATCTGTGACCAAAGACCCCATCTGCGGAATGATCGTGGACGAAACCACCGCACTCCACACTGAACGCGATGGGAAAACGTTCTACTTTTGCAGCGACCACTGCCGGCAAAAGTTTCTGTCCACGCCCGCCGGTGCCAAGCCGGAGGTGAAGTCTGGATCCTGCTGTGGATAACAACACATTACACGCAAAAGTAAAATCCCGGCTGCCACCAATAATCAGTTGAGAGGTTCAGCAAGCCAGGGGAGTTGACTACACACGCCAAAACTGTGGAGACCATTCCCACCATCGCGGCGAAGCGCGGCCCAATGACGGTCGTGCCCGCGTCGGGCAAAGTCATTTACACCTGCCCGATGCACCCGGAAGTGCAGCAGGATCATCCGGGGAATTGCCCAAAGTGCGGCATGGTGTTGGAGCCGAAAACCATGTCGGCAGTCGAGGAAGAAAGCCCCGAACTCGCTGACATGACGCGGCGGTTCTGGATTGGCGTGGCGCTCGCGCTGCCAGTCTTTACGCTCGCAATGGCGCGCGCGATCCCTACGCTCGCTCACGAAAACTGGGTGATGGGTGACACGTCGCGCTGGATTCAATTCCTGCTCGCAACTCCCGTGGTGCTGTGGTCGGGTTTGCCGTTCTTCAAACGCGGCTGGCGTTCACTTGTCACCTGGCAATTGAACATGTTCACGCTCATCGCCATTGGCGTGGGCACGGCTTATCTGTTCAGCGCGGCGGTGATGCTTATGCCGGGCGCATTTCCAAATACGTTCGCGCCGGAAGGCAGGGTTGGAATTTATTTCGAGGCGGCAGCGGTGATCGTTGTGCTCGTGCTGCTCGGCCAGGTGCTTGAATTACGGGCGCGCAGCAAAACCGGCAGTGCCATCCGCGCCTTGTTGAACCTTGCGCCCAAAACTGCGCGGGTGTTTCAAGATGGCGAAGAACATGACGTGCCGCTTGAATTCGTTCAAGCCGGAGCAAAATTGCGCGTGCGTCCCGGCGAAAAAATTCCGGTGGACGGCATCTTGCTCGACGGGAAAACCTCGGTGGACGAATCCATGATTTCCGGCGAGCCGCTGCCCGTGGAGAAAATCACCGGCGACAAAGTGACCGGCGGCACGCTCAACACCACCGGCAGTTTCCTCATGCAAGCCGAACACGTTGGCAGCGAAACCGTGCTGGCACGCATTGTTAAAATGGTTGCCGACGCGCAACGCAGCCGTGCGCCGATTCAGGCGTTGGCAGACAAAGTTTCCGGCTACTTCGTTCCGGCAGTGCTGGCTGTGGCGGTGTTGACCTTCATCGGCTGGGCTTGGCTTGGGCCAGAACCGCGCTTCGCACACGCCATCGTCAATGCCGTCGCCGTGCTCATCATCGCGTGTCCCTGCGCGCTTGGACTCGCCACGCCGATGTCCGTCATGGTCGGCATCGGTCGCGGCGCGCAAGCTGGCGTGCTGATCCGTAATGCTGAAGCCATTGAAATCTTGGAGAAAGTCACCACCGTCGTCGTGGACAAAACCGGCACGCTCACCGAAGGCAAACCTCGTCTGACGGAAATCCTTTCCGCTAATGGCGTGAGTGAAGATGAATTACTGCTCGCCGCTGCGTCGGTGGAACAAAACAGCGAACATCCGCTTGCTGCTGCGATTGTTCATGGGGCAAAAGAGCGCGGTGTGAAATTACAATCCGTCATAGATTTTAATTCCATTACTGGCGGCGGAGTAGTCGGAAAAATAGACGGGCGCGAAATCGCGGTTGGCAAACTGAAATTCCTACACGAGCGCGGGGTCACTGACTTGGCGGTTATTGAACCCAAGGCGACGGCGTTGCAGGCGGAAGGACAAACGGCAATGTTCGTTGCCATCAATGGTAAGGCTGCGGGAATTCTCACGGTATCCGATCCCATCAAGGCATCAACGCCCGAAGCCATCGCGCAACTTCACAAGCTTGGCCTGAAAATCATCATGCTCACGGGCGACAACGAGCGCACTGCGAATGCCGTGGCGAAAAAACTCGGACTCGATTCAGTGGAGGCGGGCGTTGAGCCGCAGCACAAACACGAGCGCATCCAGCAACTCCGGCAACAAGGCCATATCGTGGCGATGGCCGGTGATGGCATCAACGACGCGCCTGCGTTGGCTGCCGCGCACGTCGGCATCGCCATGGGCACCGGCACGGATGTAGCGATGGAAAGCGCCGGAATCACGCTGGTCAAAGGCGACCTGCGTGGCATCGCCAAGGCCATGACCTTGAGCCGTTCAATGATGCGAAACATCCGGCAGAATCTTTTCTTCGCGTTCGTCTATAACGCGCTGGGCATTCCGGTGGCGGCGGGGGTGCTTTACCCATTCTTCGGCTGGCTCCTCAGTCCCATCATCGCGGGCGCGGCCATGAGCTTGAGTTCCGTATCCGTTATTGGCAACGCACTCCGGCTGCGAAATGCGAAGCTGTGAACATAGAATTTTGCCCTCATGGTTACCTGGCTTTCACGACGCTTGCATATTTCAACAGGTTTGCTAACTTAAATAATCGGCAAAAATATTGCGGGATTTTGCCGGCGACGGGGTAGAAACAAGGAAGCGGCGTTCAACCGGACGCGCTGGAATGAAAAAACCAAGAGACAAAAACAATTCAAAATTGAGCTTATGAAGCAATTCAATCATACCGTTAAATCCCTCATTATTGCCGGATTGACGCTGGCGGCCACCGCGTTGGTGTCCACAGCCCGGGCGGACACCTCAACAAATGCGCCGGTGAAACCGGACCTGTTGACGACATGCCCCGTCTCCGGTGAAAAGCTCGGTGAAATGGGCAAGCCCATGGTGTTCGTCTATCAAGGCCAGGAGGTCAAATTGTGCTGCTCGGGTTGCAAAAAGGATTTCGACAAGGACCCGGCCAAATACCTGAAAAAAATCCAAGACGCCGCAGCCGCCAAAAAGTGATTTGAACCCGCAGCCTTGAGCGCAGATGAATTTGTGAAACAGTTGTCCGCCATTCTGTTCGGCCTGTTGCTGGTGTGGACGCAGTTGCTGGCGGTGCCAATGCCGGCGTGCTCCCAGCGACCGGTCCGCGCCTGCTGTCATTGCGGCGGCAAAATGAGTTGCTGCGCCACGCAACCGTCGCCCGGTGCGCAGCCAATGCCGGCGGTCCCGTCCAACGCCGGACCGCAAAAACAGTTTTCGATTTCTGCTCCGGCCATTGTGGCCGGGGCCCTACCTGAAAACCGGGTGGGGTTGATTTGCTCTGCCTCCCGGTTGTTCTCGATGCCGAATGGCGCGCCGCTTTACGCGCGGGATTGCGCCCGGCTCATCTGACTCCTACCCTTTGAACGGCCGCAGTGTGCCCACGCAGGCACGCTGTGGATATTCCCGTCGTTTCTGCGTGACGAAATTTCTTAAGCAGTTGAATTTTGCACAAATGAGTTTAATACAAATAAAAAGTCGGTGGTACTGGCTTGGCAGCAGGTTGGTACTGCTGGCGATGCTGGCGCTGACCGGATGCAAGGGCATTCAACAGCCCGGCGAGCGCGAGGCCCGCCGGCAGATGGCGTCGGTCACCAGTGTGTACCGGCCCAACGGGCAGCGGCCCGCGCTGCCCGATCTCACCACCAATTCCCCGCTCGCCGATTTTCTGACTTACGCCATGCTCAACCAGCCGCAAATCGAGGCGGCTTATTTCGATTGGGCGGCGGCGGTGGAAAACGTTACCGTCGCGCGGTCGCTACCCGACCCGCAACTGACGTTTCAGGCGGACATCGAAAACATCGTTTCATCGGTGATGCCGGGTTTGATGCAAAGTTTTCCGGGGCCGGGCAAATTGCGGGCGCAGGCAAAAGCCGCATCGGCGGACAGCCGGTCCAAATACTTCGCGTTCGAGAGCGCCGTGCTGCAGACCGCCTATGCCGTCAAGCAGGGTTATTACCGGCTCTGGTTCCTCGACGAAAAAATTCGCGTTGACCGTGAAATGCTCCGCCTGCTTTCCGAATTGGAACGCATCGCGCGGTCGCAAAACGAAGTCGGCCAGGCCACGTTGCAGGACGTCTATCGCGCCCAAATCGAAGAAGACCGGCTGACCACGGAGATCGCCAATCTCGAAGATTCGCATCAGCCGTTGCAGGCGCAATTCAAGGCGGCTCTCGGTCTCACGCGCGACCGGCCGGATCCGCCCATGCCAGCCCGCTTCGAAGCCACAACACTGGATTTGCCATCGGAACAAATTCTCGACACCGCGTTCGCACGTAATCCGCAGCTCAAGGCGATGGAAGCCGAAGTCCGCCGGGCGCAGGCGTCGCTCGACCTGGCATACAAGACCAAAGTGCCCGATTTCAGCCTCGGCCTCATGGCGGATGTGAAAATGGCGCCGGTGCTTTATCGTCCGCTGGCAACGGTAACGCTGCCGGTCTGGCGCGACAAAATCGCCGCCGAAATCGCCGCCGGGCAGGCGGGCAAACGCGCCGCCCAGGCGCGGCTTACCGCGGAGCAAATCAAGTTGACCGTGGAGTTCGCGGAAAAGAGCTTCGATTATCGCGAAGTCACCCGCAACCTCGACCTGCTGCGCGGGCAGTTGATTCCCAAGGCGCAACGGTCGCTCGAGATCGCGCGCTCGGCGTATCTCTCCGGCAAAACGGAATTCTTCAATTTGATTGACGCCGAGCGCACGCTGCTGGAATTCCGGCTGTCGGAAATCGCAGCGCGCACGCAGCGCGAACTCGTGCTTTCGGAATTGTCGCTGCTCATCGCCGGGGTGCCGCCGGCCAACGCGCCGCTGCTGCCCGCAGACGCCGCAAAAAACAGTTCAACCAACGCGCCAACCCATTCTCCGCCATGAAAAAAATCAAATTCATTCTCTTTGCCGTCTTGCTGGCGGTGGTTGCTGCCGGCGCAATTTCGTGCGGTAACCATTCCGGCCGCGAAACGGCCAACGCCTCCGAAGTCAAGACGCTTTACACCTGCGGCATGCACCCGCAGATCATCCAGGATCATCCCGGCAACTGCCCGATTTGCGGCATGAAACTCACGCCGATTCGGAAGCAAGCCGGAACCAGTCCAGCCGCCACCCAGCCCGGTGAACGCAAGATCAAATACTACAAATCCACGATGAACCCCGGCGAAACCGGCCCGCAGCCGGGCAAGGACAGCATGGGCATGGACATGGTGCCGGTTTATGAAGACGCGGCAAACGAATCACAGACCATTGCCATTGATCCCTCAACGATCCAGACGATGGGCATCCGTACCGGCGAGGTCACGCGCGGACCCTTGCGCCGGCTGATCCGCACGGTGGCCAACGTGGATTACGACGAGACCGCGCTGGCGGACGTGACGACCAAGTACAAGGGCTGGATTGAAAAGCTTTACGTGGACGCCACCGGCGCGCTGGTGAATCCGGGCGATCCGCTGTTTGAAATTTATTCGCCGGAACTTTATAGCGCGCAGACGGAATTCCTGGCGGCGCTTTCTGCGGAGCCGGGCACACCTTCCACCGAAGACCGCGCGCTGCTCGAAAGCGCCCGGACCAAACTGAAGTTTTACGACATTTCCGACGCGCAAATCGCCGAACTTGAAAAAACGCGCTCGGCAAAAAAGACGCTGACCATCAGCGCACCCATCAGCGGCTTTGTCGTCGAAAAAAACGTTGTCGCGGGACAGATGGTGGATTCCGGCATGAAGCTTTACCGGCTGGCGGACATCGGCGTCGTGTGGGTTTACGCGCAGGTTTACGAGCAGGATTTGTCCGCCGTCCAGCTCGGCCAGGAGGCGACGATGACGCTGTCGTATCTGCCCGACCGCAAGTTCCGCGGGCGGGTCACTTATGTTTATCCGACGGTGGACGAAAAGACGCGCACGGCGCGGGTGCGCATGGAGTTCCACAATCCGGGTTACTTTCTCAAGCCCGGCATGTTCGCGACGGTGGAACTGGTGGCGGACATTGCGCCGTCGGCTTTGCTGGTGCCGGACTCGGCGGTGTTGCGCAGCGGTCAGAAGAACACGGTTTTTGTCGCGTTGCCGGGCGGAAAATTTGAGGCGCGCACCGTCGCGCTCGGATTGAGCGGGGAGAATGACCAGGACCAGGTGCTCAGCGGCTTGAGCGAAGGCGAGCGGATCGTCACGTCGGGCCAGTTCATGCTCGATTCGGAAAGCCAGTTGCGCGAGGCGATCCAGAAAATGTCGAATCCGAACGCGGCGGCGGCGGAACCCGTGCCGGGCACAAACGAAGCCAGCAACGCAACGCCGGTCGGGACCAATGCCGACAAAACGGTCTGGGTCTGCCCGATGCCAGAGCACGTTTCGATCACCTACGATCATCCTGGCAAATGCCCGATTTGCGCCATGACGCTGGTGCCGGTGACCAAAAGCCTGCTCGAAAAAATCCAGCCGGGTGGCAAGCTGCTTTATTACACCTGCCCCATGCCGGAGCACAGCGACGTCCATTCGGACAAACCCGGCAAATGCCCCAAGTGCGGCATGACGCTCATTCCCGTAATGGAAACACCGCCGGCAACCCAGTAGGGCGGCGCTGCCGCGCCGCCAGAAAATTATGCTCCAACGCGTCATTGATTTTTCGCTGAAGAACAAGTTCATCGTGCTGCTGGCGACGGTGGCGCTGGTGCTCGGCGGCGTTTACGCAGTGAAGAACATCCCGCTTGACGCCATTCCCGACCTCTCGGACACGCAGGTCATCATTTACACGGGTTGGGAGGGACAGGCGCCGAACATCATCGAAGACCAGGTCACCTATCCCATCACGACCAAGATGTTGTCCGTGCCGCGGCAAAAGGCCGTGCGTGGCTATTCGTTTTACGGCTTCTCGTTCGTGTATGTCATTTTTGAGGACGGCACCGATCCTTACTGGGCGCGCAGCCGCGTGCTCGAATACCTCAGCGGTCTGAGCGGCCAGTTGCCGAAAGGCGTGACGCCGTCGCTCGGCCCGGACGCCACCGGCGTCGGCTGGGCGTTCATGTATTCCATCAACTCGACCAACCGCGACCTCGCCGAACTGCGTTCGTACCAGGATTGGTATTTGAAATATCAACTCACGGCCGTGGACGGCGTATCCGAAGTCGCCTCCGTCGGCGGTTTTGTGAAGCAATACCAGGTGACGGTGGACCCGACGAAACTGCGCGCCTACAACCTGTCGTTGAAGGAAGTCAGCATGGCCATCGAGCGCAGCAACGGCGAAGTGGGTGGTCGTTCGCTCGAACTTTCCGAGCGGGAATTCATCCTGCGCGTGAAGGGTTACGTGCAAAGCCTGGATGATTTGAGGAAGGTCGCCGTGGGCATCGGCGCGAACGGCGTGCCCATTTTGTTGCGTGACGTTGCCACGATACAATTCGGCCCCGACATGCGGCGCGGCATCGCCGAGATGAACGGTGAAGGCGAAACCGTGGGCGGCATCGTCGTTGTGCGCTATGGCGCGAATGCCAACCAGGTCATTCAGGAGGCAAAGCAGCGGCTCGACCAGGCGATGAAGGCGTTGCCACCGGATGTGAAATACATGGTGGTTTATGACCGCACCGCGCTGATTGATCGCGCGGTCAAGACGCTCGAAGAAAAGCTCCTGGAAGAAAGCCTCGTCGTTGCGCTCGTCTGCCTCGCGTTCCTGCTGCACCTGCGCAGTGCGCTGGTGGCCATCATCATCCTGCCCATCGCGGTGTTGATTGCGTTCCTCGTCATGTTCGGCCAGGGCATCAGCTTGAACATCATGTCGCTGGGCGGCATCGCCATCGCCATCGGCGCGATGGTGGACGCGGTCATCATCATGATCGAGAACGCCCACAAACACCTGGAACGCGACCAGGGCAAAAAACCGCACTGGGAAATCATCCGCGACGCGGCCATCGAAGTCGGCCCGACACTGTTCTATTCGCTGCTCGTCATCACCGTGTCGTTCGTGCCGGTGTTCACGTTGCAGGCGCAGGAAGGCCGGTTGTTCAAGCCGCTGGCGTTCACCAAGACGTATTCGATGGCGGCGGCGGCAGTTTTATCCCTCACCCTTGCGCCGATTCTGATGGGCTGGTTCATCCGCGGCAAAATTCCGAAGGAGGAAAAAAATCCCATCAACCGCTTTCTCATCTGGCTGTACCACCCGGTGATTGACTGGGTCATCAAACGGCGCTGGACCGTCGTCATCACCGCCGCGCTGATTGTGGTCTGGGTTTTCTTTCCCTGGAACCGGCTGGTGGTGGATAATCTGGCCGGTAGGGACGCGCTGCCGCGCGTCCAGGTCCCGCAAAGCGGGATCGGCCCTACCAAACTTCAAAGCGTTGCCATCAAAATCGGGAAACTCTTTCCCTATCAAAACATCGGGTCGGAATTCATGCCGCCGCTGTACGAAGGTGATTTGCTGTACATGCCGACGACCTTCCCCGGCATTTCGCCCACCAAAGCGCGGCAAATCCTCCAGATCACCGACCGCATCATCAAATCGTTTCTCGAGGTGAAAACGGTGTTCGGCAAAGCCGGCCGCGCCGAGACCGCCACCGATCCCGCGCCGATGGACATGATCGAAACGACCATCCAGTTGCAACCGGAAGCGGAATGGCCCGCGGTGGATATCAAAGACGACAGTGGCCAGGTCATCGCGCATCGCCGCCGCACGCCGGATGAACTGGAAGATGCAATGAATTCCGCCGTGCAAATTCCCGGGCTGAATAATCTTTGGACCATGCCCATAGTAACACGCATTGACATGCTCTCCACCGGCATCAAAACGCCGGTCGGCATCAAGGTCGCCGGGCCGGACCTGCGTGAGCTGGAACGCGTCGGCACCGAGATCGAAGCCGTGATTCGCACCGTGCCGGGCACCGCCAGCGTCTATGCCGAGCGCGTCATGGGCGGACGTTACATCGAATTTGAAATCAACCGCGACGCCATCGCCCGTTACGGCCTGACCATCGGCGACGTGCAGGATGTGCTTTCCGTGGCGCTGGGCGGCATGCCGCTCACCACCACCGTCGAAGGACTGCAACGCTACACCATCAATCTCCGTTACGACCGCGATTTCCGTTCCGATTTGCGCTCGTTGCAGGACGACATCGTCGTGCCCACGCCCAGCGGCGCGCAGGTGCCGCTCGGCCAGCTCGCCACGCTCAAGGTCGTGGACGGCCCGATGGGCATCAAGAGCGAAGGTGCAGTGCCGAACGCCTGGATTTACGTGGACATCCGCGGCGTGGACGTGGGCACTTACGTGCAAATGGCCATGCACGCCGTCAACGAATCCATCGCCAGGGGCGCGATCAAGCTGCCGCCCGGCTACAACATTTTCTGGAGCGGCCAATACGAATACATGCTGCGCGCCAAGCAACGGCTGATGATTGTCGTGCCGCTGACGCTGTTCATCATTCTGCTCATCATTTATCTCAACACGCGCTCGCTCGTCAAAACCGCCATTGTCATGCTGGCCGTGCCGTTCTCGCTCGTCGGCGCGTTCTGGATCATTTACCTGCTGCACTACAATCTCAGCGTCGCCGTCTGGGTCGGCATCATCGCACTGGCCGGACTCGACGCGGAAACCGGCGTGGTGATGCTGCTCTACCTCGACCTCGCCTACGACGAATGGAAAAAGAAGGGGCTGATGCGCCACGCCGCCGATTTGCGCGACGCCATTTATCACGGCGCCGTCAAACGCGTCCGGCCGAAGGCGATGACTGCGTGCGTCATCATCGCCGGTCTGGCACCGATTCTTTGGAGTCACGGCACCGGTGCGGACGTGATGAAACGCATCGCCACGCCGATGGTGGGTGGCGTCGTGACTTCGACGCTCATGGAACTGCTCGTGTATCCGGCGATATTTTTCCTGTGGCGCTCGCGCAGTTTGCCTCAACCGTCGCTCCGCGACGGTGACAAATTGGGGACGTAAATCCGGGGTTTGAAAAACCCCGGCTACCATCATTGGTCGCTCCGCGACCGGGGCGTCGCCGCTGCCGGATGGGTGGCTTCGAATCGCGTAGCGATGTTCTGATGGTAGCCGTGGGATTCATCCCACGGATCGGATGAAATGATTCCCCGGCGTCGCGGAGCGACGCTTGAAATTCAGTCCCACAAATAGCGTTCGTCGTATTCGACACCGTGGCGGACAAGAAACGTCAGGAATTCTTCCTGAAACGTTTTTATCCGATGATGTTCGCGTTGGTTTTGGATGTAGGCCGTGACTTCCGGCAGGTTGGATTTGCTGACGCTGAATGCTCCATATTCGTCCTGCCACGCAAAACCACGCATTTGTGGCAGGGCGTCCTTGATCCATTTGGACGAGCCGCCTTTCAGCAGTTGCAGGGCTTTGCTCACGGATTGCGCGGGTGGTAATGCCAGCGTGAGATGAACGTGATCCGGCATTCCGCCAATCAACAAGGCTTTCATGCCGTTTTCGCGGGCAATGCCACCAAGAAATTTCCAGACGCGTTCCTCGAGGTCGGGTGTAATCCAAGGTTCACGGTGTTTGGTGCTGAAAATGACATGGTAATGGAGTGACGTGAAGGTGTTCGCCATGCGGCGAATTTGGCAGATTGCCAGTCGCTTTTCAACCGTCGCTCCGCGACGGTGACGAATAGGGACATGAATCCGGGGCTTGAAAGCCCCGGCTACCGTCAGGGGTCGCTCCGCGACCGGAGCGTCACCGCCCTTTTCCGAATTTCACGGCAAAAAATAATTTCCGTCGTCGCTTTGCGACTATTATTTTTTCGATTTCTTGCCGGATTGCCTTTCCAATTCCGTGACGCGCTTGAGCAGGTCCGGCAGGCGCTGGATGGCAATCATCTGGCGTTTGGCTTGTTTGTCCGGTTGCGCTGGCGTGCCAAGCCATTTTTCGCCGTCCGGAATGTCGTTCATTACGCCCGATTGCGCTGAGACGGTGACGCGATCGCCGATTTTCAAATGTCCGGCAAAACCGGCCTGTCCGGCGAGGATGACGTATTTGCCGAACTTGCAACTGCCGGAGATGCCCACCTGCGAGATAATCAGGGAGCCTTCGCCAATTTCGACGTTGTGCGCGATTTGGACGAGGTTGTCAATTTTCGTGCCTTTGCCGATGACCGTCGGGCCGAGCGCGCCGCGATCAATCGTCACGTTGGCGCCGATTTCCACGTCGTCGCCGATGACGACATTTCCGATCTGCGGCACTTTGCGGTGAATGTCGCCGTCCTGCACGTAACCGAAGCCGTCCGAACCAATCACCGTGCCGGCGTGAATGCGGACGCGCTGGCCGATTTCCGTGCATGGATAAATGGTGACGTTTGGAAACAGGTTCACCTCCTTGCCGAGCCTGGAGTCGTCACCGACGAAGTTGCCGCCTTGCAAGACCGACCCCGCGCCGATTTTCACGCGCTCGCCTACGACACAATGCGGCCCGATGTGTGCGCCGGGGTCAACCTTCGCGCTCGCCGCAATGACCGCCGTGGGATGAATTCCGGCGGCGTAGGTTCGTTCGGGAAAGAACAGCGCCATGGCCTTGGCGAATGCGATGCGGGCGTTGGGCACGCGGATCAAAATTTTCCGGGCGGATTTAAAGCGGTCGTCGGCGATGATGGCGGTCGCCGCGCTTTGTTCGGCGCGGACGAAATAGTCCTCATTTTCGGCGAACGTGAGGTCGCCCGGCTTGGCGCAGTCGGCGGGAGCAAAGCCTTTGAGCGTTGCTGCGGCATCGCCAACCACTTCACCTTCAAGGTGTTTTGCAATTTCAGCAGTGGTAAAGGTCATGTTTGGCATTTTGTGCGGGTTGCCGTTGACTTGGTCATCGCGGCTCACTATAAAGGCAGGCGTATCCAGTTCAACCTCTACTTTGCATGGCAAAGACTTTGCGCGTCGGACTGATTGGCTACCGCTTCATGGGCAAGGCGCACTCCAATGCGTGGCGGCAGGCACCCCGTTTCTTCAACCTCAAGGCCAACGTCGAGCTGCACACGATTTGCGGACGCCATGCCGCCGGAGTGCAGGCGGCGCGCGCGCAATTAGGCTGGCAAAAATCCGCGACGGACTGGCATGAAATCGTCGAGTCGCCACTGATTGACATCGTGGACATCGTGACGCCGACGAACTTTCACGCGGAAATGGCGATTGCCGCGGTGAAAAACGGCAAGCACGTTTTGTGCGAAAAGCCGCTGGCGCTGAACGTCAAGCAGGCCGAGGCGATGTTCGCCGCCGCGCACAAGGCGAAGGTCGTCCACATGGTCTGCCACAATTACCGGCGCATTCCGGCCATCGCGCTGGCGAAGCGGATGATTGGCGAAGGCGCGCTGGGCCGGATTTTTCATTTTCACGCGCGTTACGCGCAGGATCGGCTCACGGACCCGGAATATCCGCTGGACTGGCGGCTGCAAAAGGAGACCAGCGGCTGCGGCGTCCACAGCGACATCAATTCGCACGTCATTGATTTGGGGCGTTACCTCGTCGGCGAATTCGAGCAGGTCTGCGGCTTGCTGAACACGTTTATACCGGAACGGCCGCTGGCGGATGTGCTGGCCAAAGGCGCGCGCAGAATGGGCAAGGTCACCGTGCCTGACTCGGCGATGTTCATCGGGCGGATGGAAAATGGCGTGCTGGCGAACGTGGAAGCCACGCGCTACGCGCTCGGCCGCAAAAATCACATCGCCATCGAAATCAACGGGAGCAAAGGCTCAATCTATTTTGATTTTGAGGACATGAACCGGCTGAAATTTTACAATGGCGACGACCCGAAAGACCGGCGGGGTTTCCGCGACATTCTCGTGACCGAGCGCGACGGCGTGCAACCGTATGTCGGCCATTGGTGGCCGCCGGGACACGGCATCGGCTACGAACACACGTTCATTCATGTGGTCGCCGATTTTGTGAACGCCTGCGTCGAAGGAAAACCGGTCCAGCCGACGTTCGAGGACGGTTTAAAAAACCAGCGCGTGCTTGCTGCCGTCGAGGAATCCTCCCAAAAAGGCAGGTGGGTGAAGTTGTAAACCAAGCCCGTTCACTTTCATTGACCCTTCCGGACGGAGCTGCACTTCGACACCGCCACCGTTCTTCTACCTCTTGGGAGCGCCGGCGTCCCGCCGGCTCACTGCGTTGCGACAGACAGTTCCAACCTGCCGACGAGACGTCGGCGCTCCCAGGGCTCGCAATCCGGTTCAGTACGAACACCGTAGTTGGTGGAGATGCGCCCTCAGGGCGGTTGGTTGTCAGCCCATCCTTGCCACAAGAGTCGAATTTAGACTACGCTGTACCTTTGATTAATTGAAATATGCCGCTGACCTCGCTTGAAAAAATCATCCCGATGCTCCAGGTGGCCATCGGTCCGGTCATTCTCATTTCCGGCGTCGGCCTGTTGCTGCTCACCATGACCAACCGGCTGGGGCGCGCGATTGACCGTGTGCGGCAACTGACGCGTGAATTGCCGGACCGCACCGGACGCGAGCGCGAACACATACTGGCGCAGGTGACCATACTCTACCGTCGCGCACGGATGATTCGTTTGAGCATCACCCTCGCCGCGCTCAGCGCGCTGCTGGCGTCGGCACTCATCATCACGCTGTTTCTAACCGCGCTGCTCCAATGGGAAGCCGGACTGCCCGCCAGCCTCATTTTCATCGCCTGCATGAGTTCGCTGTTCGCGTCACTCCTCGCGTTCATCCGCGACATCAATATGTCGTTGCACGCGCTCAAGCTGGAATTGGAAAGCATCAAACCCGACCTCGACTGAACGTCGGCATCGGGACCGGACTGATTGGAGCGCCGGCCTCCGGCCCGGCATGTTGGAGTTCACGCTTCAGCGTGTCATCCGAACAATCCCGCACATCGCGGGATTGAACTCCAGCGTCTTCCTGCCGTGCCGGAGGCCGGCGCTCCGCCTGCGGGGGTTCTTCAATTTGACTTGCCCGCACGCCGCCGGGCACGTATTAAAATGGCCGTCGAATCATTGGGCCCACGTGGCGGAATTGGCAGACGCGCTAGATTCAGGTTCTAGTGGGTAACACCGTACAGGTTCAAGTCCTGTCGTGGGCACCAACCTTCGCTCGCTGCGCGAGCTGCGGTTGGCAGGCCAGCCGTGGCAAAATTCAGTTCACCAGCTCACCGGCACGGTCATCTTTTTCCCGAAGCGATTGTGATAATGCACCTGCCGCCGTTGCTGGCCGTATTCGTGGACCAATTTTGTGATTTTCACGTCGTAGCAGCAGTATTCGGCGATTTCCGCCAGCTTGCCTTCCTTGAACCAGTGGATGGCCTGCAGGCCTTCGGCGGTTTTTTCCACGCCGAACGTCGCCGTCGCAATCGAATCCAGCGATAACCGGTGTTGCAGTTTGTTCTGCAAATCCACCATCAGGTCGAGCGTCGGCAACTGGCTCAAATCAAAGGTCGTGTAACCGTGCAACACTTCGTAATCGAACCGCAAAATGTTGAAACCGACGATGAGATCGGCGCGCTGCAAATCCTTGAGGAGGTCGTCCACCTGTTTCTCGCCGTAAATTTTGTAATCGCCGCGCCCGGTGCTGAACGTCACGCCGATGCTCATGCCCATGCGATTGATGTTGCCCCAGCCACCCACTTCATCGGCGGACTTTTGCGTTTCGAGATCGAAATAAACAATGTTCTTCACGTGTTCGCGCCAATGAAAGCCGCACTGGCGCCGGGAAACAAACTTAAATTTCGCAGCTTGCGAAATTCCGCGTGCCGTTCCAAATTCCGCGCATGTCATTAACCCCTTCCACCATGCTGCCGCTCGGCACGACAGCGCCCGATTTTCGGTTGCCGGACACCAACGGGAAAACCGTCTCGCTCGCGGATTTCAAGGACCAGCCCGCGTTGCTCGTCATTTTCATGTGCAACCATTGTCCTTACGTGAAGCATATCCGCGCCGGACTCGCGCAACTGGCGCACGATTACCTGCCGCGCGGCGCGGTCATCGTCGGCATCAACTCCAACGACGTGGCGAATTATCCCGACGACAGCCCGGCAAAAATGGCCGCCGAAGTCAAAGCCGCCGGTTATTTGTTCCCGTATCTTTACGATGAATCGCAGGCCGCCGCCAAAGCCTATCACGCCGCCTGCACGCCAGACATCTTCCTTTTCGACCGGGGACGACGATTGGTTTATCGCGGCCAGTTCGATGCCAGCCGGCCCGGAAACGGAATTCCCGTCACCGGAAAAGATTTGCGCGCGGCGCTCGACGCTGTTCTGTCCGGGAAAACCACTTCAGAATTTCAAGCGCCCAGCATCGGCTGCAACATCAAATGGAAGGCCGGAAACGAACCCGATTATTTCTGAAGGAAGAAGGCAGAAGTCGCTCATTCGCCAAAGGGCTTCTGCTCATAAACCTCGTAGCCGCGGACGTCAGTCCGCGCACTTTGAGTCCAAAGAAAGTCAGCGCCGACTCACGTCGGCGGTTACGGAAGCGAGGTGCGGTGGCAGTCGGATGCGTTCTGAGACCGGTCGGTCAAATTTGTTGCGTAACGAATCCAATGCGGCCTTGTCCAAACGATTGGAATACCCTTTTGAAAGGCCATGATGGTTGAGGAAAACCAAAACGGCGCAGCGCCGAAAATTCTGGAGCAACTGGTCCATCAGGCCGAATGCGCCGGGGCGAGCGACATCCACCTCCAGATGCGCGGCAAGACGGCCGAGGTCAGCTTCCGCCTCGATGGCATCATTGCTCCCGGCACCGAACTTTCCGACGACGTGGCCGACCGCGTCTTTGGCCGCATCAAATTCCTGGCGCGGCTGAAGACGTATCAGGATTCGCTGCCGCAGGACGGCCGCATTGCGCGCGATGACCTCGGCAGCAAAAACGACATCCGCGTGGCCACTTATCCGACCGTGACCGGCGAAAAAATCGTCCTGCGGCTTTTCAATTCATCCCCGGCCATATCGCTCCGCGAATTGTCCCTGCCCGCCGCCGCGGTCGCCGAGTTGGAACAGTTTCTCCGCCAATCCACCGGCCTGCTGCTCCTCACCGGTCCGGCTGGCAGCGGCAAGACCACCACAATTTACGCCTGCCTCCGCCATCTCGTCGAACCCGGCGGACGCCAGATCATCACCGTCGAAGACCCGGTGGAACAGATTGTTCCCGGCACGATGCAAACCGAGGTGAACGAAGCCATCGGCCTCGATTTCGCCCGCGCCGCGCGGCACCTGTTGCGGCAGGACCCGCAGGTGCTCATCATCGGCGAGATTCGCGATGAAGCCACCGCGCAACTGGCCGTGCGCGCCGGCCTGACGGGGCACTTGGTGATTTCCACGTTGCACGCCGGGTCGTGCCGGGGCGTTTTCGAGCGGCTGCTCGTGATGTGCGCCGACCATTCCGCCGTGGCGAGCGTCGTCGAACTGGTTTTAAACCAGCGGCTTATCCGCAAATTATGTTCCGCGTGCGACGGCGCCGGGTGCGATGCCTGTTTGCGCACCGGCTATCAAGGCCGCGTGCCGCTGGTGGAATGGTTGCGGGTGGACGAGGCGATGCGCGCGAAAATCCGGCAACGGGAGTTGACGGCATTGGTTCCGGCCCGGTCCCTGAAAGAATCGGCGCGTGAGCTTTTGCAGCAAGGTTTGTCCAATCAAGCAGAATACCAAAGAGTATTCGGCCTATGAAACTGGACGAATTTGCCTTCTTAAACCAACAACTGGCCGCGATGCTGCGCGACGGCATTCCGCTGGAGGGTGCGCTGCGGCGGCTCTGCCAGGAAATGCGCGCCGGCACGCTTCGCACTGAATTGCAAGCGCTGGAGGCCGACCTCGCCCGGGGCACGCCGCTCGCCGACGCGTTGAAGTCCCGCCGGCTGCCCGAACTTTACCGGCGGATGATCATGGTCGGCGTCAAAAGCGGCGACCTGCCCGGAGCGCTGACCATGCTGGCGGATTATTTCCAACGCCAAAACAGCTTGTGGGTGCGGCTGAAAGGGCTCATGGTTTATCCGCTCATCGTCCTGTTCGTTGCCTTTTTAATTTCCGCCGGGTTCGCGCTGCTTTGGTTCCACATCATTGGACCGGCCATACTGGTTGATTTTAACGGCTGGCAGATGCCGGGGATGACATCGTCGGCCATCGTAATTTTACAGCACGTCTGGATTTTTCCCGTTACTTTCGGCCTTTTGTTTTTGCTGGGGCTGGCCGTCATTTTTGTTCCGGCGCTGCGGGAAAAATATCGCTGGCGATTGCCCGCGTTCAAGGAAGCCAGCGTGTCGCGGGTCGCGGCGTCGCTTAATTTGCTTCTGAAAAACGGGGTCAGTTTGCCGGAGGCCATCGGCTTGGTTGAAAAACTTGAGAACAACCGGGATGCGGCAGCGGATTTGAACCGCTGGCTGAAAAACATCACCTCCGGCGTGACGAAGTTTTCCGAGGTCGCCGCGGTAAACCGGCTGTTTCCGCCGATGTTCGTCTGGGTCGTGGCCAATGCGGGCGAGGATCTGGCGGCGGGCTTTCAACGCGCGGCGGAAATTTATCAGTCCCGCGCCATCTACCGGACGGAAGTGGCGCTGTACTCGGCGCTGCCCATCTCCGTCCTGTTTCTGGGGGCGGTCGTTTTGTCCGAAGCGTATCTGGTGGCGAGTCTGTTTCTGGCCTTTTTCAGTTGGATCGGATGACAATGCTGGCATTCATCTCCGGTGACGCAGGCGGGCCAAATCATTTTGGCTGGTGGTCGCTGCCGTTCAGCCTTGTTTGCTATGCGCTATTCTTCCTGCTGCCCATTGGCTGCGTGGCCGTGCTGATTCACAAAATCTTTTCATTGCCGCTGCGCCGGCGCGAGCGTGCCCGGTTCTTTCTCGACTTGATCGAAACCGCGCTTGACCGCGGCCAATCCGTGGAGCACGCCATCGTTTCCGCCGCCGAAAGCCGCGACCACGCGCTGGGCGTGCGTTTCTACCTGCTGGCGGCATACATCGAAGGCGGTCTGCGTCTGGGTGTGGCGCTGGAAAAAGTGCCGCGCTTTCTGCCGCCGCAAATTTCCGCCATGCTGCGCGCCGGGGAAAAACTCGGCGACTTGAAGCGCGTGCTGCCGGCGTGCCGTGAAGTCCTGCGCGATCCGCCGGCGGCCGTCCGGAGTGCCACGCATTACATGGTCGCGGTGCTGCTGGCTTTTTCGCCGGTGGCGATTTATGTGATGGTATTTCTGACGATTTTTGTTTTTCCAAAATTTCGCGAAGTCATCGCTGGAATGGGCATGCTGCCGCCGGCGTACGCGCGGCTGGCCATTTCACATACCGGCTGGCTCGTCGGGTTTGAAGCTGTTCTTTTCCTGTTGCTCGTCCTGGCCACGCTGATTTACATCGGCGGGCCGCAATTCATCCGCTGGTTCCAATTCCAAGGGTTGCCGTTGGTGGACTGGATGGCGTGGCGGATTCCGTGGAAGCAGAAGCGGCTGCAGCGGACGTTTTCCGCCATGCTCGCCGTGCTGCTCGACGGTGGTGTGACGGAAGCCGAGGCGGTCCGGCTCGCGGGCGATTGCACCGCCAACGAAATCTGCCGTCGCCGCACCCGGCTCGTGATTGCCGCGCTGGAACGGGGAACCAAGCTGGATGAGGCCGTCCGCGCCTTCGATGACCACGGTGAATTTCACTGGCGGTTGACCAATGCGATTCACGCGCGCGGCGGATTTTTGAATGCGCTGCGCGGCTGGCACGAGGCACTCGACGCCAAGGCGTTCCAACAGGAGGAGGCCACCGCCCATGTCGTCACCAGCGGCCTGGTGATTTTGAATGGTGTGCTGGTCGCGCTGGTGGCGATGACGGTGTTTGGCACCCTGATTTCAATGGTGGAGATGATGGAGGCGGGGTTATGAACTTGAGAACGGCAGAATATTTTTCATCACTGTCCAAACGCAACCACGGCTTTATGATGGTGGATTTGTTTGTCGGCATGGTGATTCTCGCGGTGGCCATTCTGCCACTGGCGTTTTCCTACGTCCGGGAAACACGGCTGTTGCGCGCCGAATACTTTCGCGGCACGGCCATGGAAATCGTGGATGGCGAGATGGAAGTTCTGGCGGCCGGCGAGTGGCGGGATTTTTCAGAGGGCTCGCAGCCTTACACCGTCCATGCCCACGCCGCCACCAATTTGCCACCCGGACATTTTCAATTGACCAAAACCGGCAACCATCTCCGTCTCGAATGGACGTCCGACAACCGGCAGGGCATCGGCACAATCGTTCGTGAGGTCACCATCAAATGAAATTGCCTCCATCCATTTCCCGGGCCCGGACCCAGGCCGGATATCTCTTGATCGAGTGCCTGGTTTACCTGTCGGTGCTCTTGGTGATTCTCGGTCTCGGTCTCGGGGCATTTTACGTCTGCTGGGATTACTCGAAGGCGCTGCATTACGCGACGGATGACATCAACGCCGCCTTGCATGCCGGTGAACGCTGGCGGGCGGATATTCGCAGTGCCACGGGAAAAATCGCCGTCGAGACCACGCCGGAGGGCGAACGACTGCGAATTCTCCACGGGACCAACGAAATCATTTATAACTTCAACGCCGGCGAAGTCCGTCGCCAACTCGCTTCGTCGGATTTTTCGGAATTGCTGCTGCCCAAGGTCAAGGTATCGCAAATGGTGACGGAAAAACGCGGACCGGTGGCCGCCTGGCGCTGGGAGGTGGAATTGACACCGCGCCGCAAGGAAACGCACCTGCCTTTATTGTTTACGTTCGAAGCGGCAGCCAAACCGACGCCATGAAAATTTCCCGATTCAATCTTTCCCGGCGTCACCGTCAAAGCGGTTCAGCCGTGCTGGTTTTTATCGCCTTGCTGGCGATCATGTTGATGCTGATTACCGCCAACAGCAGCACCCTGCTCCATTTGCATCGTGAATTGAAATTGTTGGACCAGCGGCAGGTCGAACGGCTGAATGCCTCCCAGACGAACGCCACCTTGGTTGTGGAATCTCCGGCCAAAACGGACCAGAAATGAACACCGACGCCGAAGCTAAAATCCGGATGCTCAAAAGCTCGTTACGCTGCTCTGTTTATGGGCTGCTGGGGCTGCTGCCGGTGATCGGCCTGCCGTTCGCAATTGCGACGCTCTGGATTTCAGGCCGGGTTCGCGCCACGGAAAAACTTTTTTGGAACGCCGCTCGGCCTTATCGGATTTGGGGCGTTGTAATTGCAACTGTGGGAACTTTGTTTTGGCTCCTCATCGTTGCGCTAATCGTTTACAGCTCGGTCAGTAACGGAGGTTGGGGAGGCACTTATAGCCTTTCTGGCGGAGAATAAATTTAAACCTTCGGCAGTTTTTCCTCGACCATTTCACACAGAACATGGAACAGGAGTTTATGCCCCTCCTGAATTCGCGCGGTGTTGTCACCCGATACGGTGAAATCCAGGGTTGCCGCGTCTTTCGTGTAACCGCCGTCGCGTCCGAGGAAACAAATGCTTTCGATTCCCTTGCGTTTGGCTTCTTCCAGCGCGCGCAAAACGTTTTTTGATTTGCCGCTGGTGGTGAACGCGATGAGCAGGTCGCCCTTTTCACCCAAGCCCCAGACCTGTCGCGCGAAAATTTCATCGGCGCCGTAGTCGTTGCAAACGGCGGTCATGAATTCGCCGTTGGCCGTGAGGGAAATGGCCGCATACGGCCGGCGGTCGGCGACGTAGCGGCAGAGAAATTCCGTGGCCAGATGCGTGGCGTCCGACGCGCTGCCGCCGTTGCCGCAGATGAGCAGCTTGTGGCCGGAAGTCAGGCAGGCCAGGACCATTTTCGCCGCGCGATTCAGCGGCTTTTCCAAGACCGTCAATCCGCGAAAGGTCGCGACCGCCTCGTCAATCGCCTTTTGCAAATGTGCCATGCCCACAGCCTAATTGTTGGCCGTTGAAAGAAAAGGCAAAACCAGCTATTGTTGATGAGTGATCCCGCGCCGCAGAAACCAACCTCCAGCGTTCACCTTGGTTGAACTGCTGATGGTCATCACCATCATCGGGATTCTGGCGGCGCTTTTGCTGGCGGCAGTGGTTCAAGCCAAGGAAAAGGCTCATAGTAATACTAGGTTAAGTATATTGACTTCCGTTTCCGAGTTTATTAGTGTTGGGGCATGACTCGCAAAGAAGTTGCCGCATTGGATGGAAGGCTGGACCGGTTTCTGGCTGATGTGACCGCAGCGCTCGGCCGCAGCGAACGCCACC
>PMOA01000095.1 GCA_003161635.1 Limisphaerales bacterium
TGGATTTGCGCGATAGCGCGGCGTCCTGAATATTTTTAAACCCGAATCATAGGCTGTATTGAGCGTAGAGTTTGAACACTTTAGCCACTATTTGCCCGGCTGCCAGTTGGATTGCTTCATCCGTAGTGCCGGCAAAGGCTGATTTCCCGGCCTTGCCTTCGGCTTCAAANNGAAACAGTCACATGAACCAAAATACGCGCCTGGCCAGCCAAAGCCCCAGTCCATGATCGCGCATTGTCGGAAACCTTGTTGATCTCTTTTATGTCAGCAGTCACCTCTATTCCGCCGCCTGAATTGCCGTCCGCTTTATTCCCGCTCACGTTGGTGAACCATTGTTTCTCCCTCAAACCAGAAACGATCAAGTCACCCAGCAGATGTTTTTCAGGTTCCAAATCACCCAAAGAACTGGTGGATTCCACGAAGATAAAGTCCACTGAGACCAGCTTGCTGATCAATACCGGGCTGTCATTCTTTACCATACCCGACGGTGACGCGCAGCCCACAATGTTCAACAGCGCGAATAGAATCGCTACCAGTTTAAATACACATTTCATTACGCTTGCCAGTGGTTTTGCGTTAAATCCGTTTCATAATAAAGCTTTCACGAATCATTCCACGGTATCAAAAGCATAAACTTTGGGCCACTGTTGATATGGTTAAGATTTGCGCGATAGCGCGGCGTNNGCCCCCCCAATCTCTTTCAAAAACTGCGGTTTCGTGAATCGTTTGAATTTCATGCTTTTCCCGTGGTTTAATTCGTCATCGTTCTATTTTCAGCATTAAAAATCCCAAATCTGCCACCGATTGTGAATTACAAAAATTGTTCTTTTTTATTCACATGGACAGTCAATGTCCCACCGCTTGAATTTATCCGTTTGCTACCCGCTCCAGCCGCGCCTTGCGCATTTCCCAATCCGGCATCATGCGCCGCAGCAGGTCGTAAAACTTTTTCCCGTGATGCCCATGCACCGCGTGACACAACTCGTGCGTCACCACATAGTCAATGCACGACGCCGGGGCCGTCACCAATTCTGGGTTCAGCCACACGCCGCCGCGCCGCGTCCAACTGCCCCAGCGCTTGGGCATCCGCCGCAACTGCATCCGGGGCGGATTCGCCAGCCGCGCACCCAGCCGCGCCGTGCTTTCCGCAAAACTTCGCGCCAGCCGCTCTTTCGCGTGCGTCAGATACCAGCTTTGCACCAGCCTTCGCACACGCGCCGTGTCTGCCTTGCGCGGCGTATGCACCCAGATAAACCGGCCCCGCATTTTTACTTCCGTCGCATCCACTTCGACAACCTTCAGCCGGTATTGCCGCCCCAGGTAACGGTGCGTCTCGCCGCTCAAATACCGGCGCGGCGGTGTCTGGGGCAGAAACTCGCTAAAAAACCTCTGCTGCCGTCTTATCCAAACCGCCCGCTTCCGCACTTTTGCCAGCACGATTTCCACCGCCGTTTTTCTCGGCGCGGTCACCAACACGCTCAAGTCCGGCCGCACCGTGATCGCCAGCGTCCGCCGGTTTGACCGTCGCAGACCAAACCCAATCCGCCACCCGCCAAATTTGATTTCGTGATTCTGTGTCATGGTGGCAAGTGTGGCTCATACCTAACGGGGATAACGACTCTTGGCGATGTCCAGTGCCCTTTCGATAATCGCGTCCATGTCCTGCATTGTCAGCGGCACGCCTTTCGCCGACCGCGCTTCATAGAGCAAATCGTCAATCGCATTTCGCATCTCATTCTGGACATCTGGGTTTGCCCGCCAGTCCACCCTCAGCCGTTGCTGGACCGCTTCATCAATCTTGACCGCCAGTTCCGCCGCAAAGTTCGGCCCGCCATAGGGCACTGCGTCTTCTTTCAATTGCAGACCCTCCAGGGTCTCGTTCACCACGCCGTAAAACGCCTTTGCCACGTCGCGGTCGCGCAATATTTCCGGCAGCTTGTCGCCGGTGCGGGATAGCACGGATTGCATGACTTCCGTGACCTTGTTCAGATATTCCTTTTCGCTGATGCGGGCGGCGCGGTAGTCATCAATCGTGTCTTGCAGGATGCGACCGAACCGCCGGTAAAACACCGGGTCTTCGTCCATCTTTTCCGTGATCGTCCGTTGTGTCCGGTGGGCAATCGTGTCCGCCTTCGACGCCGCGCTTTCCAGCTTTTCTACTTCCTTCTTGAACGCATCGCGCTCGAAAATGTTCACCGGCGGCGTAACCTGCTCGATGCCTTCGGAATGGACGTGCGTATCAATCAACTTTTGCACCTTCTTTTCGTAATCCTTGTAATCCACTTCTTCCGCGTAACGCTGCTTTACCGCCACGCGCAGTTTCAGGAAAAACGTCAGGTCGTTTTTGTAGGTTAAAATCTTTTTCTCCGGCGTGTCGCGCAGGAATTGCATCGTCGCCAGCGCAATACCCAGCGTGCGGCAATACGCGTTCAGCTTGTCGTAAAATTGCCCACGCAATTCTTCGTTGCCCAACAGCCGTTCGTATTTCTCTTTGTCCTTGGAATTCTTGATCGTCTTGAACACGTCCCACAATTCGGAGTGCTTTTGCGGCAGGCTTTTGATTTCATCGGCCACATCCGTCACCGTCCCGGTGATGTCATCTTTTTCAAATCCCGGCAGCGCGCCGTATAAATCCATCGCCTCGCCGAGTTGTTGCAGCACGCCGTAGTAATCCATGATGAAACCAAAATCCTTGCCGCCGGAAATCCGGTTCACTCGCGCGATGGCCTGCAAAAGATTGTGTTCCACAAACTTCCGGCACAGATACAACACCGTGTTCGTTGGCGCGTCAAAGCCCGTCAGCAGCTTGCTGACGACAATCAGGATTTCCGGCTCCGGGCCGTGCAGGAAACCGTTGATGATTTGTTCCAGGTATTGTTTCTCCGTGCCGTATTTCGCCATCATCTTTTTCCAGAATGCCCGCACTTCTTCCGTGTCCACTTCCAGCACGTCCTCCTGTTCTTCGCGCGTGTCCGGCGCCGAAATGATGACTTCGCTCGTCACCTTGCCGAACTCATCCAGGTATTTTTTGTATTTCAGCGCCGTCAGCTTGTTCGGCGCGGCCAATTGCGCCTTGAACCCGGTGCCTTGCCAGTTCTGCGTGAAATGCTCGCTGATGTCGAACGCCGCTTCATACACCTTGCGGTCGGCCTTGTTCAGTTGATCTGCCGAGGCGAATTTCTTTTTCAAGTCCGCCCGTTGCGCGTCGCTCAATGGTTGCGTGACCACTTCAAACCATTTATCTATCGCCTTTTGGTCCACTTGTTGCAGCACCAGCCGGCCTTCGTAAAGCAGCGGCACCACGGCCTTGTCGCGCACGGCCTGGTCAATCGTGTAGCTCGGCTCGATGTAGCCGCCGAACTTGTTCGCCGTCTTGTGTTCCTTTTTCATCAGCGGCGTGCCGGTGAAGCCGATGAAGCACGCCTTCGGCAGAACTTTTTCCATCTTCGCACCCGTCTCGCCATACACGCTCCGGTGGCTTTCATCCACCAGCACAAACAAATTCGGCGATTCATTCTTGAAATCGCCCGCGTCCACCGCCGACGCAAATTTATCAATGACCGTCGTGATGACCGTCGCCTTGCCTTCGGTGATCAGCTTCGTCAGGTGTTTGCCCGTTTGCGCTTGCACCGGTTCCAGCCCGCAGTGATGGAACGTCTTTTTGATTTGCAGATCCAAATCTATGCGGTCAGTCACCAGCACGATGACCGGATTCGGAATTTCCGTCTCCCGCGCCAGCGATTGCGCCAGCATCACCATCGTCAGCGATTTGCCCGAACCTTGCGTGTGCCACACCACGCCGCCCAGCCGCCGGCCATCCACGCCCAGCTTGCGCACGCGGGCGAGGATGCTGTTGACCGTGAAGTATTGCTGGTAACGGGCAATCTTCTTGTCGCCCGCGTCATACACGATGAAGCGCCACGCCAGTTCAATCAGCCGCTCCGGGCGGCACAGGCTGTAAAGCGTCTTGTCCTGTTCCGTGACCTCGCGGCCTTCGGCTTCCAGGTCGTCAAAATACGTCTTCACATAGCCGAACCGGTCGGCGAACAACTTGTCCTTTTGCGCCCGGCTCAATGGCCGGTTTATCAGTGCCGAAACATCCTTGGTGATGTCCTTCGCCTTGCCATCCTCCAATTCGCGCCACCGCGCCCAAAACGCCGCCGGTGTTCCCGTCGTCGCATAGGCCGCGTCGTTCGCCGCCACCGCCAGCAGCACTTGCGAGAACACGAACAGTTTCGGAATGTAATCCTCGCCCTGATTGCGGATGTTCTGCGAAATCGCCTGCTCCACCATGTCCTTGCCCGACTGCTTGCATTCGATGATGCATAGCGGAATGCCGTTCACGAACAGCACCACGTCGGGCCGGCACTTGTCTTTGCTGGCGGTGCGTTCCACTTCAAATTCCTCGACGACGTGAAACACGTTGTTCGCCGGGTTGCGCCAGTCAATGAAGTTCAGCGTGAAACTTTTTGTGTCGCCCTCGACGGTCTGCTCCATCGCCTTGCCCAGCACCAGCAAGTCGTAAATTTGCTCGCTCGTCCGCACCAGCCCGTCGAACGGCACATCCTTGAGCGATTGGATCGCCGCTTGGATGTTCGCTTCCGTGAATTCGTATTGCTTGCCGCGATAATTGATGCGGTTCAACCGCCGCAGTTGCGCCGCCAGGATGCCTTCCAAGAGCACGTTTCCCAGCTTGCCCTTGCGCTCCAGAAAAACTTCCTGCGGGCGCAGGTAGGTGTAGCCAAGGTTTTGCAGCAGTTGCAACGCGGGCACCTGCGAAATGTGGTCTTCCTGAAAGGAAGGAAGATTGCTCATTGGGACCTCATTTGTTCGGATTGTTGATCGTCTGGTTTTGGCTCTGTGCGTTTTACTCCGCTATGTAATGCGGAACGCCCCAGCCATCTTCCGGTCAGCAGGTATAGTTCGTGATAGAGCAACCATTCAGCCGTCCAAGGAATAATTGTATCCGCCAAATTCCAATGCTTTTGCCAGGGTTGCTCCCGCCAGTCAAAAAGACATAACGTGCCATTGTCAAAGAAATGCAGTTTGCGTTCCGGCTGTATGGCCGGATCTAAAATATGAACTTTAGGCGTAGTCCAGGGCTTGTAAACGACCTCAATTCGGTAAGCAGTGCTCGTTTCGGTTGTTTGCATGGTTCCACGGCATGTTACCCGGTCACCGATGATTCGAGTGTGCATAAACGAATATCGCCGTTGAATCAAAAGGGTTTCCGTAATGAGCCTGCGGCTCCGCTCGGCATGGTCAGTTGGTATCTTGCTCCCCATAAAATCGGTGAGGTATGTTGGCGGCGGCGACACCTGTCCCTATGGACACGATGCGCCCGGCTTGATTGGTTCCGGCAACGCCAGCCCGAACCAAGGCCGAATTGGCAAAAAGTTCCACGGCCCGTGTTGCGTCCTTGTCATAAGCCTCAAAAAAGCCATCACTTTGGAAGACCCAATCCCATGCGGCGCGGGCCTTTGCCTTCGTGCAATCGGATTGGTGTAAAACATAAAGCTGGGTTACGGCCTCGCCGACGCGCTTGCGAAGTTCGACCATGTTCAAATCATTGGTTGTTTTCGTGAGCTTATCTTTCGGCGATTTGGTCTGGGCGCGGTTTTCGACTTCCAGGCTCGCAAACAATCGAGTCTGTAATTTTGAAAGCAGCCAATAGAATGCTTCATCGTCACGCACGTAGCCGGTTTGGAAACATTCATCAACGAGCATTGTGAGCTTCAAGCCGTTCGGCATATCCCATTCATCACCACGACTCCGCGCGAACCGCTTCAATAGCCGGACCATCACCCGCATCTGTGAACCAGCACCATCCCGCTGCTCGTTTAGTGTTTCAACACGATTTCCAAACCAAATATTGATTTCCGTTGGGTCCGAGGCTGCAAATCCGTCTGCGCCCGCCAATTCCTGCCGCTCATTGGCGGTATCGGCGTCAAATTTGCGGAAGGCCGGCACGTCCACATGATGCCCCTCCGCATAAAACACCCGGACGCAATTGTGATGGATCTCCGGCTGTTTGTTAAATTTGGAATCCTCCAGCGCATCGCGCACCATCTCTTGTGTTTCTTTGGAGGACAAATCCGCGCCGTTGCTTTTTTTCAGGTCCTCCGCATGAAACCAGACGCCATCATCAATATCATAGGCGTTTTCCGCTTCTTGAACGGTGGTGTTGATGGCCATCGAACCTTGGGGAATAAAATGGTCTTCTCCAAGCCGGATTTCTGCAGGCCGATTTTGTTTTAACCGGTTTCGATTGGCTTCACGATGGTCGCGCAGCTTGTCCTTGATGGCTTGCGGCAAATTGACGCAATCGGATTCGTAGGCTTGGATTTGTTCGTTGTAGTTGAACATATTTTTATTTTGGGTTGAGATTCACGTTGGCAAGCTGGGAAGCGTAAGCATTCCAATCAATGGCAGGGACGGTCCCCAATGACTGAAGTTTTTGCAGGAGCCGGAACAAAAAGAACACCAGTGCATTTCTCCCGCCCACGACCCGTGGCGCTGCCTCAAACACGTCAAACGAAGCGGTGCTTACCGCCACTACACAGTCCAGCCGGCGTTCTCCCTTCAGAGCGGATAATTGCTTCTTGAATGAATTGCCAAAACCATCCTTCCATGAAACATCGGCAGCAATTAAGCCGGCAGTTATTGGAAATAGAACTTTGGCCGGATAAGGGACGCTGCCAGCGTGCGGTATTGGAATGGATGTCCGATGCAAACGCCGAACTGATTCGGCCTTCTTGCCTGCATAAACCAGATACTTCGCATTGATTTCAGGTTTCACTTCGAGCACAGCGTAAACAGCTTCCGCCGGAATGTATTTGTGATCGTGTTGGTCCAAAAGGCACGGCGTATATTGCGGGTCATAAATGACGACATCCATCTGGTCGCTCGTCTGGCCCTTGCAATCAATGACAACGGCTGAATCCACCGCATACCGATTCGGCAAATACGCTGCCAGCGTTTTCAGAAAATGTTTTTCTGTGACATCGCCGCATTTGCCATCGTGCGTTATGGTTTTCTTTGCATACTCCAAGTGGGCTTGAAGAACCTTTTGCTGCTCATGGAATGCGTCTTGAAGAAAACGCTTTCCGTCTTTACTCGATATGGCTTTAGCTGGATTACTCATATTTTTAATTCGTTTTCACCCGGATTTCACCGGTCAAAAGTTTTTGCATCAGCCCGCGCTTTTGTTCCTTCAACGCTCCCAATTGTTTTTCCAGCAGCTTGATTTCCTTGTCGCAGGCAGCCAGCACGCCGACGATTTTCGCCTGTTCATCCAGCGTTGGCGGGATCGTGATCTTTTCATGCAGGAAATCTTCTAGGTTAAACGTCATCTTCTCGATGTGGACACCGTGCGAGCAGATGTAGGCCATGTGCCGAAGAAACCGCATTTGCGACAGGTAATTCAGAAATTCAATTTTCAGCGGGCTGCCATTTTTTGGAACCAGCGAAATGTAGGAGTCAGAAACAAACATGCCGTCAAACTCCGGCGTGACCAGTCCCCACGCGCCGTGACCCGCATTTAACACATCCATGGTTCCACCTTGAGACCACCTGCTTAAGATTCGCACCGTGTGCGTGCTCTCCAGAAAACATTTAATGAACTCTGGAACGGCTCTTGAAGGGTCCAGGGATAGCCTCACAAGCCGGGGATTAATTATTCCCGGTTCTGCGCCGTTCGGGATTATTAAAACTCTCCCAATTGTGCCAACCAAGCTAAGCAAGATGTCGCCGGCAACCACCTCACACGAACGCAATGATTCAAACGTCTCCGCATCAATATAGTAATCACCGAAGGAAGCATCGCCGGAAATTACCTGCTCCTGTCCATAAATCTTGAATCCACGCTCCGTAAAGGAATCCTTTTTAAGCGATGATCCGAATGGTCCGGCCTTAATGGCGGGCCTGCCACCACTTCCTAAGTCCCCAAGTTTAGAGTGTGTCCATCCATTCACACTCATATCCCCAGCTCCTTCAAATAACCAGACATCTGCTTTCGCACGCCGGACAGTTGGTTTTCCAAGCCGTCAATTTCCTTTTGCACCACCTTGAGATTCACCGGCTTTTCCGGCTCAAACGTGTCCACATAGCGCGGAATGTTCAGGTTGAAATCGTTCTCCGCAATTTCTTCCGGCGTGGCGCGGTAGGCATATTTGTCCACCGTCTTGAACGCCTTGTAGGTCGCCACAATTCTAGCGATGTGTTCCAAGCCGAGTTTGTTCTGGTTCGTGCCTTCCACAAACTCCCGGCTGGCGTCAATGAACAGCACGTCCTTGGTTTTCTTGCCCTTGTTGAAAATCATGATCGTCGCCGGTATGCCGGTGCCGAAGAAAAGTTTTTCCGGCAATCCAATCACGCATTCCAGCGCATTTTCCTCAATCAGCGCCCGGCGAATGCGGCCTTCACCGCCGCCACGGAACAGCACGCCATGCGGTGCAATCGCGCCCACCTTGCCGCTGCCTTCTACCGCCGTTTCAATCATGTGGCTGATGAATGCGTAATCGCCCTTGCTCTTGGGCGGCAAGCCGCGATGAAACCGGTGGAACTTGTCCGCTTCCGCCGTGTCCGCGCCCCAATCGGCCAGCGAGAACGGCATGTTCGCCACCACCACGTCAAATTTCATCAGCGCATCCTTCTCAATGAGTTTTGGGCTGCCAATCGTATCGCCCCATTCAATCCGCGCCGCATCCTTTTTGTGAACGAGCATATTCATCCGGCACAGCGCCCAGGTGCTGCCGTTCATTTCCTGCCCGTAGAGTGAGAAATCATTGTCGCCCACTTCATCGCCCACCTGAATCAGCAGCGAGCCGGAACCACACGTCGGGTCACAAATACGGTTGCCCTTTTTCGGCGCGAGCAGTTTCGCCAGCAGTTCCGAAACTTCGCCCGGCGTGTAAAACTCGCCGCCCTTTTTGCCGGCGTCGCTGGCAAAATGCCCGATCAAATACTGGTAGGTGTTGCCAATGATGTCCTGTTTGCCCACCCGCGATGGCCGCAGGTCGAGTTCCGGCACCGCGAATTTTTCCAGCAGCGCCTTGAGCCGCTTGTTACGCTCCTTCGTCTGGCCCAGGTTGGCTTCGGAATTGAAATCAATGTTGCGGAACACGCCTTCCAGCTTGGCCTTGTTCGCATCTTCAATCTGCTCCAGCGACGTGTTGATCAGCTCGCCGATGTTGTCGGCGGCGCGCTTGGCGTGCAGCGTGTAAAAATCGCAGCCGTCCGGCAGTATGAAGCGTTCCCGCGCCAGCCGCCGCTTCACGCGCTCCTTGTCGCCCTTGTATTCCTTCTCGTATTCCTCGCACTTGTCCCGCCACACGTCAGACAGATATTTCACGAACAATATCACGAGGATGTAATCTTTGTATTGCGCCGGGTCTATCGAGCCACGGAAGGTGTCACACGCCTGCCACGCCACATTATTGATTTCGTCTTGGTTAATCGGTTTCATATTTTTCAAAGTATTTGTTGGTTGGTTTGTCCCCGCCGCACGGCCTCCAGCATCAAGCCATCAATGAGAACGCGGCGGCGTTCCCGGATTTGCCCCAAAAGAGTTTGCTCTTGCAGGCTTAATTTCTGGATGCCCGCAATGTGGTTCTGCATTTCAATGCTCGGAAGCGGCACTTCCAACGCGGCAAATGCCGACATCGGCACAAACGGCACCGCCGACCCGCTCCGCAGGGTATGAATTTTTTCCTGTGTCTCCGGCAGGTTGAGAAACCAGGCCAGATAATCGGGGAAAGCCAAATCACTTTTCGGGCGCAGCACGAACAGGTGCGGCGCGGCAACCACGTTGCTGACGTCGCCGACGAACGTCGCCGCCTCGTTCCGCACCCCGCGCCCGATGAACAGCACATCCCCGTAATGCAGGACATGCTTGCCGGGTCCCTCCGGCAGGGCTACACGCGTCTGCACGTCGGCCACATCGCCCGCGCTCGCCCGGACATCACCCATCTGCACAAGGCGGCAATTCCCGGCCTCGACGCGCTCAATGCGCCCGCGAAACGGGTAGCCCGTCCGAATTTCACAAATTTGACCAAGTTTCTTCATCTTCGTCGCCTATGACAGTAATGTTATTCTTACCGTGAATGTAATTAACACTATAAAACAAAAAGCACAAGTTTTATTTTATTGCGTCTTTTCGATTCACGGAGTAACCACTTGTCCCCCTACTGCTGTGGGCGCGTTCTTTTCTTGGCCGTCAGCCGATGAAAGCTGTGCATCCAGCTTCTTGAAAAGCTCCTTCCATTGGAGCTGTAGTGCTGTCTCGACGAACTCGCTCCGCTTTTTGCTGCCCTCAGAGCCAAACCATGTGGACGTCCAACCGCTGATCGCCGTTTTATAGCCCGGCCCACCACCCCAGCGCTCCTGGCATTTTCTCCAATAGTCAAACTCGTCACCCAACTGATTCTGAAACGCACCCTCGCCCAACGTTTGCGTCCATTGGTAATAATCGGCCACCGACTTTTCGAGCTCGTTGGCGAAGTGCTTCACGAAATCATGTGCCGTGGACAAGTCTCCATCGCGCAGCACCGCCGCAATCAGCACTTTCAATTCTTCAACCTGGTTCACCGCTCGCGCCACAACCTCACGCCGAGTTCCAAATCCCAGGCCATGCCAATAGTCGAAGTTGTGCCAGTTCCCGCGCCGGTTGACAGAGGCACGCAGGCTCGATGCGTAACGCAGGCCGTCCATTTCTTCGATCAATGCGCTTTGCACTTCCAGGTCAGCCTTCGGCAGTTCGGTGTGAGAGGCAAACCAGTTTCGCAGGTCTTTCGCCGCAGCATTGAACACGGCGCGCATCTCGGCATCTTTCCGGTTCAAAATCAGCCGGTCAATCGTCCCGGTCAGATTTTCAATTTCAAGTTCTTGCCGGCGGCGGATGTCTTGAATTTTTCCGACCAGCGCCAGCCGCAGTTCCTCGCAATCTTCGGGCGAGCGGACATCGGCGAAAAGCACCGGCAGGTGCCGGACACCAAAAGGGTGCAGGGTTGGGGCGATTTGCTCACGCCGGATTTCCCGACCTTCCTTTGCGTTCGCCACCCGTTCACCGGTAACGGGATCACGCAACGTGCAATCCTCGTCACCGCCTGGCAGCACCAGCAGCAATCCCCGGTTGATAATTTCTTGCTGCAATCCCCCTTCGACAGCGCGTTCGATGACGGCTTGAACCGCCGCTTCCGGCGCATCATTGAACCCCGAACACAACACAATCGCCGCCCGAGGGTCGTCAAGGTATGCCTGCAAATCTCGCCGGGGTGCGGTGGGTTCATCTACGCCGCGCGTGTCTATCAGGCGCAGGTCAAAGTCATCCGCGTTCAAAACTCGCTTCGGCACAGTGATTTCAATCCGGCGCGGCAGCGAAAATTCCGCGTGCCGGCCGTAATTGATTTCCGCAAACGTCTTTGAAACCCATTCCAGTCCGGCCAGCGTAGTATCGCGCGGGTAGGAAACGGACGTTCGGTTGCGACGAGGCAAATCCAATTTCAAAAGCACCTGCACAATCAGGTCGTCCTTCTTCGGGAATAATTTCGCCAGATCCAAAGCGCGGTCGTCGCGCAAAATCTTTCCATCTGCTCCCTTGCTCCGTTTGACAGTGAGGCCCGTCATGTTTCGGATGGCACGGTCGGCTTCCGCGCTTAATCCCGGTCCTTCTCGTGAACCGCTGCTTTCAGGATTCAACTCCGACAGCAGGTCATCGCAAAACTCGATTACATACTGTTGTAATTCTTCCGGGGTGCAGGTTTCCACCGAGATATTGAACTCGGCACCATTTCTGACATGGACTTCGCACAAGGTTTGCCGTCCGCCACCAGTTTGCAGCGCCATCTGTTTATCCAGGTCGGAATTCCACTCGCCTTTCCGCAACTGTGCCAGTGTGCAGATAACCGTCGTTTTTCCAACGCCGGGAGCGCCCACTAGGACAATGGGATGCTCGGTGGACCGCAAGGCGTTTGCCGCCCGTTCAAGCGCCTGTCGGCAGGAACGGATTTGTTGGAGGAAGGCATTTTTTAAGTCGGGGTCTTTTTCCATTTCCGCGACGCGCTGCAATGCTTCTTCAGCTCGCCACAATGCGGCCAGACTCACATGGTTGAAACCGGGGCGTTCAAGGATTTTCCATTCAGTTCGGATGTAGGTGGCGAACGCCTTGGATTCCGGAGAGTCAATCCGTGAGGCAATCAGTTCCGCATCCTCCAAGGATAATTCCGTGTCACCTGATTCGAGACGGGAAACACGGCTGGCGGTAAATTTCAAACGCTCCGCAACTTGCGCCTGAGACAATCCAGCCTTTTCCCGCAACTTCACCAATATACTGCGTATTTGTTCATTTTTATTCATATCATTCGCCTTTGTTGCAATAACAATTGCAAGTCATGCACTAATTGTCAACATAATAACGCACGCTTTGCACTTTTGAATGAAATAATTGCGATTATTGAGCAATAAACGCCGAATTTGCCTCCTACCCATCCCCCCACCCTTGCCGCTCGAAAAAGTTCCGGTCAATCCGCACCTGCTCAACCAATTCCCTGAAAGTGAAAGGATCGAGATAGTCACACACCGCTCTTTGCTTTTAGGGTGCTGTTCCGCTACCGCTCCTTTGCGCCCGACTTTTAGCCTCTCGCGCCGGCAGCGCACCTGGACGCCATACGCCCGCGAATAATTAATTGCGGACGGCCTTGTCATGAAGGTCGTCATCCGGCCCGCCCGGCAGTTTGAAGTGGACTTCGGCAGCCTGAACCTCACGTTGACGCCGCAAGTGGCAGAGGAATAAAATGGTCGGGGCGGTGAGATTTGAACTCACGACCTCTTGCACCCCAAGCAAGCGCGCTACCAAGCTACGCTACGCCCCGGACCATTGAAGCACTGATTCTAACCTGCCGACCGCCGCTTTCAATCACGAATAATTTTGGTTGGCGTTCCGTCCCGCCCTGCGGGACGGGACTCCGAACCTTCACCGCCGGCCTCGTGTCGGAATGATTTTGGGGCGAATCGGCGGCGGCAGCGGAAGTTTCGGCGGGATGACCGGCGCGGCGGCCAAAGGCGGAACCTGAGGTACGGGCGCAGCCGGAGCCGATGGCTGGGAAAGTTTGACTCCCAACTGCCCGGCTTTCTGCGACAGCCAATCTTCGGCTTTCGTCATCACCTCGCCGATTTTCGCTTCAGGAAATTTCATTTCGCCGATGTTGAACGCGGCGAACGAGCCGAGCGCCTCGGCTATCGGCCCAGCGCCTTTGATTGCGTCGCTTGGACTCGGCAACGTTTGCCAGGCTTCGTAACCGTTCACGAGCCATTCGAGCTTGCCGGTTTCGATGTCCACCAAAAAACCATGCACCGGGATTTTCGGGCCGATGAGCGGGCTGTGCCGGACGATGTCGCACGCCTTGATGACGTTCTGCCGTTCGCTGCCGGACATGCCGAAAAACTCGTTGAGGTTTTCCGGCAACAAATGCCGCTCGACGCCCAGGGCCTTCAATTTGTCGAGCAACTGCATCGCCGTCGTCGTGCAAATCTGGCAGTCCGTGTGGCCGATGATGGCGATTTCCTTGCCACCCTTGACCGCACACGCCAGCGCCAGCGACCGCATGGTGCTGCTCAACGGCCCGGTGATGATGTTGCCCGCGTTGCGCAGCCAGATGAACTGCTCCGCCGGCAACGCCAGCGCGTTCGGGAAAATCGCATTCAACCGCGGATCAACGCACGTGAGCGCGATGACCGGCAGCTCGTCCTCGAAATCCGCCGGATGCAGACCGGCCGTCGTGTCACCCGCCACCGCCCGGTGATTCGCGTCAATGATGGCTTCAAAGAGGTGCATGGTTCTAATTCGTCCTGTCAGTTTCTCAGGGTTTTCGCGTCATGTTCCAAATGGTCAAACCAATGAAAGGGCACGCTTGCACCAGGAGGCAACCCAGCAGGCCGAAGTGCAGGAAGTAAACGCCCGCCAGCCATAAAGCCAGGCTCGCAGCTCCGAGCAACAGACCGCCACCGTACTCCGCCTCTCCCAGCCGGTAATAAAAAACCGCGCAGGCGAGCATTATCACGAGTCCAAAACCAGGTGTCATGCGGTTTTGCCAAATTCGAATTCATGACTATGAATCTTCTTGCCGATCGCCTTTTTCAGCGTGGACGCCTGCTCGAATTTCATATTCTGTCAGGTTGTTGTCACGACCACTTCCATTTCAGCCGGTCTGCTTCCACGGCTGCAAAACGGCGGGTTCAAATGCCGTCGGAACCGGCGGCGCTTTCGGCATCAGGAACCAGAGCGCGAAATAAAGTATCACCCCGGCAAACGCCGTAAAAATTGTCGCCAAAACCCAGACCACGCGCAGGCGGAACGGCGACCAGCCGAGATGTTCCGCCATCCCGCCGCAAACCCCGGCGATCACCCGATCATTTTGCGAACGGCAGACTTTCATAAATTTTAAAATGGGCGGAGCGGCAACTCCGCCCTACCAATTCGTGGTAGGGCTGCGCTGCCGCGCAGCCCAAACTTTCTATTTGCCTTTATCGTCATCCTTCCCCATCGCCTTTTTCAGCGCGGGGACCTGCTCCAGCAATTTCTCGAACTTCACGCCGGTCAAACTTTCCAGTACCGGCGGCAACTGGCTGATGATGGTGGTCACGTCGCTGGTCAGCTTGCTCGCGCCGCCGCCGGGACCGTTGCCGCTGTTGATGATGACGATCTTCTCGGTCTTGCTCAGCGGCTCGCTGATCTTGCCCGCGATTTCCGGCAGCACGCGCGCGATCATTTCGATGACCGCCGCCTGGTTGTATTGCTTGAACGATTCGGCTTTCACACGCATGGCTTCGGCGGTCGCTTTGCCTTGCGCCTCGATGACGGACGCCTCGGCCAGACCGCGCGCCTTGTTCGCATCGGCTTCGGCCAGGCCCGTGGCTTTCACAACATCGGCGCCGGCAAAACCGGTCGCTTTCGTCGCGGACGCCGCACCGGCCGCCTCGGTTTCGAGCTGGAATTTCCGCGCGTTGGCCAGCGTCTCGACGCGATAACGCTCGGCATCGGCGGGCTTTTGCACAGTCGCTTCGAGTTCGCGCTGTTTGCGCTGGATTTCCTGCTGTTGCAACTCGATTTGCTTTTGCTTCTCGATGATTTGCACCTGAACTTCCTCGGCCTTCACGAGCTGGCCGGTCTTGAATTTCTGCAAATCATACGCCAGGTCGGCCTGCGCCTTCTGCTGGTTCACCGTGGCCTGATATTGCGCGACGTTCGATTGGTAATCGCGTTGCGCCTCGGCAATTTTTGTGTCGGCGGCAAACTGCGCTTCCTGCCCGGCCTGCTTCGCCTGCGCGGAACGGATCTGCGAATCGCGGTCGGCTTCGGCCTGGGCGATGATGGCGTCCCGTTTGACCTGGGCGATGCGCGGTTTGCCGAGGGCATCGAGATAACCTTGGGTGTCGCGGATATCGCGGATGGTAAAGCTGACAATGCCGAGGCCCATGTTGGCCATGTCGCCGGCGGCCACTTCCTGGACCTTCTGGGCAAAGGCGTCGCGGTTCTGGTAAATTTCCTCGACCGTCATCGTGCCGAGAATCGCGCGCAAATGGCCTTCGAGCGTCTGCGTGGCAATGTTTTTGATGTCGTCAACACCTTTGCTCAGGAATTGTTCCGACGCCGTGGCGATGGAAACGTCGTCGCCTTTGACCTTGATTTGCGCCACACCGTCCACCTTCACGGGCACACCTTTGCTCGTATAGACCTCCGGTGTCTGCACGTCGATGGTCAGCAGTTCGAGCGAGAGGATATCCACCTTTTCGTACACCGGCCAAACGAACCGGCCACCGCCTTTGACGATGCGGAACCCGACATCACGCGCGGTGCCATCTGGATCGATGATCTGTCGTTTGCGGCCGGAAATGACCAGCACCTGGTTGGGACCGACCTTGGTGTAGCGGCTGGCCCAGAGGCCGAGCAACATGAAAAGGACAATGACGACCGCGATGACTCCACCGATGACATAGGCGGTGAAGGGAATTTCGGCCAGGAGGATTGGGGTAAACATAGTGTTCCTTTAGTTGTAAGTTGTAATTGGAAGTGGCTGTTGGTTGGTTCAGTTTATAACATCAACGTAATACTGTGTGCCGGCGATGCGGGTAATGCGAACGGGCTTGCCGGCGGGAATCGCAAAGCCGCTTTCAGTCCGCGCCGGGGCGGTATAGCGGGATCCGCCTTGGATGTAGGCGATTTCACCGACGCCGTTTTCCGGAATGGGCGTCACAATCGAGGCTTCCTGGCCAACCAGGGAGGCGACGCGGGATTCGCTCGAACTTTCGGTCTGCTTGAACATCCAATTGAAAAGCAGAAAGGTGACGAACGCCATTGCCAGTCCGGCGACTGCCGAAATCGGGGCGCTGACCCACACACTTCGCGTCGCCTCAACTTTGGTCAGAATGAGTCCGCAAGCACCGAAAGCCGTCACAAAGCACGCCAGCACTGTGGGGCTAAAGAACGAAATCCCCGGCACGCCGCTGTGGTCATAACCGGCCTCCGCGTGGCCGCCCGTCCCGACGCCTCCGCCGCCATCGTGTCCGCCAAAGAAGTGACCGGCGACCGCGCTGATGAAGGCGAACGCCAAACCCACCACCAAGCAGATCGTGTAGATAATCATAAATCCTCGCTGAATTGTTGGTGGAGCGAGTAGAAACCCAACCCGCCGCCAAAGCAAGTCGGAAAGGAACGCTGGGTTTTGTCGTTGTGTTTCAGACGCCGCGCTTATCAAACACCCCCCTGGCCCACGATGCATCTATAATTTGCCGGCAGATTTGTAAGCCAGGGAAATGATTGCTTATCCCGAAAATTAAAATTGCAATCGGATTGGCCGACAGAAACATTTTGTAGAGCAGACATTCTTGTCTGCTGGTGGCGGAACTTTCCAGTTCCGCTTCGGGCGACTGGAAAGTCGCCAAACCCGCAGGCTGGAAAGCCTGCGCTACACTTGCCGCTTCGCGCTTGCCAACGTTCCCCCGCTTTTCCATTGTCCCGCCATGCACTCCTACGAATTGTTGCGCGAGGTTTTCGACAAAAAAGCCCCCAAACAGGTCGCCGCCGACCTCGGCCTGTCGCTTTCCATGGTTTATAAATGGGCCGAACCGCCGGACCACGCCACCGGCAGCGGCACCAGCAATCCGCTTGACCGCATCGAGGCTTTGCTGCAAAGCACCGCCGACCACCGGCTCGTCCAATGGATTTGCCAGCGCGCCGGCGGCTTTTTTATCCTTAATCCGAAAAACACGCCGCATCCGCATTATCTGATTCCGGCCACCAACCAGATCGTCCAGGAATTCGCCGACCTCCTCGCCGTCATCGCCAGCGCCGCCGCCGACAGCCAGATCACTTCGGCCGAGTCCAAACAAATCCGCGCGCGGTGGGAGGAATTGAAGACGGTCACGGAAGGATTTGTCGCATGTTGCGAGGAGGGAAATTTTGGTCCGCTCAAAAACGCAGCCGCCAAACGCGCGGCGGCGAATCAGCAGTGAGATAACCTGATTGGTGATGATGGGCAGTTTGTTCAGGGGAGTCTTCCAATGGTGGTAGCTTCAATTTGTCGCAGAACGGTTGGGGCATTGCCGGTGAAGGTGAGGAACGCATCACCACGTTCGGCGGCGGGCAGAGGACTCCGATAAATCGCGAGCAGGTCGCGAGCAGGCTGTCCGCTCTACCAGACGAAGGCGTTGCGGACGGAACGCGGGTCAAAGCGTAGCGGCTTTCGGGAGAAAGCCGCCATCAGAAAAATGAAATGAAGGGGAAGAATGCGGCGCTCTGCCGAGACGCCGCCCTGCCATTTACGCCGATGCGGGCGGGTCAACTCAGTTTTTCTCCACACTCGGGACAGAACTTGGCGCCCGGCGCAACCTCGGCGGCGCATTTCGGGCACTGGGACAGGACCGCGAGTTTGACGCCACATTGGGGACAGAATTTCGCGCCGTGAGTCTCCGCGCTGCACTGCGGACAGACGAGTTGCCGGTCGCGCTTCACATCTATCTTCTGTCCGCGTTGTTGCCCTTCGGCCAGCGCCGCTTCACGGGCGGTTTGCACTTCGCCCTCGGCGCGGGCGGCATCAATCTCCACTTCGGCGTCCGGCGCGCAATCGCGGCAGAGACCCTTGCTGTTGTTCCAACAAGTGTCGCAGGCAAATTTCATGCACCGGGCGCAGCGATGGAAATGGTGCTTGGCCTGTTCGATGGCGGCGGCAAAGGCCGCGTCGTGTGCCTTGCCGTAGCCGGCCAGGGCGAGGCTGTCGGTAGCCGAGCCGACGTTGCCCAGCACGCCGCCGAACATCCCCGACGCCTTGTCAAGCCAGCTCGAAGCCTGTCCGCCGCGATACGGAACAAACTCCGCGCGCCACGCATCACTGCAGCGCTCGCAATAAAACTCGAATTGAAACCCGGCGTTGGCGCCCGATTGAACCGAGTGATCCGCAAAATTCTTGCTGAATTTGATTTCGTTCATGGCCGTGTCTCTGGAAGAAAGATTCGTGTCTTCACGCAATGCAACGCGATTCTCCAACTAAAATTCCACCGCAGCAATCAGAAAAATCGCATTCGTTACTCCGTTGACTGTTTACTTGCTTAAGGCGACATGCGACAGGGGTTCGTCGGGCTTCCATCATATCACGCTTCCCGAATGTTAGCAGAAACGTCCCTTGTCCCTGTGGCTCAACTAAGAAGTTCAAACGTTGTTGCGGCAGTGAATTATGATTAAATCAAATGTCCGCTAAACGGTGATGTTGAAAGCGGGCAGACGCAGTTTTGAATCAGCCGTTGCTTACTCCCCTGCCCTTTTCTTTGAAATCGTGTGCGTGGCGTGGCCGTAAAACACCTCGGCGCATTCCATCAGCGTCTCGGACAGCGTCGGATGCGGATGCACCGTCAGCGCGATGTCCTCGGCGGTCGCGCCCATTTCCAGCGCCAGCACCGCCTCGGCAATCAATTCGCCCGCGCCCGTGCCCACGATGCCCACGCCCAGCACACGGTCGCTTTCCGGATCAATCAACATTTTCGTCAGGCCATCCGTGCGGTCGAATGACATCGCCCGGCCCGACGCCGACCACGGGAATTTCGCCACTTCGTATTTCACGGCTTTTGCCTTCGCCTCGGCTTCGGTCAGCCCGCACCAGGCCAGTTCCGGGTCGGTGAACACGACCGCCGGAATGACAATGTTTTCAAAGGTGACGTCCTCGCCGTTGATGTTCTCGACGGCAATGCGCGCTTCCTTGTGCGCCTTGTGTGCCAGCAAAATCCCGCCCGCAATGTCGCCGATGGCGTAAATGTTCGGGTCGCCGGTCTGCTGGTGATGGTTGACCTTGACGAAGCCTTTGTCATCCCGCTCGACCTTGGTGTTTTCGAGGCCAATATCGGCGCTGTTCGGCACGCGACCCACCGCCACGAGCACGCGGTCGTAAAGTTCGGACACCTGCTGGCCGTTGTGTTCCATCTCGACCTTGATCTGTTTGCCGGCGGTGGCCATCTTCGTGACCTTCGCCTTGAGCCGGATTTCCTTGAACATTTTCTTCGCGTTGGCCGCGACCGGCCGCGCGAGGTCGGGGTCGGCCCCGGCCAGGATGCTGTCGAGCGCCTCCACCAGCACGGTTTTGCTGCCGAGCGCGGCATACACGGTGCCCAGTTCCATGCCGATGTAACCGCCGCCGACGACCAGCAGGTTTTCCGGAATGTCCTCGACTTCGAGTGCCCCGGTGGAAGTCATGATGCGTGGATTGCCGAGGTCGAACACCTTGGGCATCGCCGCCAGCGAACCGACGGCCAGGATGGCCTTGTCATATTCAATGAACTGTTGTCCCTGCTCCGTCTCGACGCGCAACGTCTGTGAACCTTCAAAATAACCGCGACCCTGGATCACCTGCACCCCGCGCATCTTGGCCAGCGTGGCCACGCCGCCGCCGAGCTTTTCCAGAATGGATTCCTTCCACGCGCGCAGTTTCGGCAAATCCACCGTCGGCGGCGTGAACGTAATGCCGCGATGTTCGGATTCCTTGGCGGCGGTGATCTGGTGCGTCGCGTAAAGCAGCGCCTTCGACGGGATGCAACCGCGATTCAGGCAGACGCCGCCGAGCCGTTTCTCGCGCTCGACCAGGATGACTTTCATGCCCAGGTCGGCGGCATAAAACGCCGCGGCGTATCCGCCCGGTCCCGCGCCAACAACCACGATTTGAGTTTTAATTGGGTCCATAGGAAAAAATGGAGTGATGGAGTATTGGAGTATTGATTATTCACTTCCGCCGTAGGCAGCGTTGCTCTCCTTGAGAACCAGATGGTCAATCCAGTCACCGGCCATCTCTTTACGCTCAAGACTTTCCACAAGTTTCAAAAGGCCGTTTTCGAGCTTAAACGCCAGTGCGTTCAGTGAATCGAAGTCCGCCGGCTGAAGTTGCCCTGCTTTGTAATAAGCGATGAGTCCGGAAACAGACTCGCCAAGTGAGTCGAGCGCGAAGTTTAAAAATTGCTGATATTCACGAATGGAACGGCGGCAATAACCTTCGGCGATATTTTGATGCACCGAATCCACGGAGGCAATCTCCTGCGACGCAACACGTCGCAAGTCGTAAGGGCACGTCCGGAATACACGACAACAAGAAACGTAAAAATCAATCGCATCCTGCCACACCCGCAGTTGCTGGTACCCGCGATTCTTGTTTCGATAATTCGTTTCCATATCTCATCACTCCATTACTCCACCACTCCATCACTCCATCACTCCATCACTCCGTCATGCCATTGACGATTAAATTTTCACCACTTCCTCGCCAAAGTTTTCCATCGCCTTCACAAGGTCCACCATAAACCGCGCCGCCGCGCCGCCGTCAATCACCCGATGGTCATACGACAATCCCAATGGCGTCATCATGCGGACCTCGACCTTGCCGTCGCGGACGACCGGTTTCATCGCGCCGCGGCCGAGGCCAAGAATCGCCACCTCCGGTTTGTTGATGATGGGCGTGAAATGCGCGCCGCCGATGGCGCCCTGATTGGTGATGGTGAACGTGCCGCCTTTCAGCTCCTCCGCCGTCACCTTGCGGTCGCGGGCCTTTTGCGCGAGCTGTTCCAGTTCCTTCGCCAAATCGAGCACACTCTTTTTGTCCGCGTCACGGATGACCGGCACGATCAGGCCCTGCTCGGTGTCCACCGCAATGCCGATGTGGAAATATTCCTTGATGACAACTTCCTGGGCGGCCTCGTCGAGGCTCGAGTTGAAAATGGGGTGCTTTTTCAACGTCTCGACCAGCGCCTTGAGCACGAGTGGCGTGAGCGTGAGCTTTGCGCCCTTTTTCTCGTACGCCGGCGCGTATTTCTTCCGCAGTTCGTTGAGCCGCGTGAAATCGGCATCGTCAAACTGGGTGACGTGCGGGATGGCGTTCCAGCTCTCCCACAGGCGCCGCGCAATCACCTGGCGCAGTTGCGTCAGCGGCTTCTTCGTCACCGGCCCCCATTTGGAAAAATCAATTGATTCGGCGACCGGTTTTGCCGGCGCCGTGGCAGCAACCTTGGGTTTGTCCGTCGCCTTCTGCAAACGCGCAATGTAGGCGCGAATGTCGCCGGTGACGATTCGTCCGCCCGCCTCGCTGCCGCGCACCTTGGACAAGTCAATGCCGAGTTCGCGCGCGAGCCGGCGGACCGATGGCGAGGCGACCGGCGCGGCCACCGGCTTCGGAATCTCCTCCCCGGCCTCGGCTGCCGGTTCTTCAACAAGCGTTTCGGGCTCCGGCTCCGGCGCGGCCCGCTTCGCGGCGGGCGTGGCGGCGGCAGCCGGTTGATCACCACCGCTCAATGAGATGAGACGCTGGCCGATGCTGATTTTATCGCCCGATTTGACGTAAATTTTTGTGACGACACCGGCGGCCGTGGACGGGATGGAAGCCACGGCCTTTTCATTTTCCAATTCTAGGATGGCCTGATCCCTGACGACATGGTCGCCTTCCTTCACGAAGACATTGACCACGACGCCTGAATCAGCGCCCTCTCCTAGTTTAGGAAGTTTAACATCCATAAAATAACAAGCCGGGGAGTTTGGCGAAAAATACCGCTGTTTTCCAGAAATAATTTTGTGCGCTCAACGACGCGGGGCGCAACCGGCCAACTGCAATCATTCTTCTCTCCCTGAGAGCGCCGGCCTGTCTGGCCATAGCTTCAGAGCGACGGCTGACGTCCCGCCGGCTTGTTGCATGACGGTGGCTGCTCCACTCGCCGGCGGGACGCCAGCGCTCCCAGGGCTTGCCACGTTGCCGGCGATGTGGACTGCGGCGACATGTTTCGCGCACTCCAAAATCGTAGGAGACGACGCCTGCCGGGTCGTAGCACCTGGTGCGAAGACTGGTGAGGAGTCTCAAATTTTGATTCTGAATTCTGATCAGAGTCTCGTGACCTCAACTCCTACAAAATCAAAATGCCGGGACGGAGAGGGAGTTCCATCGTTTGGTAGTCCTGCCCGAAATCACTTCAAACGTTCCGTCAAATCTGGCATCTAATCCATGTGCGACACATTGGAATCATTCTGGCGGGCTGGTTTTGCCTCGCGGCCTTCACCGCCAGCGCAGCCCACACGCAGGTGCGGCTGATCTTGTCCGCCAGCACCGCGCGTCCCGGCGACACCGTGCTGGTTGGCATGGACATGAAAATGGAACCGGCCTGGCACACCTACTGGAGAAATCCCGGTGCCGCCGGCATGGCCACCAAAATCGAATGGCAATTGCCGCCCGGCGTCACCGCCGACGACATCCAATGGCCGCTCCCGGAAAAATTGCCGCCCGCCGAAGTCACCACCTACGGCTACGACAACGAAGTCGTCCTGCTCGTGCCACTCAAGCTCGCCGCCGATTTGAAACCCGGCCCGCTCGATTTGAAGGCCAAGGTCTCCTGGCTCGAATGCAAGGAAGCGTGCATCCCCGGCAGCGGCAGTGTCGAAGCCATCCTTAACATCGGCACCGAAACCAAAACTTCCGGCGACGCCGCGACGATTGAATCGTGGAAAAGTAAAACGCCCAAGATTCTTACCAATTTGGTTGCCCGCGCTTGGTGGGAAAAGCCTGCGAATGGCGACACGCGCCCGCTAATCATCGAATGGTCTGCATCTCTCAAAGATCAAACGCCAACTTATAACATACGATTGATCACCGAAGGGTCTGACTTTTTCCCTGATGCCAATGACAACTTTGAAATTCTGCCCGCAACCGAAAACCTTTCGAGCAGTCCGCTCGACGTTTATTGGCGCAAACTAGTTAAAAAATACGAAGGCGACTGGCCGAAAGAAATTTCTGGCGTGATTGTCACGAAAAGCGGCAACGTGCGAACCGGCCTTGAAGTCAAATTGCCCGTCAGCGACAAAGCTCCAACCGGTGTAACAATTTTGCCGGAGAGTAGCGCAGGCGGGACGCCTGCGCTACCTTTACAGCCGCTCTGGCAAATGCTGCTCTACGCCTTCATCGGCGGGCTGATTCTGAACATCATGCCATGCGTCCTGCCGGTCATCGCGCTGAAAATTCTCGGTTTCGTCGGCGAAGCCAGAAGCGAACCACGGCATGTGCGCAAGCTCGGTCTTGTCTATGCATTCGGTGTGCTCGTGTCGTTTCTCGTGCTGGCCGCCGTTGTCATCGGTGTCAAGGCGGCCGGACATCGGGCCGGCTGGGGAATGCAGTTCGGTAGCCCGGTCTTTGTGGTGTGCCTCACCACGCTGGTCATGCTCGTCGCGCTGAATCTGTTCGGCGTGTTTGAGGTCACGCTCGGCGGACGCGCGCTCGACGCGGCGGGCGGACTGGCGTCGAAGCATGGCGCAGCGGGCGCATTTTTCAACGGCGTGCTGGCCACCGCGCTGGCCACGCCCTGCACCGCGCCGTTTTTGAGCATCGCCCTCGGCTTCGCCTTCGCGCAAAAAGCGCCGGTGATTCTGTTGATGTTTCTCGCTGTCGGCGTCGGGCTGGCCGCGCCGTATGTCGTGTTGAGCTGGAATCCGGCGTGGTTGAAATTTTTGCCAAAGCCCGGCGCGTGGATGGAAAAATTCAAGATTGCGATGGGCTTTCCGATGCTGGCGACTGCCGTGTGGCTCTTTAATCTTGCCGCCGGCAGTTACGGCAAATCGGTTTTGTGGCTCGGCGTTTTTCTGGTCGTCGTCGCGTTCGCGGCCTGGATTTTTGGTGAGTTCGTTCAACGCGGACGTGCCCGCAAAGGCCTGGCGCTCGTGATTGCGTTGATTTTGCTGGTTGGCGGTTACGCTTACGCACTTGAAAGCCAGTTACGCTGGCGCGAGCCAGTCACGGAAGCTGACGCAACCGGTTCGCTGAAAGAATCGGCAGACGGCATTGACTGGCAGCGCTGGAGTCCTGAAGCCATGGCGAAAGCCCGGGCGGACGGACATCCGGTTTTGGTGGACTTCACCGCCGACTGGTGCCTGACCTGTCAGGTGAACAAAAAAACCAGCATCGAAATCCCTTCCGTGCGCGCCAAGCTCAAGTCCATGAATGCCATCGCCTTGCTCGGCGATTACACGCGATTTCCCGACAACATCACGACCGAACTGAACCGGTTCAGTCGCGCCGGGGTACCGCTGGTTTTGGTTCATCCGAAAAATCCCGAAGCCCAACCAATCGTCCTGCCTGAAATTCTGACACCGGGCATCGTGCTCGACGCGCTCGACCGCGCGGCCCGTTGAACAATTTTTGAAACCAAATGTCGAACTGTGCGTCTAATGATTAAACTTATGAAAATTACATTTGCATTGTTCGCCGCTTTAACCCTGGCTTCCGCCGCGCTGGCGGTGGAAACCGGCAAGCCCGCCCCGGATTTCACGGGCACCGACATCAACGGCAAAACCGTGAAGTTGAGCGATTACAAGGGCAAAATCGTCGTGATCGAATCGTACAACTCCGACTGCCCGTTTTGTAACAATCAATATAAGACCGGCGCGATGCAGGAATTGCAGAGCGACTTGGCGTCCAAGGGCGTGGTCTGGCTGCTCGTTAATTCCGTGAACCCGAACAACTCCAGCCATCGCACGCCCGACCAGGCCAAACAGGAAATCGCCGACAAAAAGATTGTGGCGACGGCGTGGCTTGACGACAGCTCTGGCGCGGTCGGTCATCTTTACGGCATGAAAACCACGCCGCACATGTTCGTCATGGACAAGACCGGCACGTTGGTTTACGACGGCGCGATTGATAACAAACCGGATCCGATGCACGACCCGCGCACCGCGCGCAATTATGTCCGCGAAGCCATGGACGCCCTGATTGCCGGCAAACCGGTGCCTGTCGCACAAACGAAGCCTTACGGTTGCGGCGTCAAATATGCCAATTAAGTTTTTCCAAATTAATCGGTAGGGCCGCGCTGCTGCGCGGCCATCATACCCGGCGGCGCAGCGCCGCCCTACCTCAACAGAGCAAATCCGTACTCTTTCAGAAAATTCTCCGTCGGCGCGTGGATTTCCACGCGTCTTTTCGTGAACGGATCAGCGTAAGCCAGATGCACGGCGCGCAAACCCAAATTCATTGGAGGCTCTTTCAAAGTTTCGTAGCAGCCGACCCGTCCTCCGTAGCAGTACTGCGGAGGGTGGAGGTGACGAGGCTCCATCTTATTTTCGATTCCCGATTCCCGATTTCCGATTTTGAAGTGAGCCTCCTTGCGTCGGCTGCTACTGCTTTGGCCCAGTTTGACATATTCGCGCCAGTAAAGTTCATCTCCCACCACCGGGCAGCCTGATTCGGCCAGATGCACGCGGATTTGATGCGTGCGACCGGTGAACGGTCTGGCTTCGACCAGCGTGAGTTTTTCCTTTTTTTGCAGCACGCGGAAATGCGTTTCGGTTTCCTTGCCTTCGTGTGAATCCACCTTCATGCGTCCGGCCCGCCACGGATCGGGCGCAAGTTTGAGCCGGCAGGTCCATTCAACTTCGCGCGGATTGCCATCAACGACGGCGAGATACGTTTTCTCCATCCGCCGGCTCTCAAACAAATCGGAAAACGTCTCAACCGCACCCGGGCTTCTGGCGAACAGCAAAATGCCGCTGGTGTCGGCGTCGAGCCGGTGGACGTAGCGGAAAAATTTGATGCCGCGCGACCGCGCCCAGAAATCGCGCGCGGTGATGGAAGAATTGATGGCCGCCTGCAGATTGCGCTAGGTGTTCTGCCACGAAACCGGCAGGAGCATCCAGCCGCGCGGTTTGTCAATGGCGATGACCGACCGGTCCTCGTACAAAATCGGGATCGGCTTGCAATCCGGCAGTTCGATGGAATTCGATCGGGACAAGAAATTTATAAGCCAAACAACCGTTTCAACACGAATTCAACCTCCGACATTTTGTCGGCGGGGAATGCCGAAATGCGCCGTTCGATTTTTGCATTGTCCACTCCGGCGATGCCGAGCACGTTCACGACCGATTCCTGCCGGAGCCAGGCCGGTTTTGAAAAACGGATTTCACATTCGCCGCCGCGAATTTCCGTCGTCATCGGCACCACCACGGACATATTGCGGTGACGGTCGGGTTTGGCAACGGACACAACCATGCAAGGCCGATTTTGGCCGCCATGCCCAAATCCACAACTACCACGTCGCCACGGCTAAAGCTTGTCATAGTCCACTTCCGGCGCAGGACCCAGTTTTTCCCAAGTGTCCGCAACAACGCTGTCCAGCGGCGCTTCCGTCGCGCGCTGGCGTTTCAGAAAATCGAGATAATGCCGGAGCTCGCGCAACACCGGCTCCGGCTGATGTTTGATTTCCTCAAGCAAGATTTCCTGCGTGCTCATGGTGGAAAGGTACTCATAAACACACACGGACGAGCGCAGGTCATCATGGCTGTCCAGACTTCGCTCCGGCGCGTAGTGGATTCAGCTCGATTAGTACTTCCAGTTCTAAAGCAGGATTACCAACATTGGTTGGAAACCGGGAAATGCCCAAAACCATCTCTGATGTCTATGGGCGAACTACTATCCAGCAGAAAAGAACAAATCAAAACTCCGAATAAGAATCGGGCAAGCTAACGCCGCGCAGAAGACTTTGATTTAATTTCAGCGCTTTTTCCACTCCTTTTTTGGCGGCTCGGGCAACCCCTGTGCCCGGAAGGCCGTGCGGAAATGGACCTTGGCGATCTTCGACAGATTCTCTGCGCCCTGTTCCGTGACAAATTTCTTCGCCGCCTCGTCCACGAACGTCGAGGCGCCTTTCGGCAATTCCACGTTGAATTGTTTTTCCAGCTTCACCAACCCTTTTACAAATCCGTCCCGCGCCAGAATGGAAGCCGCCGCCACCGCCAAATCCTCTTCCGCCTTGTGCCGCTGAACCAGTTCAATCTCACGGCCCAACGACATCAGCGCCTTCGCCACCACATCCTTGCTCGATGCGAACTGGTCACTGATGGCCTTGACCGGCACGGGGTTCATCTGGTGTCTCAATCCCATCAAATTTTCAATCACGCGCGCATGACCCCACGCCAGGATCGTGTTCACGCTTTTCATCCTGGCATAAAGCCGGTTGTAAGCCTCATTGCCAATGGTGACGGTGTTCACCACGCAACCGGGGGTCTTGCGGATTTTTTCCGCCAGTTCGCCGATTTTCTTGTCGCTGGAAATGTTCTTGGAATCGCGGATGCCGGCGTCCTGCCATGCCTTGACGACGTTTTCGTTGATATAAACCCCGGCAATGCACAATGGCCCGAAGAAATCGCCCTTGCCGCTTTCGTCCACGCCGATTCGCGGCAGCAGCAAATCGGGATTCAACAACGTCTCGTAGCCGAGCCGCGCCTGTTTCAGGACCTCAGGTTCCAGCACAAACTCGATGAATTCCTGCGTGCCCTTCCCTTGCACGACGAGTTTGCCGCTCTCGTAAAACACCACGTTGATTTTGTCCTTTTCGCCGGCAAACCGCGCGTATGGCACCGCGCGAAATTTGAAGCCGCGCGAGCTCAAGGCGGCTTCGAGCGCCGACGCCTGTTCGTCGGTGAGCTTGCCCGTGTAGGAAGTCAGCGGTTTCACTGAAAAATGATAACCACAAAGAACACAAAGAACACAAAGTTTTTTAAAGGCATTCTTAAAACCATTTGAAGCCGCAGAGCGGCAATCGAGAGTAGCCCACGGCTTCAGCCGTGGGTTCCAAAGCAAAACAAATAAAGCCCCGGACGGGGCGACAGAGACTTCCGCCAATTGATTTTCTGCCGCCCCATCCGGGGCTTTAAAATTATTTGTGATCAAACCCACGGTTTCACCGTGGGCTATTATCTTTCGCGCCTCCGGCGCTGGACACACAAGGTTTTTTGTGCTCTTTGCGTTCTTTCGCGGCAATGCTAAACTCTGCGCCGATGCGTCGCGCGCAAAACAACTCAAAACTGAAAATTAAAAATTCAAAACTGGTTGTGTTGCTGCTCAATTGGTTCTCCGCCAACGCCCGCGACCTGCCGTGGCGGCGCACGCGCGATCCCTACGCCATCTGGGTCTCCGAAATCATGCTGCAACAGACACAGGTCAAAACGGTCATTCCGTATTGGAAACGCTGGATGCAGGAACTCCCGACCGTCAAAGCTGCAGCGAATGCCAGCCCGGACAAAATCCACAAGCTTTGGGAAGGCCTTGGCTATTACACCCGCGTCCGGAACCTGCAAAAAGCGGCGCGGCAAATCGTGGAAAAACACGACGGCAAATTTCCGGATAACTTCGACGACGTCCTCGCGCTACCGGGAATTGGACGTTACACCGCCGGCGCGATTTGCAGCATCGCGTTCAATCAACCAACACCGATTCTCGACGGCAATGTCATCCGCGTACTGACGCGGGTTTTCGGCATTGCAAAAAATCCGCGCGAAAAGAAAACCAACGCGCAACTCTGGCGGCTAGCGGAAGAATTGGTTGTTCACGCTTCCGCCAACAATTCGAGGACGAGGACGAGCCGTCTTCGTTACACTTCGCCGCGCCAAGGAACGAAGGACGAGGACGAGGAAAGGTCCGCGTGCTCGCACTTCGTACTTCGCCCTTCATACTTCAACCAGTCCCTCATGGAACTTGGCGCACTAATTTGCACTCCACGCCAGCCGCAATGCCCGGTTTGTCCGGTAAAAAAGCTCTGCGTCGCTTTCCAGGAAAATCGCGTGGCTGAACTGCCAAACCTTGGCCGGCGCACGGCGGCCACCGCGCGGCGATTCGTTGCGTTTGTCGTCGAGCGCGGCGGAAAATTTCTCGTCCGCCAGCGGCCCGCCGGCGTCGTGAACGCGCATCTGTGGGAATTCCCAAATGTGGAAATTGCGCCAAACCAACGTAGCAGTCCCGCAAAGCGGGATGAGTCCGCTCATTATTCCTGCAAGAATAGTCAGAGCCGACTGACGTCGGCTGCTACGGTTCAGGAGCCCGATTTGGAAATTATCCGCGCAGCAAAAAGCCTCGGCATTGAACCACCGACCCTCCAGCCGCTTTGCACGGTGAAACATTCGATTACGCGTTATCGCATCACGCTGGAAGCCTGGCGTGTCTTTTTCGGAGGGTCGAACTCCGTGAGACCCAAAAATTTTAAAATGGGGCGTCGTGGAACTCCGCCCTCCGAAACCGGCGTCTGGCTGACGCCCGCCCAACTGCAGCCGCTTGCCTTTGCCAGCGCCCACAAAAAACTGGCCAGCGCGGCCACCGATTGTATCCTGTCCGGCCGATGATTTACTTCGATCACAACGCCACCGCGCCGGTGATGCGCGAGGCGCGCGAAGCCTGGCTCGAGGCCACCGAGAAGATTACGGGCAACCCGTCCAGCCCGCATCAAATCGGGGGTCGCGCCGGCACCGCGCTCAGGGAAGCGCGTGAAAGACTCGCGCATTTTCTCGGCTGTCATCCGGCCGACATCGTTTGGACGAGCGGCGCGACCGAGGCGAACAACATGGTCATGCACCACTTCGCGCGGACGCTCGATCCCGCCAAGCGGGAGGAGGTCTGGATTTCCGCCATCGAACATCCCTGCGTCCACGAATCGGCCAGGCATTATTTTGGCAAACGGGCCAGATTGATACCCGTCACGCACGACGGCGTGATTGATCTGGACTGGCTCACGGCGGAACTCGCCGACATGCGCCCCGGCCTCGTTGGCGTGATGGCCGCGAACAACGAGACCGGCGTCCTCCAGCCCTGGCGCGAGGCGCTGGCGATTTGCCGTCAATACAAAGTGCCCTTCTTTTCCGACGCCGTGCAATGGCTCGGCAAAATGCCCGCCAAGGGACTCGGCGAATGCGATTATCTCAGCGGCGCGGCGCACAAGTTCGGCGGGCCGCGCGGCGTCGGCTTTTTGAAAGTGCCGCACAAAAGCCAGGTCACGCCCCTGCTCCTGGGCGGTAAACAGGAACAAGGCCGCCGTGCTGGAACGGAAAACGTCCCGATCATTCTGTCCATGTTGGCCGCGCTGGAAGCGCGCGAAAAACAAATCAGCCGCAGCGAATACATCCTGCGCAACATGTGGCGCGAGAATTTTGAGCGGCAGCTTTTGAAAAATCTGCCGGGCGCGGTCATTGTGGGCGCGAATGCTCCCCGATTGTGGAACACCGTTTCGGCGTTGATGCCGGAAGGCGTCCAACTGCGCTGGCTGACGAAACTGGACAAGGCCGGGTTTGCGGTTTCGACTGGTTCCGCCTGCACCACGGGCAAGGAAGAGCCGTCACACGTGCTGGCCGCGATGAATTTCAAATTCGCGGAGGCGCACCGGGTGCTGCGTTTCAGCAGCGGTTGGGAAACGACGGAAGCCAACTGGGACGCCCTGGCCGACGCGCTGGCCAAAGTCCATGCCGAGGTGCATCATGACAAAGCGCAAGCTGTCGCTTGAACTTTTTGTCCCGGTTGACTGTCAAATGTGGAAATCCCCAAACCCAGGAGACCAAATTATGATGACCCGACGCCAAGCCATTAAAACCACCGCGCTTGCCAGTGCTGCGTTCGCTACGTTGCCCGGCGCAGTCGCCCAAACGACGACTACGTTGCCCGGCGCGGTCGCCCAGGAACCGAACGGGCTGGGTCAGCCGCTGATCACTATCGCGGGCAGCGGCCCGTTCACGTTGCCGCCGCTGCCTTACGCCTACGACGCGCTTGAACCGCACATTGACGCCCGCACGATGGAGATTCACCACGACAAACATCACGCTGCCTACGTGGCGAATTTAAACAAGGCGGTCGCCGACTGGCCGGAGATTCCCGATCTCAGTAAAAAATCCGTCGGGGTTTTGCTTCAAAATTTGAATTCTGTTCCTGAAAAAATCCGCACCGCCGTCCGCAACAACGGCGGCGG
>PMOA01000089.1 GCA_003161635.1 Limisphaerales bacterium
ATGAGCTGGCCAGCATAGGCGTATTCGCCTTCGTCGCGTTCGAGTGGAAAATTCAACAAACGAAGCCGGGCGACGGCGCCCACCACCAACACCGCCACCATGAACCACCAAGTCCAATGCCGCTGGAAAAGCCGGGGCCGGACGGTCGACGGCGCGACGGATGGTTGCGTCATGGGCGGCAATGGAACAAATCAGCCGGCGGCGAACAAGCAAACTTGACTCGCGTCAGCTACGCGAACGAACAGGGTTCAATCGCGCTTGAAAAGCTGGAAAGGCATTGCGATGCCGCCGCCAATCCAGAATTTCTGATCGCTGTTGTTGCCGTCGAAAACGGTGCGGGTGTAAAACGAATACTTGATGTGCCGTTTGGAGGTCGTGTAGCTGAAACCGACCTCGACGGAGTCATTGATTTCGCGCAACCCGGAAAAAGCGTTCGAGCCGTCGCTGGTGGAAAGCGTCTGGGTTCCGGGATCATACAAAAGGTCGGTGCCGTTGACGGTTTGCAAACGCCGATATCCTGCGTCCAGTTCCCAGCCTTTGATTTGCTGGAAAAATCCGAATGAAAAAATGGCCTGGTCGTTTCCGGTCGTGCGGTTCCAACGATACAGCGCGTCGCCATAGGCGCCGAAACCCGGCCAGCCGAAATGTTTTTTTGCCAGAAATTCCGGCTCAATTGCCGCCGAGCGAATGCCGGGTGCAAACGGCAGATTCTGAGTGTAACTACCCGGCAGCACTGCGCCGGCGCGGAATGTCAACGTCGGTGTCCACGGCGGCAAATTCGTGTCGTTCTCGTTAAAAATCTGGTAACGCACACCAAACGCAATATCCGTCAAGCCCGTCGTTTTCCGGATTGTTCCCGGCGTGCCGCCGTTTGAAAAAGTGCGCCAGCCCACGGTTGTCGCGCCGACATTTAAATCCGCCGCCCATTTTTCGGCGATGCCGTATTGAAATGTGAGGTAACCCTGGTTGACATCAATGCCGTAGTGCTCTCCGTTATTTAGATTGTCAACATTGTAGCGCTGTCCGCCGTTCGCCCAAATGTGATACGACTCCGATTCATCGTAAAGAAAACCGGCGATCAACTGACCGGGCGCGGGCAAATCCGCCCATTCCGCAAATGATGCGTGCGGGACGTTTTCCGTCGCCGACAAATTTTGTATCAATGCCAACGGCAAAGACGCTCCGACAGCCAATGCAGCCAAACGAGTAAATTTAAAAACGGAAATTTTCATAAACGCAAATTCAGCAATTAATCGTTTCCCAATTCAGGTCAAACCCCATGCAACTAATAAGCGGATTGTTGTCAAACCGGGACGCAATGTCAACGTAAACTCGGGTCGTTTCTATTTGACCCGCTTTGGTGCGCCGAAGCAGTCTTTCGGCACATGAGCCACGAAGTCATCGCGCCAAACCCGTGGATGATTCTGCCGTTTGCGCTGTTGCTGGGCGCGATGGCGCTTGCGCCGTTGCTGGCGGCCAAATGGTGGTTGCGGCATTATACAAAGGTGTCGCTCGGCCTTGGCGCAATCACGCTCGGCTATTATTTCCTGGGTTTGCAGGCATCGGCGCGCGTGTGGCACACCGCGCACGATTACATCAGTTTCATCGCGCTCATTGGTTCGCTCTTTGTCGTTTCCGGTGGCATTCACATCCGCGTCAAAGGCGAAGCCACGCCGTCGGCCAACGTCATTTTTTTGTTCATTGGCGCGATTGCCGCCAATTTTTTAGGCACAACCGGCGCGGCAATGCTGCTGATTCGCCCGTGGATTCGAATGAACCGATATCGTGTCACGGCGCATCATATCGCCTTCTTCATCTTCATCGTGGCCAACGTCGGCGGCTGTCTGACGCCCATCGGTGATCCGCCGTTGTTCCTCGGCTACTTGCAGGGCGTGCCGTTTTGGTGGGTCGCAAAAAATTGCTGGCCGATATGGGCGACGGGCGTCGGAATTCTGCTCGCGATGTTTTACGTCGTGGACCGGATCAATTTCACCCGGGCGCCGCGCAAAGTGCGCGAGCAGGAAACCGCGCATGAAACGTGGCGGTTCGACGGACTGCCGAATTTGTTTTTCCTCGCCGTCATTCTCGGCGCGGTTTTTGTGACCAGGCCGATTTTTGTGCGTGAAGCGCTCATGGTTGCCGCGGCCATCGCTTCCTATTTTACATCCCCGAAATCCATTCACGCGGCGAACGATTTCAACTTTCATCCGATTCAGGAAGTCGCTGTTTTGTTCGCCGGAATTTTTGCGACGATGATGCCCATGCTCGACTGGCTTAATCAAAACACGAGCGAATGGCTTGGCCAAAACCCCGCGCCCGGGGTTTTTTTCTGGGGCGCGGGCGCGTTGTCCAGCGTGCTTGACAACGCGCCAACCTATCTCGGTTTTCTTAACGCGCTTTTCGGCGCGATTGGCGCGAAGGACGTTGGCGAACTGCTGAACCAGCACGCCTTGAACCTGCTGGCCATCAGCGTCGGAGCGGTATTTTTCGGCGCGGCCACTTACATCGGCAACGGGCCGAATTTCATGGTTAAAGCCGTCGCCGATCAGCAGAAAATCCGCACGCCGACGTTTCCCGGATTCGTTTTGAAATTCACGCTGCCTTTCCTGTTGCCGATGCTGCTGGCCATTGGGTTGATTTTCTTTCGCGGCTGAAAAAGTTGCCATCTTGAAACATTTTCTTTGCGCACGGCGTCTTTTTTCAGGAGAGTATGCCTGTTAGGAATTGGGGACTTCGGGTGCGCATACTATACAATATTCTGTTCACGATTTGTTTCGTGCTGTCTTCGCCGTATTACTTCATGCGGATGTTGCGGCGCGGCAACTGGCGTCCCGGCCTTCGCGAGCGCTTCGGACATTACAGCGCGGGCCTCAAACAAGTGCTCACCAACCGCCATGTCATTTGGATTCACGCCGTCAGTGTCGGCGAAGTCAATTTATGCACGCAACTCATCCGCGCGCTCGAACCACACGTGCCCAACATCAAAATTGTGGTGTCCACCACGACGACAACCGGCATGGGCGAATTGCGCAGCCGATTGCCCACGCACATCAGCAAAATTTACTATCCGATTGACCGGCGGAAATACGTCAACCGCGCGCTGGCCCTCATCAACCCAATAGCCATCGTGCTCGTCGAGGCGGAAATCTGGCCCAACTTCATCTGGCGCGCCCGCGACCTGGGCATCCCGCTTTTTCTGACCAACGCGCGGCTGTCCGACCGCTCGTATCGGGGCTATAAACGATTTGGATTTCTATTCCGAACGCTCTTCGCTTCGTTTGCCGGCGTCGGCGCGCAAAATGAAACCGACGCCGGGCGCCTGCGGGAAATCGGTTGCCGGCCTGAAGCCATCCGCATCGTGGGCAACTTGAAATTCGACGCGGCCAAACTGAATGAACGCCACACACTCGACGTGCCGACGATGCTGCGGCAAATCGGCGTGCCACCGGACGCGCCGATTTTAATTGGCGGCAGCACGCACGCGGGCGAGGAAATTCTTCTGGCGGAGATTGCGCAACGGCTGCGCACGCGGTTTCCAAAACTGTTTCTCGTGCTCGTGCCGCGGCATTTCGAGCGCGCCAGGGAGGTCGGGCGGCAGTTGCACGAGCGCGGCGTGAAATTTATTTACCGCAATGATATTATTACGAACACGCAGTTTCGCGAAGGCGAGGTGGATTGTTTGCTGGTCAACACCACCGGCGAATTGCGATTTTTTTACCAAAACGCGACGGTGGTGTTCGTCGGCAAAAGTCTCACCGCCGTCGGCGGGCAAAATCCGATTGAGCCAGGTGCGCTGGGCAAGGCGATGGTTTTGGGGCCGAACATGCAAAACTTCGCCGACATCACGCGGAGTTTTGTCGCGCAGAAAGGCGCGATTCAAGTACGCAACTCGGAAGGATTGGAAGGCGCCATTGCCGGACTGCTTGCCGATGAAAACCGCCGCGCGGAGTTGGGGCGCAACGCGCAACGGGTCGTTCATGAAAATCTCGGCGCGATTGACCGCACGGTGGAAATGATTCTGGAACATCTCAAAAAACACGAAATTTACATCGCTTTCGACGTATAAAAATTTTTGCCGCAGCAATTTTTTCAGTCGCGGTTGCAAAAAAAGCATTTCCCCGCTTGACGAGTTCGACCGGTCGTTCCATATTGATCCTTGCTTTCGGTGATGAACCGGAAGTGTTGAACGCGTATGTCAAAATCGAAGGTTCGGAAACCCGAGGAGGATTTGTCCCCGAAGAAAGGAAGGCCCGACGGCGTGGTGTTTACTGACAAGGCTTTCCATTTTGCTGCGTCCCCGTTGCTCAACGGCTCGCCACAAACTGATTCCGACGCGGAATTTTCGGAAAAAATCAAGGAACTCGTCCGCCTCGCACAGGAACAGGGGCGTCTGACCTACGGTGACATCAGCGAAGCGCTGCCGGAAAGCGCGATTGAACCGGAAAAGTTGGATCAAATTTTCGCCAAACTTCGCAGTCTCGACATCGAAATCGTGGATCAAGCGGAGGTGGACCGCGTCAAAACCCCTGGAACCGAGGAAGAAAACACCACGCGGCTGGACATTCTTGATGACCCGGTGCGGATGTATCTCAAGCAGATGGGACAGGTGGCGCTGCTGACGCGCGAACAGGAAGTTGAAATTTCCAAACGCATCGAAGCCGCCGAAAACGAAGTCCGCAAAATCATTTACAGCCTTGGTTTCGCCGGCAAGGAACACATCGCGCTGGCGGAAAAACTCCTGGTCGAGCTGCCGCGGGAACGGTTTGACCGCGTCATTCTCGACAAGAAAGTGGACAATCGCAACGCGCATTTGCGCACGCTGCACCGGCTAGTAGCGCAGATTCGGAAAATTGACCGGGAGGTGGATGAGAAATACACCGCGTGGCGGAACGCGCATAACAAGTCCAAACAGAATCGCGCGCTGGCGGCGTTCAAACGGCTTGATCGAAAACTGCAAAGGGTGTTCCCCAGATTTTGCTGCAAGCAAAAAGTGATTGAGGAAATGGCGCTCGTTGCCGAAAACATTCACGATAAATTGCAATACAGCCTGCGCGCGCTGGCCGACGCCGAGGCGCAGCGCGAATCCAGCGCCCAGCGGCATCTGGTCGAAGCCGAACGGCAAAAAATCAAGGCGCTCGAGGAATTTGTCCGGATGCCGCATGCGGATTACCTCGGGATCTTTGACCGCCTGCGCGAATTTTCCACCCGAGCGCTCCAGGCCAAAACCGAAATGGTCGAGGCCAACCTGCGTCTCGTCATTTCCATCGCCAAAAAATACACGAACCGCGGCTTGTCGTTTCTCGACCTGATCCAGGAGGGNNCCTACGCCACGTGGTGGATCCGGCAGGCCATCACGCGCAGCATCGCCGATCAGGCGCGGACAATTCGCATCCCGGTGCACATGATCGAAATCATCAACAAGCTCATGCGCACCCAAAAACGCCTGCAGCAGGACTTCGGCCGTGAACCCACGCCGGAGGAAATCGCCGACGAAATGCAGATCCCCGTGGACCGCGTGCGCGCCGTTTTGAAAATGGCGCAGCAGCCGATTTCGCTGCAATCACCGGTAGGTGACACCGATGACGCCAACTTCGGCGATTTCATCGAGGATAAGGCCGCCGACAATCCCCTCGACATCACCAGCTTCAGCCTGCTCAAGGACAAACTCGGCGACGTGTTGTGCAGCCTGACCGAGCGCGAACGGAAGGTTCTGGAACTGCGTTTTGGTCTGGACGATGGTTGCGCGCGCACGCTCGAGGAAGTTGGGCAGCAATTCAGAGTCACGCGTGAGCGCATCCGGCAGATCGAGGCCAAGGCGCTCCGCAAAATGCGCCACCCCACGCGCATCCGCCAGTTGCACGGCTTTTTGGAAATTGAAGCCTTGGATTTGGACTGAGGTTGGCGGAATAAACTTGTCGCGGACGCGGCCCGGCGCAAAATGCTCCCGCTTCGGGCCCGTAGCTCAGCGGTTAGAGCAGGCGACTCATAATCGCTTGGTCCTCGGTTCAAATCCGAGCGGGCCCACCAGCCTTCGATCGGAGCGCAGCGGAGAACGAAGTCTGCCGCGTCGAAGTAGAACGAAGACGGGCTATGACACACAACTTTTCACAAATGCTCCGAACTACGGCTCGGCAAGCCAGCATATCGTAGCAGAGAATGAAGGCTGCCGCGCCGTAGCAACAGCGAAGGCGGGCAAACCGGATTAACTCACTGTTTCTTCCCTGTTCCCGCCGGCGCCGCGTTGCGTTCCTGCAATTGCTTTTCGAGATATTGGTCCTCCGGGGCTTCAAGCCATGCGGTGTACCAGATATCGCCCAGCATCTGGCCGGCCTTGACGAGCTGGCCATCGAGGAACGCGCGGCCCTCCAGGCCCTTGTCCCCTTCGCCGGTGAGCTTGCCTTCCTTGTCCAATTCATAAAGCGGCCCGACCAATTTGTTTTGTTCGACGATATAGCTCACGGCGTCGCGGAACATGCCGTCCGGCTGGCCCGCATTTTTAATGCGCTCGGCGGGATGAATTTTCCCCGCCAGTTTCCCGACGTTTATTCCGCCGGTCTGGCGAAAGTACCCGCCGTCAATCCACGCGTGAAATTTCATGCTGGTCGTATAACCGCGCGGATTATCACCCACCCAGCCGTTGAAATGCATCGTCGTGTGCAATGGTTGCGAACCGTCGCCGACGAAATGTCCCATCACCCCCATGACATAGACGATATTGGCCTCGGCATTGGCGATTTCCTCCGGCGTGCCGCCGTATTTCTGAAACGCTTTCAGGTAGCTGAAACAGGACTTCAGTTTTTCATAGTATTCCGTGATGGCCCACGGCATAAATCCGCTCAATTCGCGCGTGTGGTC
>PMOA01000056.1 GCA_003161635.1 Limisphaerales bacterium
GGCACGTTCTCACCACATGATTGACAGTTTGTTCTCACAACATAGCTGACAGATTTCCGGGCCTATGGCTTGGAAATCTATAACGAGGCAGGAACAGCGGTATGAGTTGGTGAGGCAACTGTGGGTTGGGGAGATGTCGGTGACGGATTTGTGCCGGCGCTTCAAAATATCCCGTCAAACTGCGTATAAATGGTGGGCGCGTTTTCGCCAGGGACGTTTAAAAGCATTAGCCGACCGATCCCGACGTCCACAGCACGTTCCGGGTCGAACTCCAGCCCGGTGGCTGGAGCGATTGCGGCGTTTGCGACGGGGGCACCCGACGTGGGGAGCGCGTAAGCTTGGGCATTATCTTGGAAAGCAATTTGGCAAGGCGGGTCTGCCGTCGGTGGCGACCTTGAGCCGGTGGCTCAAGCGGTGGGGATTGGCACGGGGCCGACGGCGACGACTGGCCGGGCCAGTGGTGCTGCGTCCCAGGGTGCGGGCGGCGGGGCATAGCAACGAAGTGTGGACAGTCGATTTCAAGGGATGGTATCGAACGGGAGACGGTACGCGAGTGGATCCCTTGACGGTGAGGGATTTGTATAGCCGGTATGGTTTGCGGGTGGCGCTGTTGTGCAGTCAGAGCGTGGAGCTCACCCGGCGAGAGTTCATTAAAATCTTCAAGGCATACGGGCTTCCCGAGCGTATCCGGAGCGATAACGGGACGCCCTTTGGCGGCGTTGGTCCCACGGGTTTGACGCGATTGAGCGCGTGGTGGATCAAGCTGGGGATTGCGGTGGAGTTTATCACCCCGGGGCGACCGTGTGAAAATGGAGCACACGAACAATTTCATCGGGTATACAAAGCGGAGGTGGCGAGGGCCCCGGCTCAACGACGAGCGGGGCAACAGCGACGAAGCGATCGGTGGCTGGGCTTTTACAATGAGGAGCGGCCGCACGAGGCATTGGCGATGGCCGTGCCGGCAGTTCGGTATCGTAAGAGCCGCAGGCGGCTACCCGAGCAGATGAAGCCATGGAAATATCCGAAAGGATGGCAACGGCGGTGGGTCAAGGGCAACGGAGAGATTAGCTGGAGGGGAACGCGGCGGTTTGTGGGCGAGGCTTTTGTCAGAGACTATGTCGGGCTCAAGCCGATGCGCAAAGGCGCATGGCGGGTGTATTTTGGTCCGGTATTGGTCGGAGAACTGCACGAAACCGAAGGAGGAAGCATCCGGACAGCAAAATACCGACACCGAAGAAAGCCGCGCTGAACCGCAGCATTACGGCTCGCTACGCTCGCCTTCATGCTGCGGTTCAGCCAAAAGTGTCAACCATGTGGTGAGCACAAGTGTCAGCGATGTGGTGAGAACGTTCACAGCGCCGCCCTACCAAAAAATTTTAATCTTTCGTCGCCTTCTCAACCGCTTCCCGAATGGTCTGCTTGAATTTTTCAACGCCCTGGTCAAACGCGGCGGAGATGGGCAGCAACGAAACTTTTTTGATCTTCTTTTTGAACTTCTTCAAATTTTCCCCGGCGACCATCTCATCCATTTTATTCGCCACGACGAGACGGGGCTTTTCGAGCAGAGCCGGATCATAAAGCTCCAATTCGTTGAGCAATTGTTTGTAATCGTCCCACGGCGCACGGTTGTCCGTGCCCGCCATGTCGAGCAACAGCACAAGAATTTTGCAGCGCTCAATGTGGCGCAGAAACTTGTGGCCGAGACCGACGTTTTTGTGCGCACCTTCGATCAAACCCGGCACGTCGCAAACCGTGAGCCGGTGCCAGTCAGCATACTCGACGATGCCGATCTGCGGGTGCAGCGTGGTGAACGGATACGGCGCGACTTTCGGCCGCGCCTTGGAAATGGCCGTGAGCAGCGTGGACTTGCCCGCGTTCGGATAGCCGACCAGCCCGACTTCGGCCATGATGCGCAGTTCCAAAAGATAATCGCCCTCCTCGCCCGGCTCGCCCGGCTGGGCGAAGCGCGGCGTCTGGCGCGCCGCCGTCGCAAAGTTCCGGTTGCCCAATCCGCCACGACCGCCTTTGCAAAGCACGAATTGTTGTCCGTTTTCAGTGAGGTCGGCGACCAGTTCGCCTTTGGGAGATGAGCCGGCGGAAGCTTCACCCGCACCTTCCTGGCTCAAATCAACTTCCTGTGCCAACTCGCTGCCCGCGCGCCGAAACAACGGTCGTTTGCTGGCGCTGGTTTTGAAAGTTGGCTTTTCGTCCTCGTCCCTTGGCGCGGCGGAGTGTAACGAAGACGGCTCGTCCTCGTTCTCGACTTTTTCGACCGGCCGGCCGCCGCCCGCAATTCGCCACACCAGCGTGCCGCAGGGAACCTTGATGACGAGGTCCTTGCCCGCATGGCCGTCCATGCCCTTGCCCAGGCCCGGCTCGCCGACCTCGGCGATGAGGCGTGACTGATAATACTGGGCGATGAGGTTGTTGAGATCGTGATCGGCCTGCAAAATCACGCTGCCGCCACGCCCGCCGTTGCCGCCGCTGGGGCCGCCCTTGGCGATGTAAGCCTCGCGATGAAAGGCCACGCAGCCTTTGCCGCCGTGCCCCGCGCTCGCATAAATTTTTATTTCGTCTATGAACATGTGCTGGAAGTGTAGCAGCCGACGTAAGGAGGCTCACTTTAAAAACTGAAACCCAAATCGTTTTAGAGCCTCGTTACCTCGGCTGCTACGTTCCTTAAATTTAAACAAAAAAGGCGAGGCCGAAGCCCCGCCCTGAAATTCGTTTGCGCCGGTTAATTTTTCGCGGCCGGTTCGGCCTTCACGTTCACGCGCCGGCTGTTCTTGTCGAAGGCGATTTTGCCGTCCACGAGCGCGAAGAGCGTCCAGTCGCGGCCCGTGCCGACGTTTTCACCCGCGACAAACTTCGTGCCGCGCTGCCGGACGATGATGCTGCCGGCGGTGACCGCTTCGCCGCCAAACGTTTTCACGCCGAGCCGTTTGCTGACGCTGTCGCGGCCGTTGCGGACGCTGCCTTGACCTTTTTTATGTGCCATAAATTTGTTTTCGTTTTTTGGTAGGGACGCCGCGCTGCGGCGTCCGGACAGCGCAGCGCGCTGTCCCTACCAGTTTACGCGTTGATTGCTGTAATTTTCACCACCGTCAATTCCTGGCGATGACCGATGGTTTTGTGATAACCCTTGCGGCGTTTCATCTTGAAAGTGAGTTTTTTCTCGCCGCGCTTGTGCGCCACCACGTCGGCCAGCACGCTCGCGCCGCTGACCGTGGGCGCGCCGACCGCGACCTTGCCATCGCGATTGACCAGCAACACGCGCTCAAAAGTGAACGGCTGCCCGGCCTCGACGGCCAGACGCTCGATTTCCAACGTGTCGCCCGCGGCCACACGATATTGTTTGCTACCTGTTTCTAGAACGGCGTACATAAATTGACCCGTAAAGGGCCGGACATTAAGCCAGAACCGCGCCGGGCTGTCAACGCCGGATTTATTTGGAAATCGCATGATTTCTGTAGCGTCGAGCCTGTGGCTCGATTGAATCGGCGTACCCGTCCTCCGTAGCACTACTGCGGAGGGTGGACAGCCCCGACACTACAAATCCTGTTAAAAAGTAAGTATTTATCGTTTATCAATAAAAAATACTTGACTAACGGAACTAAGGGGTGTATTCCTTGCGCCATGAATGCGAACGGAATAATTCTTGTTTTTCTGGCTTTGGGCAGTTTCTTTGTTTTCAGATGGTATTCGCGGGCGGTGTCGGGCAAGTCGTCTCAAAATTGCCAGGCCCGACTGAAGCGCATCCGTAACGCGAGTTTTCTGTTCCGGCTGTTTATCGGCATTAGCGCGCTGTTCGCGGTTTATTGGCTGCTGGCTTTTTTATTTGGCTGGCCGCTTTTTTTCCTGGCCCATGTGAAAATGACCGTTGCGCATGGCCACGTCTATGGTTCGCCGGCGGAAATGCCGCCGGCATTATTGGCGTGGTCGTTGGTCAAGGTGGGGCTGGATTTGGCGGGTGCGGCGGTGCTGTATGCTCTCTTCAGTCTTTATGGGCGCGGAATTTTATTTTCCGCCAGGAACGTCTTATACCTCCGGTTTCAGGGCTATTATCTCATCCTTGGTTATATCATTGATTACCAAATAAAGGGCATGCTGCGGGACATGGATTTGAGCCTGACGCCGGTCTTTGCGGGGCTAATGATTATTTTCATCGCCTGGGTCATGGACGAAGGCCGGAAAATTCAAGAGGAACAGGAATTGACCGTTTAACCAAACCAACTTTTCAAATTTATGAATACGAATGAAATTTTCCCGGTTGTTCTACTTTTGTGTGTTTTTTTTGCACTAATAATTTCGAGAAGAATACGATCTGCTCCAAACACCAATGTAAATGCAAATAAAATTTCTCCAAAGGCCAATCCGCGGATGAACCGAATCCAAAAGGTCAGCAAGTGTGTCCGGCTCTTTTTGCAATATGGAATCCCGCTGACGATTATTGCCGTTATGGTTTTAGAATATCTGGTGGTCGCGCACAAAATAACTTTGCCAAAACCAGCACATCCATCTAACGCGGGTTCGGATTCTGTCACATCCGCTGGGGCTTTTCAGTTGTGGAGTATTTTGAGTTTGGTGGTGTATTTTTTTTGGTATCGCACAGCGCTGAAATTATTCAGCTTCTTTGAAAAGGGCATTTTATTCACGGCTGAAACAGTTCGTTGCATTCAAATTTTGGGCGGTATTTATTTTGCAAGGTTTCTAGTGCAATTGGGTTTATACTTTTTTGCGCCGTCGCAAGATAATCATTGGTTGGGGACTGGCTTGAGCGATTTATTTACTGGTTTTTTAATTATTTTTATTGGCTGGCTGATTGATGAGGCGCGCAAAATTCGCGAGGAACAAGAATTGACCGTTTAAGTTTATGCCCATCATCGTCAATCTCGACGTGGTTCTCGCCCAGCGCAAAATGCGGCTGAACGATCTGGCGGAGGCTGTGGACATCACGCCGCAAAACCTTTCCATCCTCAAAACCGGCAAGGCCAGGGCCATACGATTCTCCACGCTCGAGGCCATTTGCGAACATCTCGAATGCCAGCCGGCCGACATTTTGGAATTTCGTCCGGAAGTCGAAAAAAAGAAGCAGCCCGTCCGAGCCTAAGCCGCTTATTTCACGGTCGGAATGGCTCGTCTCATTAGCACCGCGGCTTCAGCCCGGTGATTCCTAGCGAGAGTGAAGACGAAGCCGTTTCAACGGCTTTGGCGCAGCCTGGCAAACCGTTGAAACGGTTCGACGTTGTTCTATACCGTTTCGCACCGGGCTGAAGCCGCGGTGCTAATGAGATGCCTGACGAGGTGCGAAATGTTCGGGTTAAGCCTGCAACTTCCGCTGTTCCTCTTTGCGAAACTGGTGTTCGCGACGTTTGGTTTCAGCGCTCAACAACTCCTCTGCCGACCAGCCGTGTGCTTGAGCAAGTTCAGACAAGGCAAAAAGTTCCTTGGCCAAGGCCGTTTTATTCAATGTTTTCTGGTAGGGACGCGCTGCTGCGCGTCCGTGTTTTTTTTGCGAAGAAGTTTGGGCTGCGCGGCAGCTCCGATAAATCGCGAGCGGGCGCCGCCCTGCCGACAAATCAAACAAACCGGCTTTGCGCGCCTTTTTCACCAGCTTCTCGGCGCGGAGCAGTGCGGGCAGATGTTTCGGAATGCCATCAAGCGCGGAATGGCGGGCGTGTTTCGTCCCGTGCTTTTCCGCCTTTTTGATTTTTTCCCAGTTCGCCCAGACTTCGTCCACGTTTTTGACCTTGATTTTCCCGAAGACGTGCGGATGGCGGCGCACCAGCTTGTCCACAAGCATCCGGCAGACCTTCTCGAAATCAAACGCGCCGCGTTCCTTCGCCAACTGGCAGTGGAAGACAATTTGCAGCAGCAAATCGCCGAGTTCCTCCGCCATTTCATGGTCGTCGCCGGCTTCGATGGCGTCAATCAACTCATAGACTTCCTCAATGGCATGGCGACGCAGCGTTTGGTGGCTTTGCTCACGGTCCCACGGACAGCCCGTCGGCGAGCGCAGCCGGGCCATAACGCGTAACAAATCCTGGATGGCGGCCTTTTGTTTCATGGTTTAAAGAAAAACTTTGAACCTCGAACCGTCGAACTCTGAACTTAGAACAGCCCGGTTGCCGACATTAAGTTCAAGGTTCGATGTTCAAAGTTCAGGGTTCAAGATTGGGTTTCACAAGATCACCAGGTCATCGCGATGCACCACTTCAATCCGCGCGAGTTTCCTGCCGCGCACCTCAGCGGCGCTGAATTTTACAATGCCGCGCGCAAATTCGGTCCCGTTCAAATCGCAAATCCGCACCACGTCGCCGGCGGCAAACTCGCCCTCGCAACGCGCCACGCCGGGCGGCAACAAGCTCTTGCCCTTTTCACGCAAGGCCAGTTTCGCGCCGTCGTCCACGAACAACGCGCCCTGGGGATGATGGAAAAACGCAATCCAGCGCTTTCGGCCCTGCAGCTTTGTCGGCGGCGCGACAAACAGCGTGCCCTCGTTTTCGCCGGCGAGAATTTTTGCCAGCACATTTTTCTTTTTGCCCGACGCGATGACGAGCGGGATGCCGGAGCGCACGACGATTTTCGCGGCCTGGATTTTTGAGGCCATGCCGCCGACGGCGGTTTCGCTGTCCGTGCCACCGGCCAGTTTTTCAATCGTCGAATCAATTTTTTCGATGACGGAAATGGTCTTGGGATTGGCCTTGCCGAAGTTTTCGATGACGCCGTCCACGGTCGTCAAAATGACGAGCAGGTCGGCAGGAAGCAACGACGCGACCAGCGCGGACAGCTTGTCGTTGTCGCCGAATTTGATTTCGGTGAACGACACGGCGTCGTTTTCGTTGATAATGGGCACGACGCCGCGGCCGAGCAGCGTGACGAGCGTGTTGCGCGCGTTGAGATGGCGTTCGTGATGTTCGAGATCGTCATGCGTGAGCAAAACCTGCGCGACGTGCAAATTGTGCCGCGCGAAAAGTTCGGCATACATCGCCATGAGGCGCGACTGGCCGACGGCGGCGCACGCCTGCAATTCGGCGAGTTCGCCCGGACGTTTGGCATAACCCAGCGCGCCCATGCCCGCGCCGACGGCGCCGGAGGTGACGAGCACGATTTCCTTGCCGGATTTTCTCAACGCGGCGACCTGCGCGACGAGCTGTTCCAATTGCGCCGGGTCGGATTGTTTGCGGCTGTCGGTGAGCACGCCGGTGCCGAGTTTCACGACGATACAGGCGGCGGTTTTGACGGATTCACGATGCACGCGACGAAGTTAGAGAAAAATCCGGGCGCGGAAAATGCTAAAATGGTCGCTAACTTTTGCCGGGGAACCGGGTTGCGGGCCCTGGGAGCGCTGCCGTCCCGGCGGCGGGTGAAATTATCCGACGCAATCCGACGAAGCCGGCGGGACGCCGGCGCTCCCAGAAAGGAATACACCGCCTTGCCGTCAATTTTAATTTCGCGACGCCCCGGGCTTGGGCAGATCTACCAACGATCCAAAAAAATCTCCCCCGCGCAACGCGACGAACACCGCCAAACCCGCCAGATCGGCCTGCGACTTCACATTTTTGATCACGCAATTTTCGATGCCGATTTTTTGCGCGCGGTTTTGGCGCTGGTCTTTCAGGTCGATGAATTTGGCCGTGCCAACCGAGACGTTCAGCACGTCAATACCCGTGAATTCAAGGCCGGTTTGCCTGGCGAACTCAGTTGCGCTGTCGCCGCCGGTTTTTTTTGCCGCCGCGGTGGCCATGGAGAAAATGTTGGTCCGGCCGGCCTCGTTTTTCACGATGTCGAATTCACCAAGGGTGAAGCGCAGGAGCGTGAGGTGAATTTCATGTCTCGCGAGGGCGGCGCGGTCGTATTCCACGTGAATCTCCGGAATGTCGAGAAACAGCGTGCCGCCAAAACTCGGCGGATTGTAGAGCTTGAAATTTTGGATCGTCACCGTCGGCTCGGTGAGGCCGAGCGAAAATCTTCCAATCTCCGCGTCCATGCCGGTCTGGGCGCGGATTCGATGTTCGACCCAGACCCGGAGAATCGAATTGAGCGACAGCAGCAAAATGACGATCAACACGACCGCCAGAAGAAACAGCCGGAAAAGCCATTTGAACAACCATTTCATAATTGGATGTTAACTGGAATCAAAGTTGCACGTCCTCCGGCCGCACTTCGAGACATTCGTCCTGATCCTCCCAAATGACGGCGGGATAAATATTCAGCAGCTTCGGCGCGAGTTCGCGGCCCGCGCGCGCGAGCAAACGCTCGGCTTCTTCCGCGGCGTTTTCATAGGCGCGGTCGTAATCACTCGCGCGCCGGCGCTGATGGTCGTCCCAATGCGCGACGGTGTGGACGGGTTCATATTGTTGCGCCCATAAATCGAGTTCGGCGCGGACGTCAGCGGAAATTTCGTCGAACGGCACGAGCGTTTCGTTGCAATGCTGACAAATCAAACCCGACTCGCGCACGTCGCGCGTGAGCAGCGGCAAAAACGGGGCGCGGCAGCACGGCGATTCCGTATAAGCCGCCGGCGGCGTGGCCAGCCGCTTGAACCAGACCTGCCGGTCGTGCGCGAGCTGCGCCGCCAGCCGGTACGCGCCGATGAGCGGGTGCGAGAGCCGCCACGCCCGGCCTTCGAGCTGGCCGAGCGTTTGCGCCAGCCAGCGCCCGAGCGTGAGGTCGTCCCAATCCTGAAACGCCCGGCCGTATCCCTTCCACAACGAGTCGAGCGGTGAATCCGAATCAAATGCCATCGTCGGCAGGATGACGCGCGGGGGGAATTTTGTCGAGCGGCGTTGCGAAAATGGAGCCAATGGTCGGGATTGAACCGACGACCGACGGTTTACGAAACCGTTGCTCTACCACTGAGCTACATTGGCTTGAGTCGGTCAACCAACCCGCACGTTTTGAACGTCCCCTATTTTGGGAGAGTTAAAGTCAACGGCAAGCCAATTCGACATTTACCCGACACTCTTGTTGTTTTGGCGGTGTGTTGCGGCCCGGCGGCATTGCAAATGAGCTTGCCCCCGACGCAAACGCACGCACAATGTGTTCGCTCGGAATGCGGCGCAATGCGTCTTCAGCAGCGGCTTGCGCGGAAGGGTGGCTGAGTGGTTAAAGGCACCTGACTCGAAATCAGGCGTAGTCGCAAGGCTACCGTGGGTTCGAATCCCACCCCTTCCGCCACCTTGTTGATACAAATCGTAGGTGCGCTGAATTTATTTTTTAACGCGTTGCAATTCCTCCTGCTGCACGACCAAAAGGCGTTCCTTCTCGCTGGCCGTTTCGTTGGCACTTTTGAGATGCTTGGCGATGGCGTCGGGAGAAAGGGAGTAACCTTTGATTTCCTCGCAAAAAATCGCATCGAGGTCGGCAATGACGATCTTGTTGCGGCAACCCCGGCAAATATATTTGGGGCTGTTTGACGGCACATACATTCTTTGGCCGCATTCGCAGTGGACAACTCCGGAAAAAATATGCACCGGCTTTTTGGCGGGTCGCTTTTGCTTACAAAGGGATTCATCAATGATCCGGTTGCATTCCTCCCAAAGTTCGTTGCTAACGAGGGGTTTAATTTCATGCAAAAACCATTCGCTTTCGGGCTTAACTGAACATTGATTGGTCTGTCCGTTGCGCGTGGTGTAATTGCCTCGGTGAATGCCTTTGGCGGGCGGGTCTTGAAGCAATCGGGTGACCGTTTTGCTCGTAAAGCACACTCCTTCGTTGCAAGACCAGCCACTTGATTACGGGGCATCAACCACTCTCGACGGAAAGCCAGCAACCAGTGGCCAACGGATCGCCATCGGTTCGCATAACATAGCTGCCGGAACGACACAAGACTTTGCAGGCTTGCATTGCCGGGCCGAATATTCTATCAGTCTTCGAGCATCAGCCGCCGGAGCATTCCCATGCAAAGCATGTCCGAATCTTAAATCATCGTCTGCGCTCGATCTGATGAGCAGCCGCTTATTTAATCCTCCTAACAAACTGCCTGTGCTGTTCGTCAGCCCGTTTCGTTGGCTGTCGCATTATGCCATCCGTCATCCCCGGCAAGTGTTGGCATTGGTCGTCGTTGTTACCTTGGCCGCCGCGCCTGGCATGTTGCGATTGAAACTTCGCACGGACGGCCACGCGCTCGTCTCGCAAAACGCGCCCGAAGTCATCTACGACAAAAATATCCGTGATCAGTTCGGCATTGAGGACCAGATGGTGGTGCTGATTCGTTCCGGTCATGCCGACGGCGTTTTCAATCCCGCCACAATGCACCTTCACTACACCGCCATCGCACCATTGGTAATAATATGGTCTCACGGGCTTAAGAGAACCCGGTAGAACCGGCTTGTGAAATTGGTTGCATCTGTGTCCGTCCAGTAGAACGGCAGCGTCGCCGAAAGGTTCGTGAAAACGCTCTGCCACTGGATCAAGTTGGTCGAAACCTGAATGGAGTAATCCGGACCGAAATCGCCGCTGACCGCAATGCTGACCTGGCCGTTGGTCACGGAGATTCCACTGACCACCGGACGGTTGAGCGGGTTCACGGTGGCGAAGAAACTTTGCGTCGCGCTCAAAACCGGTGTGCCGTTGTTCGCAGCCTGAATTGAAATCAAATTGGTGGTGTTCGCCTGCGCCACCGCCGGCCGCCAGGTGAAAACTCCGCTGCCGGAGCCGACCGTTGCGCCGGCGGGACCGCTCAACAGGCTGAAGGTGACCGGCAACGGCGGCAAATTGGGATCGGTCGCAGAATTGGTGATCGTGAGCGTAACCCCGGCATTCAGGGTGACATTTGAAATTGCGGCAAATGAAATGGCCTTGGGCGTGGCGGGCAACTTCCATGGACCAAACAAATAATTCGACGCCACCTGGCTCGCCGTCAGGGCGCCGCCCCAGATGCGGACGGCGTTGATGTAACCGGAAAAGAATTGTCCAGCCGTGCCACCACCACCGGAATCGCGTTGGCAGCCGATGTTGATGGGATCGCCAGCATGCGTGGCCAGAACGCCTCCCAGCGTGTCGGTATACCACAAGAGTCCGTCCACATAAATTTTCACCGTTACACTGCCATCGCAGGTATAAACGAGATGATGCCATCCGTTCGTTGAGGGCAAGCCCATGGCTCCCCAGGGAACATCGTCGTTCATATGAGTCGCCGCTCCCCATTTGGGGGCGTTTCCGAAATTGAAGGCGCAATCCAATCGCGTGCCGGCACGATCTCCCAGCGACACCATGGTTTCCTCGTCACTCAAAGAAGGATTGTAAGCCCACACCTCGATGGTGCGGTCGCTGGCTCCCGTGATATCGGCGATGGAAGTGTTCGCCGAACTGTAACACGCCGTCGTGCCGTTGAACCGCACGCCCGGAATGCCGGTGCCGGCGACATTCGTCAAGTAATTCGGCGAGCCGGTTCTGGCAAAATTACCGACGGAGGAACCCAAATTGGTCCAGGTGCTAAAAGGCATAAGTGAACTCGCAGCGGCATTCGTCACCCGCAAGTCCACGTAAAGCGTCCCGGCGGTCGCGAGCGTCTGCGGTTTTTGCATCGATCCCAGTTCCGCATCCGTCAGCGGGCCGGTGTAAACTCGAACGCTGTCGAGCGCGCCCTGGAAAAAAGGCAGCGAACTTCCCGCGCCGCGCGCGAGATAATTCTGTTGCGCGTTGGTGTTCACATTCGGCGCGTTGAGTTGATCCGGCGTGATCGTGATGCTCCCCGTGACGACGTTGGTTCCGTTGATGTAGAGCCGGCCAGTGACGCTGTTGGACAATGACACGGCCACGTGGGTCCACACACCGACCGGCAATGGGTTTGCCCAGGCGAGCGTCTGCGTCGTCCCGCCGTTGATGATGGAGAATTTCGCAGAGCCGGCACCATCGTTCGGAGTGAGGAACATGCAATTGGTCGAAGCCGTGCCGAAATACCAGACGGGTTGATTGGATGCGCCGCCGGACCATTTCACCCAGGCGGTGACGGTGATTTCCTTCACGTCGGACAGCGAGCGGTCGAGGATGACGAATTGATTCGCGCCGTTGAAGGTGAGAAAGCCGGAGCGCTGGCCATCGGAATTTATCCAGCCTGGATTTCCCTGAAGATAACCGTCGGTGACGCCGAGCAAGTCTTTCGCCAGAGAGTCATGCGGCGCGTTGAATTCATAAGCGGCATACAAACGGCGCGGCGCGGTGCGGTTGGTGATCCAGTTCATCGGGCCGGCGTTGTATTCTTCAAAGCCGAATTGAAAACCATTGCTCACGGATTGAGCTGTCGAAAAATCCCCGTCGAGCACCGCATCGTTCCACGCTTGCGCCCCGGTGGCGACAGCGTTGTCGTGCCAGGTGGTCGCGGAACCTTTCACCGTCGCCCAGTTGCTGATGATGGAACCGCCAGTGATTTCCGCGTGCTGCAAAATGCGCGCGTAATTGCCGACGACGGAATTGTCCACGACCATCGCGTAGTCGCGCACCTTGGCATAATCCTTCACGATGGCGGTGTTGCGCACGAGCGCGTGGCCGCTGATGACGGCGTAGTTGGTCACAATCGCACTGCCTTCCACCATCGCGTAATCGAGAATGCGGGCGTAGTTCCGGACCTTGGCCGTGCCGAGCACGCGCGCATTCGGCCCGACAAAAGCGGTGGCATCCACCGTTGCCGAGGAAGCCCGCCAGCCGCCGCCGTTGGCAACCTGGACCAAACCGGCGGTGCTGCCATTCGTGCTTTCGTAAGGCGTGGCTCCGGTGATTTGCATTTCATACGGAAACCGGACTTTGGCGGGCGACGACTGGTAGGATTGCAGCGTTTCGTCAATGGACTCGGCAAGGAACGAGGTTGGCGTGCCGGCCACAGAAAGATAAACGGAGTTTTCTTTGGCAGCGAGCGTCACGGAGTTCGTGCCGGAATTCCACAAACTGCTGTAACGGACCGCGCCGCTGTCCGAAACAACGATGAAGCTCGCGCGCCAGTCGGCTCCGCGCGTGCTGTCGGGCAACCCGTGAAAATTGACGCTTACCACGCGTCCGTCGCCGCTGCCCTGCGGAATCAGGCGGTGAATCTTGTAGCCGGTTTGCTGCGGAGCAAATTCAATCGGCGTCTGCCACCAGGTCGGATCGTCGGGACGCTGGCGCAGTTCGGCGCAGGTCCAGCGTTGATTCAGTTCCGTGTCGCCGGTGTTGGCCGCGCTGGTCAACGCCGCGCGCTGCGAGTAATCCCACACGACGTTGCGCCGGGCCATGTAGCCGATGATGTCCTGCACGGAGCTGCCCGGCGCAATCCGCGCGAGCGTGGTCCAGAGGTATTCACCGGAGGTTTCGGTCTGCCAGATTTTTGGCGTGAAGAAAGCGCCGAAGCTGGAGCCGATTCCGGGCAAGTTGTCCGGGTTTTCGTCGAGATACAGCCAGAACGGCCAGCACAGATAATAATCGCGTCCATGTCCGATCCAGAAGTGCGACATGTTGGCGTAATTGGGATCCAAGTTGCTTTGGTTCGTGTTCCACGGGTAATAATAGAGCCATTGCTCACGGGCATAATTGGCGTTGTTTTCCCAAAACTGGCCGTCCACGTTTTGAGTCCCGTTTGTGTAACCGTCCTCCTGGCACGCGTGCGTGAACTCGTGCGGCGGCACCCAGGTTGGAGGATCCACCCGCAGTCCATCGGGGGTGATGTTGACCCAGGGAATGCCGTTGCCGTCAGCGCCGGTCCAGTAACCGCCGTTCCAGGTCGTGACGTTGACCTTGTACTTATGTCCGGAGTAAGGAATGGACGTGCCCAAGGGACGGCTTGGCTCGATGAAGCCGAGACGCCAAACGTGGCTTTTCCAAACCTCCTCAAAATTGCGCAGCGTGCCGTGCGGCATGTTGGCCGTCCAAAAACTGTTGGAAGCCACGCTGGCATCCCAGCAAAACCGGAAATGTTTCGATGACATCTCCAGCACGGGAAAACCGTTGACATCATTTGTGCCCGCGCCAGGGATCAGGGCGGCATCGTAGGATGGATAGTAAATATCTCCGGTCAAATCACCGAGGCGCGCATAATCAAGGGCAAAACTTTGTCCGACCGTCGCCGAATTGCCGAGCGGGTCCACGCGCAAATCGGACAAACGACCGCGCCAATACACTTCCGGCCCGAAGAAAACGCGGTAAACGTGAAACGCCCCGTCCGCCGGAATGTTGGTGTTGCTGATGGTGATGACCCGCGCAGCGCTGATGCCCGTGTTCGTCGTGGTGCCAAAATAAACCGGAATGCTCCCGGTGAAGCCAGCGGGAACCTGGAGCCGCAAATCCAGATAATCGTAGAAAGCCAGCTCCAGATCGGGACCGCCTGCAAAACTGAGCAGCGCCACTTGCGGGTCGCTTCCGCCGGCCGTGCCGGTGAGCAGCCCGCCCGACACGGTCGCGCCGCTGATCTGCGTGGTTGTCCAGCCTTCGAAATTTCCGTCCGTGTTCCACTCGCCGCCGCTCCAGTAATTCGTGAGCGGCACAACGGGGTCAACGGCCACCGTCGCCGCATGAATCGGAACCGCCAGCAGCAGGCTGGAAAAGATGCTAAAAGTCAGAGTACACTTCATTTGTCCTTCGGATTGCGACGAACGGGCTCCCATTTCCGGTTCAGTTCATTGTCCATAAAGCATGGTTTATAGCGGTTTCAGTTAACCCCGAAAACCGAAGTGGGGGATCACGCCCGCTACGGGCGTCGCTGGACGCGCCTCGCGTCTGGCCATTTGAGCACACGAACCAACCGTCAATCGCCGGATTATTTAGCGCGTTCGAGGTTTTCCGCGAGGGCACGGAAAACAGCGCCCGAGGCGGGCGCGCTCCCCATTTCAACTTCGGTTTTCGGGTTGAAAATTATCGCTCTACTTCGGAGTTCGGGTTAAACCCAGCGTTTGATATTTTCCGGGATTTCCGGCAGCGGAAACCATTTCAGTGGCTTGCCCGATTCACCACCAAAAAACGGGACTAGTGCCATTATCCCCCGGGGTCCCGGTGCCTCCAAATCCCCTAACGGTCATATCGGCAAACTTCCGCCACTCAACGTGGCCATCCATCATTCCCAAGTTTCCGCCGGAGGGCGTTGCTCCGTTCAAGTGAGGCGATATATGATGCTTGGGATAGGTGCCCGTAGTGATATCAACGTAACTGTATTTTCCAGTGTATTTATTTGCGAGACACGCTGTCAAAGTCTTGCCAACATCTTCCTGGATGGTTGCACACGCCACCAGAACTCTTTGATCCAGGGTTTCTGAGGGAGTTACCATGGTTGGTCCAACCTGGACTGGTATGGGGCGGAGTCCCTTGTTTTGATTGATGGCGAGCAGAGCTGGACAGTGCCAGATGGTCAACGCATACCCAAGCACCCGGAAGGCCGGAACGTTGTTTCCCGGATTGCCGCCGTTCGCCCACCACCAGAGGCGAAAATTGTCCGTATCGTCAAAGCGAATAGCCGTCCCCGGATCATAGCAGCTTTTCTGAAAAGCCAGCCCTTTCCCCTCCACCATGCCGTCGGCGGCTTTACCGTCCAAATCCCAAATCCAGAAGCCTTGTCCCGACTCTGGGAATAGATCATTATTTTCATAAGCGTATCCCAGCATCGCAATGTCCAACTGCCTTATGTTACCCATGCATTGAGTCCGGATGGCCTTGTCTTTGGCCTTGGATAGCGCCGGCAGGAGTAACGCCGCCAAAATTGCGATGATGGCGATGACCACCAGCAATTCAATCAGGGTGAAGCCGGTGGCTGGCCGGACCGGAGGTTGAGGATCCAATTGACAACGGATCACGCCCGGTTCCACTGCTTGTTGCCGCAATTCGATGGTTCTCATGTTTACACCGCATTGGGGGGCTGGGGCGTTTATCCCCAGCCCTCCGTTAATTTATTGCATTATTATTTGTCAAGTCTGTCTTTGGCCTACGGTATTGACAGCCGGAAGAATGTGGCCGCATTGGTCATCGGTACGCTGATGGTAACCAATCCGGCATTCGTGACCAGCGTCCCGGGAACCGGCTGCCAATTCACCGGGCTCAGACTGAGCGTTTGTTGCAGGACAACCCCCGGTACCGCCGGCCAACTCAGATCAACATCGCCGCCGGATCTGCTGACCTGGAGGAGCAGCGGTGCCGCATCGAGCATGAAGTGCTCGTACATCACCGTTCTGTTGTCACCACCACCGGTCCAAGGCCCGGCCATGAGGCCCGCCTGCATCGGCGCCCCGGCGAACTCCAGAATATGAAGCGCCGTTTTATTGGGCAGCAGCCGCCATGGCCCCGCGGCACTCAATCTCATATAGAAATTGAAGTTGGTCCCATTGCTCCTGGAGACCAGCAACCAGTAGTTGGTGTCGAGTATGTCAGGCTGGGTGCTCTGATGGACCGCACTATCGAGGTTCAAGCGGACGTACGTCCCGATGCCGAACTCGTCGAACCGGGTAAGGGAAACCCAGCTTTCACCGTACGTGTTTACTATAACGGCACCAGTTTGATCACTTGCATTTGTTCTCAAGGTGCCGATGACGAACGGCGCCCCGAGAGTCGCCCCGTTCGTGCCGAAACCGTAAGCACGGGCCAGCAGACCGGGCATGTTGTAGCCGTTTATGTCATAGGAGTTGATATGAACTGCCATTTGGAAATCTGCCGGCACGTACTTGAACAGGAAGAAACCACCCACATTGTTCTCTTCCCAACCAGACCCGGAAGCCGTGATGGTCAGCACGTTGTTGCTGCTGATGTTGGCATCCGCCACTACGGTCCCCTCGCCAGCGACCGGCACGAACTCCGATAAGGGAACTTCATTGGCGGTGACGGGTTGCCGGTAAACCCCGGCCCACTGCGAGTTGGTCACACCGTTCGCGAGGTAGTCCTGGGGGACGCCAAACTCGTCCGCAAAGCCTGGGGGACGCACCGTCAAACCGACGGTGTTGGTAAGGCCGCCATAGACAATTTGGGCCGTCGTCGAGCCAAGGCCCATACCGGTAAACGCGCCATCCGCAAATTGGACTACATTCGTGTTAGCGACAGTGATGGTCGCGAACGCGCTGACGTTGACCGGTTGGCCGCCGAAATACCCGATCACTTGACCCACTTGAAGTCCACCCAAGGGGATGCTTGGGACTGGGAGCACTTGGACGCTTTCAAGCAGCCCGTCCGGCTGGCTGACGGTGGCGCCGGTCGCGGGCAGAAGATTATTGTAAACCCGGTCGGGGTATGCACCGGCGAACGTGAAAACGGCCGCGTAATAAGTCACGCCAGGGGTCAGGCCGGTAACGGTCACGGTGGTTGGCGAACTTGACGAACGAGCGACAACGTAGTTCCCGTCGCTCAAGTCCAGCCCGGCTCCAAAAGCGCCTCCATAACCCGGCGCCAGCCCATAAGTCGGTTGGGCGGTGACCGGCCCGCCGGCCCGCATTACCAGTATGCTCGCGGCCGGGCTGCCGTCGCTGTTCGTCGAGACCCAACTGAAGGTCATCGTGAGGTCAGGATTGAGCGTCACCGTCAAGTTGGTAGCCGGCGGCGGTGGTGGCGTCCCGTTAGGACTGACAATGCCTGGGCCGTCAATCATCAAGGTATCGTATTGCGCCGTGCCTGTGGTGGCCGCTCGCATTTCCTCAAAGAGGCCCACCTCCATCGGGGCGTTACCTGCGGCTTCGGTCAGGACCATGGTGGCGGTCGGCACCGCGCTCCACAGAGCTGTGGCCGAGCTTTTCTCATAGAAGTAGAAGTTTGTGGAATTCACCCTTTGCATCAACAGCCACCGGTCCGTGTTGTTAAGACCCGCAATGACGGTGGTACCACCGCTGTCAATCGTAAGACGAGCTGATGGGATATTCTGTTGAGGATTTCCCCAATTGACGTGGCTCTCAGTCCCGCCGCTGCCGCCGCCAGCGCCGCCGGTCCCGAAGAGGCGGGCCATAATCCCGGCGTAATTGTTGTTAATGGTGCTACAGGTGACATGAACGCTGGCTTGAAAATCACCCCTTACAATCTTGAACAGGTATGTACCATCGTTTCCCGCTACTCGCCAAGAGCCACCAGCAGCCTGAAGGGACAGCACATTGGTGTTGGCAATGAGCAGGAAAGTTTGGCCGGGTGAGTTATCATTGCCTTTATTCGCGCCGGGCACATCGCCATAATTCAGGAACAGGCCATCCCACGTTGAGCCTTGCAAGCCATTGGCGACATAATCCTGGGTTACGCCGAAGCCGTCCTTAAAGGCCGGGGTAACCACCGTAATGTTATTGGACGCGTAGAAGGTGCCGGCGAAAGTGCCGACAACCCACGTCGTACCGTTCGTAATGCCATTCACCGTACCGTCCGCACCGACCTGAACGATAGTCGAGTCACCCGTAGTCCAGACCGTATCCGGGCTGGCGGTCTCATCCACGGTTTGTCCGGTGCTGAAGGTCGCATACAAGTTAGCCACTGTAGCCCCGCCGACCGGAACGTTGGTTGAGCCAAAACTTGCACTCACACCCATAATGACACCCGGGCCAGGAAAGTCTCCAGTGACGGGATTGGCCGTGTTGTAAATCGGCGCGTCATTGGTGTACTCGTAAACTGCCACATTATAGATGGTATTGTTGCCGGCCAGGTTGGTTACGGTGACGCTGTTGCCCGTGCCGTTATAGACCACGTATTCTCTAGCGCCATCCAGCCAGGTGTTAGTGTCCCCATAAGTAGAGTTGGCGGTGTACGTCACGCCTTGGACGGGGAAGTACTGAATATTACCGTTAGTACTCGCCACTCTCATCACCACCAGGCTGCTATCGCCGGCATATCCACGAGTCCAGGAGAAGGTAAGCGAGCCACCGGTGTTCGTGGCGGTTGTTACCAAGGCGGAGGGGGCCGGAGGCAACACAGGAGAGGTCACGTTGGCAGCGATGAGTTCAAAATCAATAAAATAAACCTCCGCTGAATTGGCGGTGAATAGCGTCTGCATCGGCCCCACCTGCATGGACACGCCAGTCAGACTGTTGTTGGTGAAAGACCGCAACATACCCCACACCTTGCTCGAATTGGTGGCGTAATAGACGGTAAACACATTCCCCACGCGAGTGATCCGGTAGTAGCGGTCATAGCCAACCGCCGTATTTGTGTCGGCGCCATTAAAGTTGAATTCAGACTCATTTCCGTTCGTGGCATAAAAAACCTTGTCCGCGGTTCCATATTGCTGAAAACGGGCGCCGCTCACCGAGTTTTCAAGACCGCCAATCGCACTGCCGTCCTTGTTGGCGGCCCGCGCCATCAATCCCGCAAAGTTGTAGGCAACGGTGTTTGCATATTGGCCGGCCACGCCGATGGAAGCGTCGAAGTCGCCCGACACCACTTTGTACAGCAAGAATCCGTCGTTACCGGGCGCCGGCCAAGACGAACTGGTTGTATCCACAGTCAGGAAACCGGGATATAATGTTTCATTGGCCTCAGTCGTGAAGCCGTTTCCATCCCCGTTGTTGTTTCCGTTGGGGACGTCGCCAAATCCATAATAGACGCCATCCCACGTCGAACCCAGCACACCATTGGCCAGATAGTCGAGGGAATTATTAAAGTTATTGGTTATGCCTTGAGCTTTCGCCGACATGCCCACGGCCAGTGATGCCAGAACTACCAACACGGTTTTGAATCGAATCATCATTTTCATAGCTTTTTTATTAGTTGTTTTAATTGTTTTACTTCCGCATCCCTCGGAAAAACGGCCGCCGCTTTTCAGCAAATACAACTTGTTAACTTTGACTCTTGCTCGATGCAAAGATGGTGCGGACAACTTGTATTTACGTGTCCATCATTTTTGCGCATAATAGACATTATTAACATAACCGTCGTTTTTGCACATATTAGAAATCCACAACGTGATGTCACAAATGCACCACATTGGAGTGGAGTGTTGAGCTTGTATTCAACCGAAATTCAACCGAAAACCTGAGTTGAAAACACAGTCATCCCACAGGAATTCCACAAAAACCCTCGAACATTGGGCGTTTTTGACGTTTCTTTGTGCTATGGGATGGGATGAGCCGCTTTTTTGAGCCATGCAATTCAAAACCGCCAATAAAATCAATGGCTTTAAGCCTGTTTCCTATGGGATGGCTGTGAGTTGAAAAAAGTCGTTCTGTTACCGAGAACTGAAGCAGAATGGGTGCGAACCGAGAACCAGTGCAATCGAAAGAAACAGAACGATGCACCCGTTTGTAACTCCACTTTTCGACAAAGCCAAAATCAAACTTCCCCAAACACCACGAGCCGCACGCCTTTTGGCGGGCTGGTCAGCTTCGTTGCTTTCCTGGATGAGATCGGTTACGCCCAATAGCTCCAGAGGCATCTGCCCTGACAATTAACCACAGCCCCACCGCCATTCCGCCAGCGCATACCTTGACGGCCAAAATCCAATGCCAACCATCCGTTTTCAACTTCCGGCCAGTTCACGCTCGACAAGCTCGGCGGAACATTCCTCGACATGCGCAACTGGGGTTTTGGGGCGGTCTGGATCAACGGCCACAACCTCGGCCGATTCCGGGACCGTAGCGGTCTGCGCTCGCTGTTCGTGCCCAGACAATGGCTCAGGCAAGGTCGGAACGAAATTGTTGTTCTTGAATTGCACGACGCCCCCAAGACCGCCGAAGTGACCGGCGGCACGAAGATCATCGAAGAGCCAGCCGTTCCTTTCGCGGTGCGATTGGACCGGAACAACCTTCAACAGCCAGCGCCCGCTCCTTGATAAGTTCCTCCTGCTCTAATTCAGAGACCGTAGACAGCCAAGGCTCAATCAAGAATGGGGTATCGCCTGCAGGTCGATGGGGAGAGTTCGGATGGACGCTGTAATCTTTCAGAATGAAGAGTGAGGAGTTGCGCCTGGGCTTTGCGCAACGTGTCGGCAATCACCACGTTGAACTGCACGTGGTGGCCGTCCAGTCTGAAGTAGCTGCAGACGAGGCACACCCATTTGTCGAGGCCATCGTCGGTGGTGACGGGGCCGTGTTTGTTCGCCAGTGCCACTCCTTCCGCGCGGGAGGTTGCCTGTTCCACCCATCAGACAGGCACGGTACAACTCAGATTTCCGGGTTGAACAAGGGCGTGCTGAAGTAACGTTCCGCGCGATCGCACAGCAACGTGACGACGGTGCCTCCGGGACATTCCTGCTGTGCCAGCCGCAACGCAGCCGCAACATTCGCTCCGGACGAAGTACCCACCAACAGGCCGTGCTCGCGATGCAGCCGCTTCGTCATGGCCATCGCCTCGGCGCTTGGCACCTTGACCTCGTCGTCCAGCGGCGCCCCCCGCAGCAGCGGCGGCACAAAACCGTCCGCCACGCCCTCGATGTAATGGCAGCACGGGCATTCCCCAGCCAGTACCGCCGACTCCGCCGGTTCCATCGCGTAAATCCGCGCCTGCGGATAACGGGCCTTGATCGCGTTGCTCACGCCGGCCAGTAAGCCGCCGGTGCCGAATCCGGCCACGAAACAGCCGATTGGGCCCGGCACCTGGCGCAGGATTTCCTCGCCGGTGCCGTGCTCATGGTCGGCCACGTTCAGCGGGTTCTCGAACTGGCGCGGCAGGAAATAATGCGGATCCTTCGCCGCCATTTCGCGCGACATTTCAATGCCGGTCTGATACCGGCCTTTGCTACCGAACAGGATCAGTTCCGCGCCGAGCTGGTGAATCAATTGCCGCCGCTCCTGGCTGGCGCCCTCGGACATCAGGATCGTGACGCGATAACCTTTCGCGGCGCCGATGATGGACAGCGCAATGCCGGTATTGCCGCTGCTGCATTCCAATATGATTGAGTCCGGCTTGAGCAGGCCTCGTTGCTCGGCATCGAGCACCACCTCTTTGGCAAACCGGTCCTTGATGCTGCCGCTCGGATTCAGGAACTCGCACTTGGCCCAGATAGTCACGTTCTCCGGCTGAAAGTGGATGGGAACCATTGGCGTGTTGCCGATCAGCCGCAACACCGCCGGGTCAATGCGCGGCACAGTAGGGCGGACAGCCTTGTCCGCGAGCTTCTGTGAGCGGGTTCGCGCGGACTTGGCTGT
>PMOA01000134.1 GCA_003161635.1 Limisphaerales bacterium
GGCAACCTCTATGTGGCGGACTACAACAACAACACGATCCGAGAAATAACGCCGGTCGGAACGAGTTGGGTGGTGACGACCCTGGCCGGACTGGCGGGCCACATAGGCAGCGCGGACGGGACAAATAATGCCGCGCGGTTTGCTGCTCCCAGCGCCGTGGCGGTGGACAGCGTGGGCAACCTCTATGTGACGGACAATGGCGACTATACGATCCGCAAAGTGACGCCGGTCGGAACGAATTGGGTGGTGACGACCGTGGCAGGACTTCCGGGCTATATTGCCGAGATAGACGGGACGGGGAGTGCCGCGCGGTTTAATTCGCCAGTTGGCGTGGCGGTGGATATGGCGGGCAGCGTCTATGTGGCGGACTGGGGCAACTCCACGATCCGCAAAGGATTTCCGGCCAGCTCCGTAGTGCCGCCGATTTTGCAGCCGCCGAGCCTGAGCGCCGGCCAGTTTGGTTTTGGGATCACCGGCCTTCCTGGCCTGGCGGTGAACATCGAGGCTTCGAGTGATCTGTTCAACTGGCAGGTGGTCGGCACCTGTCTCCTCGGGGGCGGGACGAATTCCTTTGTCAACCCCAACCCATCCCTGGGTGCCCAGTTCTACCGCGCCCACGTGCGCTGACAATCGTCTGCCATACCGGCCTACGGAGGTGACGAAAGACAAGCATTCAACTGAGAAACCAAATCCGACGTAAAACGAGAAAGTAACTTTATGAAAACGACCAACACCAAATGGTTTGCGAGTGATTCATTGACCAAGCTCAGCCTCTTGGCGACCGGGATGTTCCTGGCGGCCACGTGCAGCACCTTGGCCACTGTGCGCTACGTGAACGTCAACAAAGCCAATCCCACGCCGCCCTACACCAACTGGGCGACCGCCGCAACGAACATTCAGGATGCGGTAGATGCGGCAGGGGCGGGTGACGAGATTGTGGTGACCAACGGCACCTACGCCGGCGGCAGTCGGGTGGACCTATATGGTACGACCAACCGTGTGGTGGTGCCCAAGCCGATTTATCGAAAACCTTAAGCTTTATGCTTCGCGCATGCATTCGGTGATGTCCTAAGCTTCCTGTAAAAACCAATCGGGTGCAGACTCCAAATGCCCGGTTTAACAGAAAGCGAAAGGCAACCCTGAAACGTCAAGTCCCAGCCAAACCCTCGAAAAACGATTCCTCAACCTGACTCTCGGCAAGAACCGGGAGGCAAAACCTTCATCGCGACGTGTGGCCTGAAAAGAGGATATAAAGAAGCCTTTTTTAGTTATTGACAAGTTTCAGGCAATGTGATAATTACGCGACTTATACGGATACGAGACGCTGACGCGTTTCAGCCAACGCCCCGCCCGCAGTTTTACCCAACGCTTCCAAGCGAACGAACCTGTGTTTGGTTTTCCTTTTTGGGAAGGGAAAGCCGGCTTGAGGTTTTGTCCGGTCCATTAAAGGACAGGACGCAGGCGCATTCCCAAGAGCGAGAGCAGCACTGTATCGGAAACAGCGGGTTATGGTTGACGTGACCGGCATGTTGCAGGCCATCGAGCGCGGCGAAGCGCACACGAGCGCGGAACTGCTGCCTCTGGTCTATGACGAATTGCGCCGTCTTGCCGCGCACAAGCTTTCGCAGGAACGCCCCGGCCAAACCCTCCAGGCCACCTCGCTGGTCCACGAAGCCTGGCTGCGGATCGAGGGCGCGCACGACCGGCAGTGGGACGGCAAGACTCACTTTTTCGCCGCGGCAGCCGAAGCAATGAGGCGGATTCTGGTCGGGAACGCACGCCGCAAGCAGCGGCTCAAGCACGGCGGCGGATGCCAACGGGTCGAGGTGGACGCGGTGGAATTGGCCTGCCCGTTGCCGGACGACGATTTGCTGGCTCTCGATGAAGCGCTGACCCAACTGGCGAAGGTGGATTCCGCCGCAGCGGAACTCGTCAACCTGCGCTTTTTCACCGGCCTGACGCAAGCGGAAGCCGCCGCGCAACTGGACATCTCCCGCAGCACCGCCGACCGGGCCTGGGTTTTCGCCCGCGCCTGGCTCTTCCAGCGTGTTCGCCTGCCGGACGAGCCGGGCAAATAAAATCACCGAGCGCCTGCCGATTTCTTGAAGCAAACCGGCCGGCCACGGCGCATATGTTGGTGAAGCGATTGCTGATTGGAATCAACTCTATGAGCACAGACTGGGAACGGATCAAACAGGTTCTGGCCGAGGCGGCGGCCCGGAACTCACCAGCAGAACGAGCAGCTTATCTGGACGGTGCCTGTCGCGGCGACGATGGGTTGCGCGCGGAAGTCGAGAAACTTCTGCTGGCCCACGATCAAGCCGGCACGTTTCTTGAAGACCCGGTTGCTCCACCACAGCATTCCACCATCGTGCTTCCCACCCCGCTCACCGAAAAGCCCGGTGACCGCATCGGACGCTACAAACTCCTCCAGCAAATCGGCGAAGGCGGCTGCGGAGTGGTCTATATGGCCGAACAGGAACAACCCATCCGGCGGCGGGTCGCCCTCAAGGTTATCAAGCTGGGGATGGACACCAAAGCGGTCATCGCCCGGTTCGAAGCCGAGCGCCAGGCCCTGGCGCTGATGGACCATCCCAACATCGCCAAAGTCCTCGATGCCGGCGCGACCGACACCGGCCGGCCCTACTTCGTCATGGAACTGGTGCGCGGCATCAAGATCACCGACTACTGCGACCAGAACAACCTTTCGACCGAGGAACGGCTGAACCTGTTTGTCCAGATCTGTCATGCCATCCAGCACGCGCATCAGAAGGGCATCATCCACCGGGACATCAAGCCCTCGAACATACTGGTGACCGTGCATGATGGGAAACCACTGCCGAAGATCATTGATTTTGGCATCGCCAAGGCGACCTCGGGGCAAGTGTTGACGGACAAGACGCTGTTCACGGCGTTTGAGCAGTTTATCGGCACGCCGGCGTACATGAGTCCAGAGCAGGCGGAGATGAGCACATTGGACATTGATACGCGCAGCGACATCTACGCGTTGGGGGTGTTGCTCTACGAACTGTTGACGGGCCAGACACCGTTTGACGCGCAGGAACTGGTGGCGGCGGGCCTGAACGAGATGCGGCGGATCATCCGGGAACAGGAGCCGCTTCGGCCTTCGACGCGGATTAGTACGTTGGAAGCAGCCGACCAAACCGCAGTAGCCAGGCGACGTCATTCCGAGCCGCCGCAACTGATTCATATGGTGCGCGGGGATTTGGACTGGATCGTGATGAAGTGTCTCGACAAGGACCGCACCCGCCGTTACGAGACGGCCAACGGGCTGGCCGACGATGTGGAGCGGCATATGCAGGACGAGCCGGTGGTGGCCCGGCCGCCAAGCCGGATTTATCGGTTTCGCAAGCTGGTGCGTCGGAACAAGCTGGTCTTCACCGCGGCGGCGGTGGTGAGCGGCGTATTGGTCCTTGGCGTTATTGTGAGCACTTGGCAGGCGGTCCGGGCCACCCGCGCGAGACACGAAGCGGTTGAAGCGCGCAACCATGAGCAAGGGCTGCGGGAAGCCGCTCAACAGGCCCAAGCGAATGAGGCCCAAATGCGCGAGCGAGCAGAGAAGCAGGAGTTGGAGGCCCGTCACCGCGCCTATGCTTCGGATATGAACGTGGCCAAGCAGGCGCTGGATGGAAACAACCTGGGTCGCGCGCAAGAGTTGCTCGACCGGCAGCGTCCGCAGCCCGGCCAAAGAGACTTGCGCGGGTGGGAATGGCGTTACCTCTGGCAACAATGCCGCAGCGATGCCTTGTTCAACCTCTGCCAGGAATCGAACGAGATCGAGTCGCTGGCTGTTTCTCAAGACGGTCAGTGGCTGGCGGTTGGAGAGTTCCGTGGCGGACTGGCGGTATGGGATTTACGAACGCGACAAGAGTTAATTCGCCTAGCGAAAGACGAAGACAGTAGCCGTGTCGCCTTCTCACCCACTGAACCGCTGCTGGCATTCATCAGCACCACCTTTTTATCCTCCGGGGAGCCACGATTCATCATGCATCTGTGGAATACGGCAACGCGGCGAATGACGTCTGAATGGCCCGTGGGCAGATTACCCATGGGCTTGGCATTCTCCACAGACGGGCGGACGTTACTGACCTCCACATCGTCCGGCACGAAAGGGCTGATGACTCTCTGGCGTGTGGCCGACGGGACCAAGCTGGCCAGTTATGCTGTAGAACAGCCGGCCTTGTCACTCCAGGCGAATGCTTTTGCCGTGACGCCCGATTTGCATTTGGCAGCCTATGGCTCGCCGGGTGGGTGGATTCACATTATTGACTTGCACGATGGCAAGGAGCTTTGGAGTGCCTCGGGCTCGAAATTGAGAATTACGGCTTTGGCCTTTTCGCCGGACCAAAAGCTCCTGGCTTCCGCGGCCGGATACGAGGAGAAAGATATTCGTCTTTGGGATGTTGCCGTTGGCAACGAAACGAAGCGTCTGGAAGGCCATTCCTCGTTTGTGAGTTCCCTGGTTTTTTTGCCCGGCAGCCAAAGACTGGCCTCAAGCAGCACCGACGGGACCATTCGCATTTGGGATGTTGCCAATGGCAAGTGCCTGGACGTATTGCGTGGCCATCGTGAGCCAGTGTGGTGCCTGGCGCTGTTGCCTGATGAAAAGACCCTGGCCAGCGGCGGCAGAGACGGCACGGTTCGTTTCTGGGACACGTCCGTCACCCACCCGGGAGAGCCGCGGCTCACCATCCCGGACAATGTCACCGCCTTCCGCTTTTTGCCGGACAGCCAGTCAATTGTGACCCTTGATCAGAGCGGGTGCGTGACGCGCTGGTCGGGAGCGGATTTTGGACAGAGAGAACCGCTGTTGGAGGTCGGCAGCATTTTGATGCGCAGCATCGATCTAACTTGGTCTCATGTCTTTTCCCGCGACGGACAGTTTCTGGCCGTTGGCTCCACCAATGGGCTGATGCGGGTTTGGGACGTGCCGCGCCGCGTCTTATCGTGTCAATTGACAAATACACCGGGTGCACTTGTCCCGGTGGCGTTCTTGGATGGCGGAAGGAAGTTGATTGCCGGCGCGGGCGGTTCACTTCACGAATGGGATCTCACGACGGCTTCGGAAATACAGTCTTGGTCTGTCAACTGGCATCCAACCAGCTTGTCGCCGGACGAGAGTTTGTGTGTGACCGGCGAACCCGACCGTGACCGGGTTCTGGTTAGAAATCTGGCAGAGCAAAGGAGTCTGCAATTCGATGTTGGGATTCTGCACAATGACCGCTCAACATTCTCACCGGATGGGGGACGCTTCCTCATCGCCAGTGTTCATGGTTATATCAAAGTGTGGGACACGGCCAGATGGCGGGAAGTCGCCACGCTCCACGGCTTTTTCTACAAGGTTCGTTCGATGGCCTTTTGGCAGGACGGCAAACGATTGGTCACCGCCGGCGGCGGTCAGGTGCTCCAGGTCTGGGACACCGAAAGCTGGCAGGACGTTCTCACCATGGAAGGCCAAGGCGGAATGCATGACAGCACGGCGGTCTCACCGGATGGCAATACGATTGGCACATTGGACGCGACTGGAGTTTTGCAAATTTGGCGCGCACCGTCATGGGCGGAGATCAATGCGGAGGAAAAGTCGGTGCCTGCTCCTGATCCGTAGCAACAAAACAAAGCCAACCCCCTGAAAGCCATGAACCAATTCAAATTCTCCTGTCCCCACTGCGAGCAACATCTGCAATGCGACGAGCAGGCATCGGGCCGCGAGATTCAATGCCCCAACTGCCGTCATCTGATCCACATTCCCCCGATTTCCGGCCGAACCGCCGGGTATAACCCCGAATCCGGCAAGACTTGGGCCACCTTTGTCGCTCTCGGCAACGTGTTGCCGCTAAAGGGGATCTCGCTCGGTCGCTGGCCGGACTTGTCGCGCCCGCCCCGAAAGGAGGCAATCTTCCGAGTCATCACTGAAAAAAATTGGATTTTTCGTGAAGCAAACCCGGAAGAAATGGCGCTTATGTGATTAGGACGGAGAAATTTGTTCAAACCGTCAAAATTATGAAAAACAAAACAAACAACTACGCGAAAGGAGTCCTTTATGAAAATAACAACTAAATTGGGAAATCGGACATGGCTGCAACTGAAGAATCTTTTAGCCTTATCGGCTGGCGTGCTGTTGCTGTGCCTGCTGGCAGCCAACGGCAGGGCGCAGGTCTTTACGACCCTGCATACTTTCACAGGCGGCAGCGACGGGTCTGGGCCGATTGGCGGCGTGATTTTGTCGGGCAACACCCTGTATGGGACGGCGCAAACTGGAGGCGGTTCCGGCTATGGCACGGTGTTTGCCCTCAACACGGATGGCACGGGCTTTAGGCTCTTGGAGAGATTTAATGGCGCATACGACGCAGCTTACCCAAATCTCTTGGTTTTATCGGGCAACACCCTTTATGGGGGGTGCGGCGGCACCGGCACAAGTGGCACGCTGTTCGCCGTCAGCACCAATGGCAATGGCACGGGCTTTACGAACCTGCATGTTTTCACCACTTTTTCCGCTCCTCATTACACAAACAGCGACGGAGGGGAAGTATGGGGACCACTGATTTTATCGGGCAACACCCTGTATGGGACGGCAAGCGCCGGAGGCGGTGGGGGCAGTGGCAATGTGTTCGCCGTCAACACCAACGGCACAGGCTTTACGAACCTGTATAGTTTCACGGCAACATCCGTTACTGCTAATACAGCGGCGTGTTCTGTATTTCCCCCTTATACCAACAACGACGGAGCTTTTCCGGGTGGCGGAGTGATTTTATCGGGCAACACTCTGTATGGGACGGCAAGCGCCGGAGGCAGTTGGGGCTGGGGGACGGTGTTCGCCGTCAGCACCAACGGCACGGGCTTTACGAACCTTTATAGTTTCACTGGCGGCAGCGACGGAGCTTATACGGGCGCTGGTTTGGTTTTATCGGGAAACACCCTGTATGGGTCGGCAACGTGGGGCGGCACAAATCGCAGTGGCACGGTATTCGCCCTCAACACGGATGGCACGGGTTTTACGGTCCTGCATGTTTTCACGGCAACCAATATTCCGTATGTCTGGCCGCCCCCGAGCAAGACCAACATCGACGGAGCCTGGCCGGTTGGCTTCTTGATTTTATCGGGCAACACTCTGTATGGGGCGACGTTTGATGGCGGCATTTACGGCAAAGGCACAGTGTTCGCCGTGAACACGGATGGCACAGGGTTTACGACCCTGTATAATTTCACTGGCGGTCAGGACGGAGCTAATCCGCAGGGTGGATTGATTTTATCGGGCAACACCCTGTATGGGACGGCTAGGTATGGCACCACTTACAACGATGGCACGGTGTTCAGTCTTTCATACCCCTCACCGCAATTGACAATCATGCCTTCTGGCACAAATGTAAATCTGACATGGCCAAGTGGTGTGGCCGGATTCTCTTATAGCGGCTACACTTTGCAATCTAGCACGAACCTTGGCTCATCGGCAGTCTGGACTACAAATTCTCCCGCACCGGTTGTCTTCAACGGTCAATGCAAAGTGACCAATCCCATCACTGGCTCGCAAATGTTTTTCCGGCTGAGCCAGTAATTGCCTGAAGAGGATAATCCGGGTTACGCCATGATTTGTCCGATGCCAACAGCGCCGTGGACAACGTATCCACCTGCGCTGATTGCGCATCTGGCTGCCGATCGGTTCACGCAAGGACTCCACGGCACAAAGCCGCGACCAAGCGACTTCGCTTTTACAGGAACGGTTGGACTTGACCCATGCGTTCCCGCTGGTTGCCTTGAAACGCTCACCTTCCCGGATATTTCATGCGCACTGAATAAAGCGACGTTCGGGCCGCAATGAAAAGCGTTTTGTGATCGGCGCCGCCAAACACCAATTGCACCGGTCGTTCGGGAACTTCGATGGTATCAATTAGTTTGCCGGCAGGGTCATAGACATAGATTTGACCGGCGGCGATATACACGTTGCCGCGCGAATCCACCGTCACGCTTTCGCCGCCTTGTTCGGCAAAGAGCCGGAAATTTTTCAGGCTGCCGTCCGGATTCACGTCAGCCGCCCACGTCCTCAACCCGGATTCGTCGGTAACATAAAAAGGTTCACCTGGCACGGCTCTGCCCAGGCCAAAGGAGCGGATTGGCGGGCTTGATTTGACGCGCCAACTGGTTGCTCCGTTTAAAAAGTCCTCGCCTGCGGGCAGCACGGTAGTCCTATCAGGCGAAATAAAATTGGCAACCGGATGGGAAAGCGAGTCGCGGTTCAAGTGCCAATCGCTGACGGGTAAATATAAACTTTTCCCGGACCAATTGGTGACAACTTCAGGTTTCAGCAGCGTGACATTGCCACTCGGGTTTAGGGCATAAACCACATCATCACTCGCGTAGGAAATGACCATCAGGTTGCCCGCCTGGTCCACGGCCAGGTTGACGGGCTCCAGCGGATAATCGCTGACGGTGGAAAGTTGCCGTGACGACGAATCCCAACGATAGATCCGTTGCCAATGCGAATCCACGAAGTAAAAATCGCCGTGTGGCCCAACGTCACCACCGGAGATGTTAAAAAAGCCGCCCGCAAGTTTTTCCACCTTCGCACCGGGAGCGACGACGGGTGAAAGTGCGGCGTGCTTGGGACGAGTCACTTGATCCGACAGATCCAGCCAGGCGAACTCATGTTGGCGGAGTTCAATGTCATGGGTCTGGTCGTAAACGGCGGAATCGAAGCTCGCCTTGCTGTTGCTGTCGCAGTGAAAATTACGGAAATGGATATCCTTTGAGTTGGATACCTTGACGGCCCACGGGAAAGGCTGGAAGGAACTGATGACGCGGTAGCTGTGGAAATTGGCGAAGGTAATATCGTGGGACGAATCAATTTCAATCGGCAGGGCAAAGCCGCTTTCGCCCCGTTCTTCCTCGGTCTGCAACGCGTAAAAGCACCAGTGGGCGGCATTGCGCACCTGAATTTCGTTGCGGACATGATGTTCGCTCGAAATTTGGTAGGCGCGGCCCTCAGTCTCGGTATCAGATACGAGCATACCGACTTGGGCAAAGGTCGAGGGGGTCCAAATATCGAGGAAGGTGCCACCACCGCCATCGGTAACCCATAGGCTGGGATATTGGCCGTCCCAATGACGACTGGGATCGGGGTCGGCCGTGTGGCTGTTGTTGTACGGGTTTGCGCGGGAGCCATCCGGCAGGGGCGTGCCGTGCCCGCCGAGGAATCGGACGTCGTTCATCATCGAACCGGAGCCGGCCTTCCAGAGGGCCGCAGTCGCGCGCCGATTGTTCCCGCCCGTATAAAGCCCGATGCCGATTACAATGTTGCTGCCGCCTTTGGGTGTTTCCAGCAAAGCTTTGGGGCCACCGATGCCTTGATAAGCGGGCACGCCGTCCGGCAAAACAATCTGCGTTGCGCCCGGATGCAGTCCGATTAACGCCGTGTCGGGCCGCAGCGTTAGCGTGTCATGCACGACGTAAAAGCCCGAGGGCAAGTAAATGGTACGATGCTCCGCAATCGCTTTCTGTAACACTTCAGTGTCGTCGGTTTTGCCGTCGCCTTTGGCGCCCAGATCACGCAAATTCACCCAGGTATCGCAGGCAGGCAGGGGAGCCAAATCAGAGGCGACGGCGGGTGGCATCGCGGGCCGCGGTGCGGCGTCGAAGTGGGTTTCAATTTCCGGCACGGCTCCAATGTCAGCATAGTGAAGCCCGTGGGAAAAAGTCTTTACCGCATAAATTTCCGCAGGGGCAGCAAAACGTTTGCCGCTGTCGCGCAACGCGGCAAAGACCGGCACGTTGCGGCAGATGACACCTTCCATATTGATTTCGTTGCGCGGGCTTTTCTCCATCCCAAAAATGAATGCCGGACCGGAAATGTCTTCGAGGCGGGCGTCCTTGACCCAAAGTTCGTCCGCCCATTCAGGTTCAATTTCAACGGCTGTTGGCACATGCCGGAAGTGCGGGCGAATGAGCGTGAGTCCGGCTTCGTGTTCAAGAATCGCGGCTTCACGCTGGCCTTCAAATGAACAGTCAATGAGCGTGAACTGCCAGCCGGGCGAAGGCTTTGACGTCTGAATGGCATGGGTTCCGCCGAAGAAATGAACATCCTCGACCACATTACCGCCCTCGTGGATGCCGGCCAGCGCGGAACCGAGACGGAAATCCATGTGAGCAAGGAAACAGTGCTGGGCATAGTGCGACCGCACGACGACCGCGCCCGGGTTCCCTTCCCCAACCTCGACATCAACATTTGCGATCGCGGAATAAAAAGTGCCGGGGTTGGCGTCAGGAACAGAACCGTCGCCAGCCTGCGAATCTCGCGGGCGCCTTCCAGCGAAAAAGACCATGAGCTTCTCGTGCGACGCATCTCCAAAACCCGGCGTGTTGGCGGGCAGGACAATAACCGGACGTTCGTCACCGTAGCCAAGCAACCGGATGCCGGGCCAGATATAAAGAGTATCACTGATGAGATATCGCCCCGGTGCGAGCAGAACAATTCCCTGGCCAGCGGTCTCTTGAACTTGATTGACCGCTTTCTGCAACGTAGCGGTGTCGTCGCCGCCGGATGGAGTAACGTAAACCGCCTTGGGATCTTCCAACCGCTGCGTGTAAAATGAAGCCGACCAGGCCGATGTCGCAAAAACAAAGGAGAGCAGAACCAAAAAAAACAGTCCCGGTTTCCTTGAAAGCAGCTCGACTGCTGAATTTTTGAGCGAGAGTTTTTTAATATCCATGTGCATGGCGCAAGAATACTCAAGGCAGTTTCATCGTTCAAGTTTTCAACGTTGCAGGACTTTTGACCGGACGCATCTCAATTTTTAAGCAACGCTATATAAATCGGAAACCGCAGTGTTTTCAGGTGTTTCATTAACACCCTGCTTCAGCGGGGTGTAACGCGAAATCAAGGTCCACCAACCGCTTCAGCAGTTTTCCATACGGAGAAAACCGCTGAAGCGGTTACGATGTCAGGTCAGCCACCAACACCCTGCTGAAGCAGGGTGTTAATGAGAGCCGATAGGAATCCGCACAAAAAGTGCGATGCGCCCAATTTCAAACTGCCCCACCACTTTTCATTGCATCGCTTGGACAGTCGTCCATAATTGGAAGCAACCAAATTTAAAACACTGGCAATACGACATGAAAACAAAACTTCGTTTTTTTCTGCAAGCATGCTTGATTCTCACCGGCGGTTTTTATTTTTGCGGATGCGTGTCCGCTAAATTGGAAGCACATCGGGGAAAGCCATTCCAAGACAGCGTGTATCATGGAGGGCCGCAGAAGATTCCCGGACTCGTGCAATGTGCCTACTATGATTTCGGCGGCGAAGGCGTTGCCTATCACAACAAGGACACAAAGAACCACGGCAGCGAGGAGCTGAATCCCGCGAACGGAACGTATCTCAATGAGTTTCGAATGAAAGAGGGCATCAGTACGTCCTACACAAAATTCCACGACGAGACTGACAACAGTCCATACGACCTGGTGCAACCGCCCGAGGGACAACTCTACGTCGGCTGGACGGCGCCCGGCGAATGGTTCAATATGACCGTGACGGTTGAACACGCCGGCGTTTATACCGTTGATCTCTTATACACCTCGAACAAAGGCGGGACGATTTCTCTGGATCGAAACGGCAAGCCTTTGGTTTCTTCGATCAATATTATTTCAACCAGCACTGACAAGGACCCCATCGCCTGGCGTCAATGGCACCACTGGAATGTGATGACAAACATGGCCGAAGTGAAGCTGCCCAAAGGAGTGAGTGTTTTGACCCTTCACATCGTCACCGAAGGCAATATGGATTTGGCCTATCTTGATTTTAAGCCGAAAAATAAATAGCCGCCACGCGCTTCTCCGGCGGCGCGGCTGATTTTGCCGTTTCACGTTTCCACGGTTCTGCGCGACATTCACATTCAGGTTTGTTGAATGTGCAAATCCGTGTCAAAAAATTCTTCTTTGCGTCCTGGCGCCTTGGTGGTGAAATGCGCCAAAATTTGTGGCATTGCCCGGTTGCACCCGGGCGGTGGTGGGCGCATCCGGATGCGCTTCCCGTCCCGGCGGCTCTAATTTCATTTGGACATGCCTGACCAGATCAGTTATCAATCGCCGGCATGATTTTTGGCCCGAGCTTTGGAGGTTTAGGTCGCCTGAGCAGAAACGTGAGCCGGTCGGTTCTTCTTCTCTCATTGGTTATCCAAGCCCTCCCCTCAACGGGCATCGCCGCGCTCCCCACGCGGCTGATCATCGCCCTGGATGGAATTGCCTACCGCGACATGAAAGCCCTGCAGGAAGGGATCACCTACAAGGACACCCATGGCATACAATTCCATCGTCAGGGCTTCCATCAGGGATACTTCCCGGTCAGCCGCATGATCTCGACGTTTCCCTCGACCAGCGATGTCGCGTGGACCGACATTTTCGGCGATCGCCCGCTGCCCGGTTATCAGCGCACTTATTTCAGCGATGCCGCGAACTTGGAAATTTCTGTGAACCCCATCACCACCTCGATGGAGCACGAAGAGCAGATGCAATGGCAGGTGGAAAACGGTTTCCTTCGCACGCTGGGTTATGTCTATCCATCCCACATGTATCAATACGAGGTGTATGAATTGGCCAAAAACTTTCTCAATACCACGAGCAAGGACGACAACTACTACGCCTACATTCGCACACCGGACGATGCCCAGCACCTGTCCCGCGATATTTTCGCCATGCTTTGCGCGCTCGATGAAAAACTCCAGAAACTGCGCGCCCTTTACAAGGCACGGGAAGGACATGATCTCGAAATCCTGATTCTCTCGGATCACGGAAATAATCACGCCGGCGTCGGCCAGCGCGTCGAGGTCCGGGCTTTTCTAAAAAACGCCGGGTACCGGATCACGAATTCCATTGTGAGTCCAAAGGACGTAGTCCTCCCCACGACCGGGATCGAGTCCTGGGTGGAAATTCATAATTCGCCCGCCGAAACCGAAACCCTCATGCAACTTCTCTCGCATCTGAAAGGCGTGGACGTATTGACGGCCAAGTTTCCGGGTCAGGCCAATCGGTTCATTGTCCTGAATTCGAAAGGCGAACGGGCCATCATCGAGTGGAATCCCGCAAAGAACTCCTTCCGATATTCGACCGAGCGCGGAGACCCCATCAACTATCTCCCGGTGATCAAAGCTCTCGCCCAAAAGAACCGGCTCGACGCCGACGGCTTTGCGACGGCCGATGCCTGGATGGCTGAGACCATGACCAATCGCTATCCTCTGGCGCTTGAGCGAATTGTCCGGGGCCTCACCTGTGTCACCCTCAATCCGGCCACCATTCTCATCAGCCTGAACAACCATTACGTTCACTCCGGATGGCTGGTCAAAAAAGGCAGCGAGATGGTGACCTTCGGGGGCACTCATGGAGCGCTCGACGACCTCAACTCGGACGGAATGCTGGTGAGCAGTTTTGCCCCCACCAAGGACACTTCGAGCCGCCGGGTGGCCGGGTTGTATGATTGTTTTCCGGGACTGCGAAATTATCGGGCGCAGGAAAATGGCGCCGAATGGATCACCGGAAAAGAACAAGCCCTGACGAGGATCGCGCGAGTGCCGCTCGATTGGGACCGCCAGATGCTTCCGGGTGATGAAGTTTCCCTGCGGATTTGGACGCCGAGCTTTACTCACCTTGACATCGAAGTCCCCGTCGAGCTGACGGTTAAGAAAGTCGGGCAATTCTCCAGTGCGCGGATCCGTCGGGGAGCTCCCCAGCCAGTTGATGCATCCGAATCCTACGAAGCGATGCTTATGGGCAAGCATGGTCAGGGAGATTCCCAGGCAACTGATGCATCCGAACAGCATATCACCCTCAATCTTCCGATTTCTTTTCCGGACCGATGCGCTTACGAAAGAGTCTATGCGCTCCCTGCCGATCTGATTCTGGAGCCGCAACAAGAGTACCGGATTTCGGGGCGGGTTCTCGACCAGGAGAAAAACACCCAGATCTTCGAATTCACCTTCCGCACCGACAGCCGCGGCCTGCCGGTGGCGTACTGAGAAAATCTACTGTGCGGCCGGTACTCTTGAAGGAAGCTTACGGCTTGGTTGCCGCAAACACTTTTCCATTGCGGGCACAGATCATCTGCGCCACATACCGGCCGGAAATCGCGGCCGACGGCAGTCCCCCGCCCGCTACTACCCAGTGGCCGGCCATGTAGAAATCCTTCAAACCCGGCAGCGTATAGGGGATGCGCCGGCCCAGGATGCGCGGCGTCGGCAGCCAGCCTTCGTAACTGCCCTGCCAGTTGCCGGTATAGCGCACAAATGTGGCGGGTGTCGCGATGTCAGAGCACTCGAGGTGCTGGGCCAGTCCCGGAAACCGGCCATCGAGGATACCGATGATTTCCTGGATGACACCTTTTTTTCGGGCTTGGTAACGCTGGGGACTGTTCTTCTTGAGATTGGTCCAGAACTCGTAGCTGGTTGACAACCTGACCGTCATGACGGTTTTGCCTTCCGGGCAGAGTGCCGAATTGGAACCAAACGTCTCGACTTCCATCCGGGAGTGCCGTGTTTTGTCGTCCACGATGAGCGGTTGGAGAAGCGGCAGATTGAGTGTGTGTGGCGCATCCGTGAAGGTTTTGTTGATCCCCAGCGAGACCTGGATGATGGCCGGAAAAAGGTCACATTTCTGGTACAGGTAGAGGATCTTCTTGTCAACAAATCGGCCGTCCAGCATCTCGAAAATCGTCGTATGACCGTCCGCACAGGAAACGACGGTTGAGGCCGGGACGACCGTCCCGTCGGCACACTGCACGCCGGTGGCACGGCCATTCTCGACTTTTACCGAAGTCACCCGGGCTTTATAGCGCACGGTGCCGCCCAGACGAGCGTAGCGGTCCGCGATCGCCATCGCAAAGTCCCACGAGCCGCCAGCGACAAAGCCGGTGTTGTTACGGGTCCTGAACGCCAGCACCATCACCAGTACCAGGGCCGACATGCGTTCGTTGCTGACGATCGCCCCCAGCGCCTCGCGGAGGAAGTCGTTCTGGTAGCGCGCGAGGTAAGTGGTGATCGGCAGATTCTTCCATTTTAAAATGACGGGCGCCATCGGAAGGTAACGCAGCCCTGTTCTTATTTTCTCGAAAAACGTCATCAATTCCACCGGTTTGTCGAGGGGTGGCTCAAGCGGCGCGCAGCGCCGCGCGGCGCGCACAAGTTTATCGATGAGCGCCGTGTCTTCGGGCGCGATGCGTTTGAACTCGCTCGAGAGTTTGTCCAGGTCTGCGGGCACGGCCAGGGTTTTGCCGTCGGCGCTTTCGACCCGCAGTATCTCGTCACTCATGAGAATCTCCCGGCCGGCTATCGCGCCCAGTTCCTGCCAGACCTGGTGGAAGACCGAGGGCGGACGCGTGCCCATCAGCCAGCGCAGGCAGCCGTCAAAAACATACGGTCCCCGGTGCCAGGCCGTGCATAATCCGCCCGGGAGCAGGCCCGCTTCAAGGATCTCGGTCTGGAAGCCGTTCATCTGTAGATAGCAGCCGCAAGCGAGTCCCGCGATGCCGCCCCCGATGATGATAATCTTGTCAGCGGCGGCTGCGGTTCCGGGCACGGCCGCGGCCGGAGAATGACTGTCTCCGCCCGGAATGCTCATCCGTGGCGCACCTTTCCGCTCGACGTCAGGGGGATCTCGGCAACCAAATCGAGCGAGGACGGCACCTTGTGGCTCGAGAGCCGGCGGCGGCAAAACGCGAGGATGTCCTCGGTCGTTGTCGGGGGGCTGCCGCCGCGCAATTGCACTTCGGCGTGGATGGACTCACCCAGTTGCGGGTGCGGCCGGGTGGTCACGCGCGAGCGCAGCACCGCCGGGTACTGGTCCAGGATGGCGGCGACCTCCTCCGGAAACACCTTGTGGCCGGCCACGTCAATCACGGTCTTCAGCCGTCCGTCAATGACGATCCTCCCGGCGTCGTCGCGATGCGCCAGGTCGCCGGTCAGGAACCAGCCGTCGTGCAAAATTTCCTCGCGCCGTTTTTTGGGGTTCAAATAGCCGGCAAACATTCCAGGCCCGCGCAGGCCAAGCTGTCCGGTCTGGCCGGTCGCGAGAGGTTTCATTTGATCGTCCAGGATAACCGCGTCGTAGCCGGGCAGCGGACGTCCCACCGCCTCGGGATGTTCCGCGGCGTCCTCCAGGTTCATGAGCGGCACGCCCACCTCGATGATGCCGTAGCCCTGCGCCACCGGCACGTGATACCGCGCCTGGAAATCTCGCGCGATCTGGGGATGCAGCCGGCTGGAGACGGACATGATCCGCCGGAGCGACGGCGGCAGGACGCGGCCGGAACTCTCGGCTTTCAACATGCGCACGTGCATGGGGGTCACGTAGAGAAACGTGGCTTCGTGGAGCTGGGCCGCGTCCAAAATGCTGCCGGCCAGGTAATCGGCGCTGACCACGATGGTGGCTCCGACTTCGAGGTACAGGAGGATGGAGGCAAAAAAGTGATACGACATCGGCAGGACCCAGAGCACCTTGTCGCGGCTGGTCAAACCCAGTCCCTGGTTGGCGGCGCGCGTCCGTTCCAGGACGCCTTGATGCGTCAGGATCACACCCTTGGACGCGCCGGTCGTGCCGGAAGTGAACCGCAGGAAGGCGGCGCCTTCGACCCATGGCGCCAGCGGCGCCGGCGGCACGGCCAGCCGCGTAAACCGCATGGATGTGCCGTCCTGCAATTTCAGATCGCAGGCCATCTCGCCGGCCGGCGGGGTGGCGCTGCCGTCGTCGAGAATCGCGCACAACGGCGCGCGCGCCAGCATCTCCGATATTTCGTCCGGTTTGAGCAGGTGATGAATGGGCATGACGACCGCGCCGCAACCCACCGCCGCCAGGCAGCCGACGACGAGCGCGCGTCCGTTGCGGCCGCGCACGCCCACCCCCTGTCCGCCGCCCACGCCCAGCCGTTCGAGCTGGGCCCGGAGGGCTTCGATTTCGCGCCAGAGCGACTGGTAATCCAGCGGGCCGGCGGCATCAATGATCGCCGTCTGGTTGGGCCATTGGCGCGCGGCTTGGGAAAGGGTTTCGTAAACGTTCATTTTGATCTTAATCCTACTCTTAATCTTAATCTCTCACGCGATACTCAATCGTTTCGTCGTGCAGCCGGTCCGGCGGGTTGCTCCGAATCAGTCCGACAAGCCGGGAGATAATTTTCATGGATGGATTAAGATTATGAGCAGGAGTGCTCCGGTGTTCATTGATTCATTTGTTGTCGAATGGTCTCCACCGCCCCGTCGAGCGGACGGCCCAGGGCCTGGAAGGCGGCGACGGTTCCCGCCGCCCAGCCGGTGGCCAGCGCGGTGCCGATAACCCGGGCCGAAGTCATTGCCCCCGCCGCTGCGGATAGGCAGCGACCGGCCACCAGCACATTGTCCAGTTCCGCCGGGCGCAGACAGTCCAAAGGGATTTCATAGTAGCCGTGCTCGCTGAAAAAAGTCATTTCCGGCCGCGGGCCGTTTCCCCAGCGTTCCATCGGCCACGCGCCTCGGGCAATTCCGACGGAGGATTTCCGGGCGGCCAGCACATCCTCGTCGGCAAGCCGGGCGCGTCCCTGAATGCGGCGACCGGAACGGATGCCGAGTTGCGGGGCGATGGAGGAAAGGTGCGCGTTCCGGCACGCGGCAATGTTCCTGACCAGGAAACGTTGGAGTTCATCCACCAGCGCGCGGGCCTCGCGTTCCCAGTCGGTAACCTGCTGCCAGAGCGGGCGGTTTGATTCCGCGACGGCCAGGTTGAGTTTGAGGGTCAGGCGGCCGTTGCGGTCCATGCTGGGGATCAGCGCCAGCCGCTCACAGGCGGCCGGCAAACTTCCCGCCTCGACGGCCCGGCGCAACTCGCGGCGAACTTCAACCAGGCCGCGTTCCACCAGACCGGGATCGATGTTCTCCATCACAAATACCAGGGAGGGCGCCTGGTCGGCGATGCCGCTTTCCACGCCGGCGCCCGTCAGGGCGGCGACCGTCGCCTCGCCGCTACAATCCACGACGGTGCGGGGGCTGATGACCAGCGGCTCGTTCCACGCCAGGGCGCGAACCTCGACCAGGCAGGGGCCTTCGGCCTGCGCCTCGGCGACCGTGGCGTGCAACACCACGTTGACATTTCCGGATTCGGCCACCACCGCGTCGGCCACGCGCGCGAAGGCGGGGATGGAAAACGGCAGAACCCAGAGGCCGGCGTCCAGCCGCAGCGGTCCGCCATCGGTGGCGCGTTGCAGGCGCAAGGCGAATTCCTTTACAAATCCGCCGGCGACCGGCAAAGCTTCCGGGTTCGTCGTGTCCCGCAGATACAATCCGCAGACGGTGCCCACCTGGGCGGCCGTGGCCAGGCCGCCCAGAAAACCGTATCGCTCCAATAACATAACCTGCGCGCCGGCCCGCCCGGCCGCGGTGGCCGCCGCCACGCCCGCCGCGCCGCCGCCGACGACAAGCACGTCGCAGGAAATGGTGGCCGGACCGGTTCGAAGAGCGTTGGTCATTTTGTTTGTCGTCGCATGTACTGGCCGTAGTACCGGAGGTATTTCCACTGCGGCCGCACGTTTAACCGGACCGTCACTTTCTGCCCCCAGCGGACCAATGGCTTGCGCCAGTCCGCCGGCGAGGTCCATTCCGCCCGCCGCCGCGCGATGCGGTCAAGGTTCTCCTCGGTATCCCCGGCCAGCCCGGGCGAGAGGTAATAGGTCGGCTCGAAAAGATCGTGGTCTGGCGCCAGCGTGCCTTCCCGCACGGCGATTTGGGCCAGCGGCGTGCCTTCGTAAATGCGGATGCCAAAGGAGGCAAAAACGGCGTTGGCCGCCGCACACCCATTCAAAAAGGCCTGCGTTTCTTCCACGTCCGCCCACGTTTCGCCGGGGCCGCCGAACAGCAGGTGGATCGCGAAAGACAAGCCAGCATCGCGCGCCGCTTGCAGGGCAATCCGGGTCTCCTTCTGTCCAAACGGTTTGTCCAAGGCAGCCAGCATCCTGGGCGTGGCGACATCCAGCCCGAACTCCACCCCGGCGCAACCAGCTTGCGCCATTGCTCGTGCCAGTTCCGCATCGAAACCCACCGGGTTGCAAAAGGCCATCCATCGATTGGGTGGCCGCCGGCGGGAGAGGGCGGCACAAATCGCCAACGCGTGCGCCCGCGGGTCGTTGAAGACGCTGTCAACGAAAAAGAACTGACGCATCTTCGTCCGGGTGGCCACAGTTTCAATCTCCTGGACCAACGCTTCCGGCGGACGAAGCCGGTAACGCCGCCCCTCCAATTGGGGATAAATGCAATAGACACACTTGAAAGGACACCCGCGCTTGGTTTGCACACCGACAAATCCGCCCCGTCTCACATACGGCGCATAGCCGCATAGTTCGTGGGCCGGCAGCGGCAACTCGCCCAATCGCTCGACCGCACGGGCGGGGAGAACGCTGGCCGGGCTATCACTCTTGGGCGCGGTGATGACGCCGTCAATCCCCTCCAGGGAGCTTCCAGCTTCCATTCGCGCCAGCACCTCCGGGAAAGCCCGTTCGCCCTCTCCGATCACGCCGCAATCGGCCTCCAGGCGCTGCATCCAGCCACGCGGCGCGACCGAGAAGCCGCTGCCTCCCAGGATCAGCGGCCCTTTGAAACAGCACCGCACCGTTTCCGCCAGTTCGCGCACCTCGTCAAAATACATTTTCGGCGCAAACGACCAACAGTTGTCGAGGTTGCGGATGCCGAACGCCACGGCCTGGTATTCGCCCTTTTCCAGCGCCTGGCGCAGCGCCTTTTGCGGCGATGAGGCCAGCCCCAAATCCAAAAAATCCACGGAATGGCCGGCTGCGCGGGCGGCGGCGGCAACGCACAGTGTTCCCAGCGGCGCCACCGGGTAGGGAGAACGTTCCCGGTTTGTGGCCACCAGGAGCACGTTCATGACACCTTCTCCTCCAGCACAGCGGAGCGCAGGCCCTGTTCCAGCGCATCCACTTCGGACACGCTCAGGCAGTCATCCACCCACGACAGCAGAACCGAAAGCCGCCCGCTGAAACTCCAGAACACCACGGTCAACCCCGGCGGCCACCAGGTCGGCACCAGATGGTCAACCGCCCGGATCCGTCCGCCCAGCATCTCGGTCATCCCGGCGCAGGTCTCGCCCGAATCCGAAAAGCAGAGAGTGGCGAACTTGCTGCGGGTGGGCTGTCCCAAGTGGTGCATGTAGTAGTTCAGCGGCAGCGGCTTGAACATTTCCAGCGCCGCCATGCACGACTCCGGAAACCGGGTGCGGATCTGGTCCATCATCTGGCGGGACAGTTCGCTGATGATGCTGGTCAGGCTGCCGGCCTGTTGGGGTTCGATGCGGAAGAACAGGATGGAGAGATGGTTTGAGAAAATGGGGCCCTTGGCGCTGCGCCGGCGGGTGTCATGCGCCACGGGGATCAAATAGGCCCCGTCCCGGTTGCCGCGCCGGGTGGCGACGGTATGCAACGCCCGGAGCGTGCCCGCGAGGAGAAAGTGACTGCGCCGGAAGCCGGCGTTGAGGCGCTCGCAACGGGCTGCGATGCGCGCCGTTTCCTCCGCGCTGAAGGTCACGATGCGATACTGGTTGCGATGCGGGCCGGCCGTGCGTTTTTCCGGCAGCAGCGAGAAAAGCGGTTCGCTCCCGGACTTGCGAAGCCATTCCACCGAACCGCGTGCCAGCTTCACGGCGCGCCACCATTCGGCCAGGCTCCCGCCCCGTTGTTTGGGATGGATCAGATCCCCGAGGGAGGGCGCTCCGTTTCCCCCGTTGCCGTCGTTCAGATGCAGCCAGATCAATTCCGCGCCGCGCGCATCCATCAGCGCATGGTTCCAGGATAAGACCAGGTGCCGGGTCCCGTCGGCGTGCCGTACCAGGTCGAATGCCAGCGCCGGCCCCCGGCTGGCGTGCAGGTCGCGTTCCAGGACCTCCGGCGGCAGGACCCCGGCCTCGTGCCCGTTGCCATCCTGATGATTGTGTTCGAAAAAGATCGGGCCGGGCCGCGACGACGCGCGCCAGAAGGCGGGGAAGACCAACAGCGGACGGGTGAGGCGCATGCGGGCCAGCCAGTCCAGGACCGGCGAAGTTTCCACGCGCCGGCGCAGCCGGTCCACATCCAGACCGTCCTCCAACCGGAGGGCCACGCGGCAGATGTAACCCGGCAGCCCGGCCCGCCGCCGCTTGTGGTCCTGGGCGTGCATGTAGTAGTCACCAGCGGCCAATCGAATCTGGCGAGGCAGGTCAGGCATAGTCAGTGACTACTTGCGGCGCTTAGGATGATGAGTCGCTGCTGCGGGCCAGCTCGGCGATGCAGTTGGCCAGTGTAGCCACGGAAGCCAGGTTTTTGCCCGTCAGGTGGGAATCCGGCACGCTGACGCCAAAGGTGCGCTCACAATAGAGCAGCAACTCGACCAGCGCAAACGAATCAATGCCGGCCTTGGCCAGGGGGCTGTTTTCATCAAAATCCGCTCCGTCGGCTACATAGTTCTTCCGGGCAAACTGACAGAGTTGCTCGGCAATGGTCTTGGAATCCATCTGTGAAGTCATACATCAGTTCGGACGGTGACGGAGTTGCGGTCCTTTGCGACCGCCGGAGAAATAATTGTCGTCTCTGCTCATGCCCGCAATTATGACCTGCACCGGGAGATGGCGTCAAGCATGGAAGCCAAGAAAGGCGCCGTTTAGAACAACGTCGTGCCTGACATGACACTCCCACCTTTTTTCTCCCTCTCCTCCCGCAAGGGAGGAGAGGGGCGAGGAGAGGAGGCGCGTTTTTAAATTCAAATCCCCTCTCCCCGGCCCTCTCCCCGCCCTGGCGGGGAGAGGGAGTTGGTGGTGGTGTCAAGCTGCGCCCGTATGCACGCGGCGTCAGTAGTTGTCAAAGTTGTTGTTCGGTTGTTCGGCCCGGGCCATCCGGCGCTGGGAAAAATTAATGACCCAAGAGGCGATGCTCGCCTGAGTGAATGGCAAGGGCAAACGAGAAACCATGGACGGCAGGCTGTAGAAGTCCCGATACAGCCGGCGAATGTCATTTTCCATGGACCCGGGCGTTCCGTACGGCGACCGGATGTGGCAGATTTGGCCCGGCCAGCGGTCGATTTCCTGGTCATTGAGAATCCGGCCTTCGCTTCGTATCCGGTCGTAGAGCGGGGTGCCTTTCACGGGTGTGAGAATGTTGAAGTAGGCCACCGGCGCCTTGTGCTCCTGAAGGAACTTCAGCGTGGCATCGAACGCGCTTTCGGTCTCGCCGTCCCAGCCAAAAATGAAATTCAGGGAATAGCTGATGCCGCGGCGGCGGAGGCCGGCCAGCATTTCGTCGTATCGGTTGGTCTTGTTGAACGTCTTGTTCATGCCCGCCAGCGTATCGGGGTTGATGCTCTCCATGCCGATGTTGACGTGCAACAGGCCGCTCCGCTGGGCCAGGTCCATGAAGGGCGCGTCGTTGCAAAGATACGACGACCAGAGCGCCGACCAGCGCAATCGGAGGGGGATCATCGCCTCCATCAACTCCATCGCGTGGCTCCGCTTGCCGCCAAAATTGCTGTCGCCGAAAAAAATGCTGCGCGAGCGGCAATGCCGGATTTCTTCGATGACTTCCGGTACCGGCCGGCAACGGTAGTTCTCGCCCAGCAGGAACCGTTCGGAGCAGAATTCACAGCGGAACGGGCAACCCCGCGATGAGGTGACGGCAAAGGTCCGGAACGGGCGGTAACGCCGCAGGTCCAGCAGGTCGTAACGCGGCAGCGACAGGCCGGCCAGATCGGGCAGCGGGTCGGCCCGGTACAACTGGTTCAACCGCCCGCGGCGGGCGTCCTTCAGCATGCGCGGCCAGATGGACTCGCCTTCGCCGACGCCGACCGCATCGCAATGTTCTCCCGCCTCCTCGGCGTGGAAGAAAGTGTGGGGGCCGCCGAGAATGACGGACACGCCGCGCCGGCGAAACTCGTCCGCAAGGTCGTAGGCGCGGAATGAGTTGAGCGTGGAGGAGCTGATGGCGACCAGGTCGAAGCGGCCATCAAACGGCACCGGGTTCAACTGTTCATCCAGAAGCGTGACGTCCCAGTCCGCCGGGGTCAGGGCAGCCAGGTAGGGCAGGGTCAACGGCACTACGCTCCGGCGGCGGGACTTGAACACAGTACGGTCCGCCTTCGAGCGATAGTAGGACGGCTGAATGATGAGAAGCTTATGGCTCATGCCGGGTCTGGGGTCACTCCTGTGCTTGATGTTTTTATTGTTTGCCGGGCTTGCGATTCCGTAGCCCATGCCTGACCCAGACTCGCCCAGGTGCCGTCAGGGAGCAAGCCGGAAAACGCGCCGGGTAAAAAGCTCGAAGGTCATCCAACTTTTAACAACAAAGCAACAAAGGAACAAAGGCAGGATTGCGCCGAGTTGCCGCCACAACAAAGTTCTCTACCACGGATGGACACGGATTGAAACCGCGAAAGAAATATTTGGCCGCAAAAGGCGCAAGGCTTCCGTGAATTGAACAACAAAGGAACAAGGCAACCAAAAATACTCCTTCACGGCTTTGTTCCTTCGTTACTTGGTTGTTAAATCTCCGCCTTCCGTTCAAAGCCCACCCTGACGCGGAGTGTCGGGTCATGTTGGACGTTGGATGTTGAATGTTGAATGTTGGATGTTCCGCTAATCTGCTTGCTTCGAGTCTGCTCTCTGGAACATGCTTGGCTGCATGACCACCCCTGCCTCCGCTCCAAACCAAACCGCCGCCTGCGTCTCACGTCCGTGGGTGAAGGAAGTGGTGGTGAAAGCCACGGTCCTGACCCTGCTCGGGCTGTTCCTGGCTCTCGGTTATGGCTGGGCCAAGCCCCGGTTCTACGAACCCGACCGCGTGGCCGGCTTCCGACTCGGCATGCTGCACGGGGCCTTGATGCCCATGGCCCTGCCGACTCTGCTGATCGGGGAGGATGCGC
>PMOA01000129.1:0-13301 GCA_003161635.1 Limisphaerales bacterium
CTACCTGGAATTTTTAAGCGAAGTCACGAGGGCGAACGGTGCGTTGCTGATTTTCGACGAAGTGATGACCGGCTTCCGGCTCGCGCCCGGCGGCGCGCAGGAACGTTTCGGCATCACGCCGGATTTGACGTGTCTCGGCAAAATCATCGGGGGCGGGCTGCCCGTCGGCGCGTTCGGTGGATGGGCGGACATCATGGATTTGCTCGCGCCGCTGGGGCCGGTTTACCAGGCGGGCACGTTGAGCGGCAATCCGCTGGCGATGGCGGCGGGCATCGCGGCGCTCGAATTGCTGTCGGAGGGACGAGCTCCGCAAGCCCCTGGAAAGAAATCCGAAATTAAGTCAGGGCGTCGTGGAACTCCGCCCTCCGAAAAAGATGCCTATGCCCGCCTCGAAACACTGGGCGGACAGCTCGAAGCCGGGATGAAAGACGCCGCAAAATCGGCGGACGTGCCCGTGACGTTCAACCGCTGCGGCTCAATGTTCTGTGCCTATTTCACCGGCCAGCCGGTCTGGAGCCTCGCCGACGCGATGAAGAGTGACCGTGCACGGTTCGCAAAATATTTTCACGGAATGCTGGCCGAGGGCCTTTACCTCGCGCCATCGCAATTCGAGGCGGGTTTTATTTCCACGGCACACAGTAAAACGGACATTGAAAAGACGGTCCATGCGGCGGCGAAAGTGTTGCGCGGATTGTAACCTCTTGTTATGATAGTCGTCTGACAGGTAGTGAACCGCGTCATCATGGCGCGGCGAAATTGAAAAACAAACCACGACAAAGAATTATGAAAGCAAATAAAACAATGTTAATCGCGGCATTGGCCGCGGGCAGTTTGCTGGTGTGGAGTCCGGCCTTGCGTGCGGCTGACACCAACACGCCGCCTTCCACTCCACCCGCAGGCGCTCCGCCCGCCGGCCAGCGTTCTTCGGGCATAAGAGGTGGTCCTAACCTTGACCAGCTCGCCCAGCAACTGGACCTGACCGATGACCAAAAAGCGAAGGTCAAACCCATCCTTGAGGCCCGCGATAAAAAGATGGCTGATTTGCGCGGCGACACCAGCCTGTCACAGGAAGATCGCCGGACCAAAATGCAATCCATCCGTGAAGAAACCACGGCGCAAATGAAGGCCGTCCTGACCCCGGAGCAATTTGATAAATGGCAGAAGACGGCCCAACGCGGTCGTCGTCCGGGCGGTCCGCCTCCGGGTGGCAACCCGCCGCCAGCTGGGACTCCACCACCCGCCGGTACTCCGCCCCCCGCGACACCCCCGCAACAATAATCTGTGGGGTGACATAGTTGATATCGGGACGGCCACGCGCCGTCCCTTTTTGTTTTTGTGCGCGGAATCGGATGTAACATTTCTCCGGTCGCTTGCGTATTCAATGTCAGTATGAAAACCATCAAACTACTGACCATCGCAACTGCCGCCGCGATTATTGCGGGCGGATTAACCAGCGCGCCAGCGCAAGACACGAGTGATTCCGCCGCCGGGACCAGGCCGGGGCGCGGCCAATTCCTTCAGCGTATCGCCAAAAAACTGAACCTGACCGACGACCAAAAATCACAGATCAAGGCCGTTTTGAGCGCGGACAAGGACACGCTGAAATCATTGTTCGGCCAGTTGCACGACGCGCGAAAAAATCTGCGTGCGGCCATTCACGCCAATGACGCAAATGAAGCGGCCGTGCGTGCCGCTTCGGCCAAAGTCGCCAGCGTGGAAGCCGATTGGGCGGTTGAACGCATGAAACTTTACGGCAAAATCGCGGCCATCCTGACCGATCAACAGCGCCGGAAAATCGCCGATTTCGAGCAGCGCTTCGACAACGTGGTGGGCGGGGCCATCGCGCGCATGGATGAACGGTCGGACAACTGAACCGTGAATGACGATGCCGAATTGCTGGAACGAATCCGCAACGGCGCGCCGGACGATTTCGCCGAAGTCGTCCGGCGTCATCAGTCGCGGGTCTTTGCCATCTTGCACCGTTATGAACGCGATGCCCACAAGGTCGAAGATCTGGCGCCGGAAACTTTCGTCAAGGCCTGGCGCGCGCTGGAACAATACGACGACCGCGCGCCGTTTGAGCACTGGCTGTCCCGGATTGCCGTGCGCGTGGCGCTGGATCATTTGCGCCGGGAAAAAAAGTGGCGGAATGAAATCGGCCTCCCCGAACTTGGCGAGGATGCACTGGACTGGCTGCGCAGCGATGATGAAAAGAGCGAATTGGACGGCCGGGCCGCCGCGGAAATTCTGGACCTGGCCCTGCGCGACCTTTCGCCCGCCGACCGCGTGGTCATCACGATGCAGGAAATCGAGGGCCGCAGCGTGAAGGAAATTTGCGCGGCCACCGGCGCGTCGGGTGTGGCCGTGCGCGTGCGGGCCTTGCGGGCGCGGGCGAAACTGAAGCGGGCCCTGGAAAAACTGGTGAAATTATGAACGAACGAAAATGGAAACAACTGTTTGTCGCGGCGCGGAATGAAGCGGCGCCCGCGCCGTCGGCGGATTTTGAAGCAGGCGTGTTGCACGCCATTCGTGACGAACGGCGCACGGAGATGCCGGAGATGCTTTCGATTTTCGACCAGTTGAATTTGCTGTTCCCGCGGCTCGCCTGGGCGGCGGCGGCAACCATCGCGTTGAGCGTCGCGGCGGATTGGGGACTGACGACAGCAGGCGTGCCGGGTCTGGGCGACGGGATGTCGCAGATTTCGGCGCAATGGCTTTTGACGCCAAATGGATTCTGATTATGAAAACCTTCAAATTATTGTTGCTGGTGGCGCTGGTGTTTCTGGCCGGCGTGGTCGGCACGCGCATCGTGGTGCGGCAGGTCATGGGCGAGGTCATTGCCCATCCCGAAACCGTCCCACCCCGCATTGAGCGCAGCCTGGCGTTCCGGCTCCGGCTCGACAGCGGTCAGCGGGCGAAGCTGCATGAAATCATGTCGGGCACGCACGAACAGCTGAAAGACTTGCGGCAGGAATATCGCCCGCGGGTGATCCTGGTCCTCAGCAATGCGAACAACCAAATCACCGCCCTGCTGACGCCGGAACAACTGGCGCGGTTTGAAAAGTGGAAAAAGGAAAACCATCCGCTGCTGGAGGCCATCAAGCGGAATCAGTGAGCGGTAGGGCGTGGTGCGCGAAATCCCTGCAATTTGCATTGAGCAAAGGCGCACGGATGCGTATTGTGGGCTTCACTTTGCGCGTGTAGCTCAATTGGATAGAGCGTCAGCCTCCGGAGCTGAAGGTTGTGGGTTCGACCCCCGCCACGCGTACCAGTCTTCGCTGGCCGGGCAGCGGCCAGCTACGGCTCGGCAAGCCAGTGAGACTGCCGCACCGGTTCCCCGTGCCGAAGCTATGCGAAGACAGGAGCGCACAGCGAAGGCGGACCATGACTGGCGATAAAGGAAACCGCTGCGAGCTACGACCCGGCAAGCCAGCGGGGCTGCCATGCCGGTTCGCGGAGTGAAATTGCAACAGATTTTTATGCGATTTCGTGTTTGACGGCAGTGCGCGGAAGGGCGAAAAGAAGCTGGTCCATGAAACTTAAAAACTGGGTTCTGTGGTTGTGTGTGGTGGTGCTTTTGGCCGGTGAATTTTTTCTGTTTTCGGCCAACCGGCAAAAGGACGCGGCGCTCGTCCAGTTGCGCGAGGCCAAACAGGAGGCCGGGCAGTTGCGCGCCCAATTGGATCAGCTCAAGAATTCGAGCGTCGCCACGTTGAGCGCGGAAAATGCCCGGCTGCGCGCCGAAAATCAAAGTCTGACCCAAAAATTTTCCCAACTGCAAAATGAAAACAACCGGTTGCGCGGGGTGAATCAGCAACTAACGCAGCAATTACAGACCTCGCACGATGCCGCGCAACAGCAGCAGGAGCAGTTGCAGCAAATACAAACCGAAAATCAGCAAGCCAACACCGCGCCTGAACCATCAGCGGAACAACTATTGTCAGCGGTCACCCAGCTCAACACGTGCATCAACAATCTCCGGCAAATTGACGCGGCCAAACAGCAATGGGCTTTGGAAAATGACAAAACTGCCGATGCCATTCCGCCCGCCCAGGACTTGTTGCCGTATTTATCCAACATGGTCTTTCCGGTTTGCCCTTCCGGCGGCACCTATACGATCAACGCCGTGGGCGTGCCGCCGACTTGTTCAGTCTCCGGCCACGTCCTGCCGCAGTGATCCGCCTTTTTTTAATTTTCATTCTTGGCTTTTGCCGTCATTCACCTAGACTCTCCGTTCCATGATTGACACGGACATTGAATTATTGAAGGGCATCGCAAACCAGTTGCGGATTCACTCGATCACCTCAACGACTGCAGCGGGCAGCGGACACCCGACTTCGTGCTGCTCGGCGGCCGACGTGATGGCCACGCTGTTCTTCGGCCACATGCGTTACGACGCGAAGAATCCGCACTATTACAACAACGATCGTTTCATTCTTTCCAAAGGGCATGCCGCGCCGCTGCTTTACGCCGCGTGGGCGGAAACCGGTTTGTTCCCAACCAGCGAATTGTTGAAGCTCCGGCAGTTCGGCTGCGACCTCGAAGGTCACCCGACACCGCGGTTGCCGTTCGTGGATGTGGCGACCGGATCGCTCGGTCAAGGCTTGAGCGTCGGCGCCGGCATGGCGCTGGCCGCGCGGCTCGACCATCTCGACTACCGCACTTACGTGCTGCTCGGCGACGGCGAAATCGCCGAAGGCGCGGTCTGGGAAGCGGCGTCGCTCGCGGGCGTTTACAAGCTCAACAATTTGATCGCCATCGTGGACGACAACCGCCTCGGCCAGAGCCAGGCAACGGCGTTCGGCCACGACATCAGTGTTTATCGCAAACGTTTTGAAGCGTTCGGCTGGCGGGTTGAGGACGTTGACGGTCACGACATCGAGGAAATTCTGGAAGTGCTCAGCGGCGTCGGCCTGAACGATCAACCGCTTTGCATCATCGCCAAAACCTATAAAGGCGCGGGGGTTTCGTTTTTGCAGGACAAGGATGGCTGGCACGGCAGGCCGCTGAACCAGGAAGAAGCCGCCAAGGCCATCGCCGAATTACAGCCCACCGCGAAATCCGGCATCGGCGTTCCGATTCCCGCGCCGGCCCAACTCCCCGCGCCGAACAACACCGCGCCCGCAGGTTATCCGCCCATCAATTACAAACCGGGTGATTCGGTCGCGACGCGCGAAGCCTATGGCAATGCGCTCGCCCGCATCGGGGAAGTGGATCCGCGCATCGTGGCGGTGGACGGCGACACGAAGAATTCCACGTATGCGGAAAAGTTTTTCAATAAATTCCCGAACCGTTCCACGGAATGTTTCATCGCCGAGCAGAACATGGTGGGTGTGGCCACCGGTTTCGGCGCGCGCGGCAAGGTGCCGTTTGCGTCCACGTTCGCGTGTTTCTTCACCCGCGCCTTCGACCAGATTCGTGTGGCGGGCATTTCGCAGGCGAACCTCAAGATCGTTGGTTCGCATGTCGGTGTGAGCATCGGCGAGGACGGCCCGTCGCAGATGGCGCTGGAAGATATTGCGATGATGCGCACGATTGCCGGCAGCGTGGTATTGTATCCGAGCGACGCCGTGAGCACGGAGAAATTGATCGAACAAATGGCGCAGACAAAGGGAATTTGCTTCCTCCGCACGTCGCGCCCCAAAACGCCGGTGATTTACGGCAACGATGAAAAATTTCCCATCGGCGGCGCAAAAGTGGCGCGCCAGAATGCGGGCGACAAGGCCACTGTGGTCGCCGCGGGCGTGACATTGCACGAAGCGCTCAAGGCCGCCGACGCACTGAAGACCGAAGGCATCGGTATCACGGTCATTGACGCCTACAGCATCAAGCCGCTGGGCAGGGACATTATCAAGGCCGCCGCGCAAAAGACCGGCAACACCATCATCACCGTCGAGGATCATTACATCGAAGGCGGTTTGGGCGACGCGGTCGCAGGCGAACTCAGCGTGGATGGAATCAAAGTCCACAAGCTCGCCGTGACGTCGCTGCCGCGTTCCGGCAAACCGGCGGAATTGCTGGCGCACTTCGGCATTGACGCCGCAGCAATCGTGAAGAAGGTCAAATCCCTGGGTTGATTGGCGCAGCAGGTGCTTGCTGGATGGGGGTGGGCAATGAACCCGATGCTTCGGGTGGTTGCCGCGGAAAGGTTTCGCCATCGCCATACTATGCAACGCTCTGGGAGATATCTTTGGATTATCGTTCTGCTGGCAGGCTTCGGTTTGTGCGGGCCGGCGGCGGCATGGGCGCGTGATGTCTGCGCCATTTGCGGCCGGCCAATCCAGGACACGATTTACATCGTCACCGACGAGGTCACCAACGAAAAGAAATTCGTCTGTTCCGACTGCGTCCATTTGCCCCGGTGTGCCATCTGCGGTTTGCCCGTCAAGGAAAATGGCCTGCAATTGGCGGACGGGCGTTTCCTTTGCGCGCGCGATGCCCGGACAGCGGTGGTGAAGGCGAACGACGCCGAACGGATTAGTGCCCAGGTCAAGGATGACCTGGACCGGCTGTTTTCCCGTTTCACGGAATTCCCGGCGAATGTGGATGTGGCCGTCATCGATCGGATCGATGTGGATACCATGTTTAGCCCAGGGGGCAACGATTTTGAGAGTCCCAATCTGCTGGGCTGCATTCGTCCCGACACAGTCAACCACGAAACCCGGTACAAAATGAGCCTGATGACCGGTTTGCCACTGGCCGAGCTGAAGGCAACGTGCGCCCATGAATATTCGCATGCCTGGGTGGGCGAGAATGTGCCCAAAGAACGAAGAGCGAGATTGGGGCGCGACGCGGAGGAGGGCTTTTGTGAACTGGTGGCTTATTTGCTGATGGATTCACAATCGGAAAAAGGGCAGAAAAAATTCATTCTGCAAAACCGTTACACGCGTGGCCAGATTGACTTGTTCATCGAAGCGGAAAAACGTTATGGATTCGATCAAGTCTTGGATTGGATGAAATACGGTGTGGCCGAACAATTGGAAGAAGGCCATGTGGATGCGCTCAGGGATGTCAAAATGCCTCCGGCAAAGACAGTCGCCGTTAATCCCGCCATTTACCATAACACCAACCAGCCCGCGCCCGCCCCAGCCACCATCAAACTCCAGGGGGTTTTGTGGGGAAACCAGCCCGTGGCCATCATCAATGGCCGTTCCTTTTTTGCCCAGGAACTGAACCGGGTGAAAATCGGGGGAACAAATGTGACCCTTCGTTGTCTGGAGATCCGGAAAAAGTCGGTTCGTATTCAGAACGTTGATTCTGGAAAGGAACAGGAACTTTCCCTGTCGCCCGATTGAAATTCCAAGTGTCAGGATGAATGTCTTTGTAACTTCGTGGCTGCCCCTCCGGTTTCCGTTGGTTGCCAGTTGCCTCTTTTTGGGCCATATTGGCGGTGGACATGAGTGAAACCGGAAAATTCCTCAAAGGCAAATTGCTGCTGGACGGCGGCGTTTTGCGCGGCTCCTTTTTCCATCACACGGTGGTGCTTGTTTGCGAGCACAACGCCGAGGGGGCTTTTGGCCTCGTGCTCAACCGCGCCGCCAGCAACAAGGTGGGTGAAGTGCTCGTGGCCGACCTGCCCGACAGGCTTCGGGAATCGCCGCTTTTTCTCGGCGGGCCGGTGCAGCCGACCGCGCTGAGCTTTTTGCATGCGGACAGTTTCATCCCCGACGCGAATGTATTTCCAAATTTGAGCCTCGGCCATTCGCTGGATGATCTGTTGGAAATCGGCGAATCGTTTTCACCGGAGAAAAAAGTCAAGCTGTTCGCGGGTTACGCCGGCTGGTCGCCCGGCCAGCTGGAAACCGAAATAAAACGCAAGGCGTGGCTCACGTTCCCCGCGTCGCTCGAACTCGTCTTTGAAACGCCGCCCGAACAACTCTGGCAGAAAATTTTGAAAAGCAAGGGCGGCTGGCGGAACAAACTCCTCTCCCAAATGCCCGAGGATTTATCGTTGAATTGAGAGTTGTAGCGGCGGTTTGCGACCGCCGCAAAATGATTAAACCCCGGCGCTCACAGAGCGCCGCTACAAACCCGCAACAGCGCCGCGCCGGCTTTTGCCCGCAATTCCGTCCGCTCCAAGCACGCCGGCACGAGATAAAATTGGCCGGCGGACAATTTTACCGAAGCCGAACCGCTTTGAATTTCAAGCCGGCCGCTTAATCCCGCGATGATTTGCAGTGTGCGCGGTTTTAATGAAACGCCTGCGCCTGCATTCATTCGCCAGGCCTCGACGTTGAAAAGCGGGTCATTCACGAGCGGACGGCGTTTGATTGAACGGTCACCGGTGAATTTGTTTTGAACGAGCGCCGGCTCGAAGTCGTTGAAATCAATGCTGGCGAGTGATTGTGCAACGTGCAATTCGCGTGGTTTGCCATCAAGCCCGACGCGGTTCCAATCGAATACCCGGTAAGTGGTGTCCGAGTTCTGCTGGATTTCAAAAATCACCAGGCCGGCACCGATGGCGTGGACGCGGCCGCTGGGCAGAAACATCGCGTCGCCCGCGCGCACGGGAACCCGATGAAAACATTCCGCCACTTCGCCGGTCTCAACTTTTTTCTCAAATTCCGCACGCGTGACACCGCGTTTGAGGCCGACGAACAGTTCCGCGCCGGGCGCGGCGTCGGCGATAAACCACATTTCGGTCTTCGGCTCGCCGCCAAGTTCAGCAGCCTTGCCTGCAGGCGGATGGACTTGCAGTGAAAGTTTTTCCCGCGCATCGAGAATTTTGCAGAGCAGCGGAAAGCGGTTTTCGTTTGCCGGTTTTGCGTCGCCGAGCAATTCAGCCCGATGATTTTCCATCAACCAGCGCAGATTTTTCCCGGCCAGCGGGCCATTGGCAATGACGCTGACGTCGCCCGGCCGGTCGCTGATTTCCCACGATTCGCCAACCGGCTTGCCCGCCGGCAGTTTCTTTTTGTAGAGCCGTTCCATTTCGCGTCCGCCCCAAACGCGCTCTTTGGAAATCGGATGAAAGGTGAGCGGATAAAGCACTGGGAATTATGCGGCCGATGCCTGGGGAACAACACCGTTCATGGCCGGTTCGGTGTTTTCGATGAAATGCCCGTGCGCACGGAATTTCTCGTAGCGTTTTTTCAGTCGCCCGGCGACCGGCATCGCGGCGAGTTCGCTCAAGTGTTTGAGCAGATGGGTCTTCAAATTTGCGGCGGCTTCAGCGGTGTCGTTATGCGCGCCGCCAAGCGGTTCGGGAACGATTTCGTCCACGAGGCCGAGTTCGAGCAGGTCTTTGGCGGTGATTTTGAGGGCCTCGGCGGCTTTCGGCGCGGCGGCGCGGTCTTCCCAAAGAATGGCCGCACAGCCTTCGGGGCTGATGACCGAGTAATAGGCATTCTCCAAAATCAACACGCGGTCGGCGACGCCGATGCCGAGCGCGCCGCCCGAACCGCCTTCGCCGATGACCGCGGCGATGATGGGCACTTCAAACAGGATCATTTCGCGGAGATTGACGGCGATGGCCTCGGCGATGTGGCGTTCCTCCGCGCCGATGCCGGGATACGCGCCGGCGGTGTCAATGAGCGTGATGACGGGCAGGCCGAATTTGTTGGCGAGCCGCATCAAGCGCAGTGCCTTGCGGTAGCCTTCAGGATGGGCACAGCCGAAATTGCGCAAAATGTTTTCCTTCGTGTCCCGGCCTTTTTGCGTGCCGATGACGACGACGCGGTATTCGCCCAGTTTCGCAAAGCCACCCACCATCGCGCGGTCCTCGGCAAACAGCCGGTCACCGTGCAGTTCATGAAAGTCGGTGAACGTCTTTTCCAGGTAATTCAGTGTGTAGGGACGTTTGGGATGCCGCGCCAGTTGGACGCGCTGCCACGCGTTGAGGTTGAAAAAAATCTGCCGGCGGGTTTCCTCCAGCTTTTTTTCGATGAGCTGGATTTCTTCCTCAAAGCTGATGTCCAGCGAATGCTTTTCCGGATGTTTGCGGAGTTCGTCCAACTTGTTTTGCAGTTCGATGATCGGCTTCTCGAAATCGAGCTGGTGTTTCATGCGTCGGGAAGGCTAAATGTTTTTCGCCCGGCAATCAATGCGAATTCCATAAATGCAAAAAAAAGGCCGGACTTTCGTCCGGCCCCCGCGGTGACGAGGTTTAAACGCCTTCACCGATGCGCTCAGAAGGGTGGCGCGACCAACTTGGGGTCGCTGTTCGAGCCGCGCCACGAGCAAAACCTCTATGCCAACCCTAAACGAACAGCGAAATCCTTCATTTGCTACAATTGCATAGACCGAGTAAGAATGCAAATGGTTCAAAAATTTGTCAAATAATTTTGCGCGTTTAAATCAGTGGAAAATCGCTGAAAATTTTCGTGCGTGTCCTAAATCGAGTCACTCGCGCCAAAGGCGTGCGGTTGTTGCAGAAAAGTGACTCGTATAACGCTGTTTTCTTGCCAATGCCCGACACCAGCACCCAAACTTGCCTTGCCGCCGCTATGGCGGCGTAGCCCAGCGTGACACGATTTTGTGGCGGCTTGGGCGAATTTTTTACCGCGCGATACACAGCTTTGTTGACTGCTGTCATTTCGGATTCGCCGGGAAAAAGCGACGCCACGTGGGCATCCTTGCCCATGCCGAGAAAAATTAAATCCAGAATTGGCTGGAAATCAACTCCCTCGCCCCGCCCAAGCGGGGAGAGGGTTGGGGTGAGGGGATTTGAATTTGAAACAATCGGCCTCCTCACCCCGGCCCTCTCCTCCTTTTGGGGAGGAGAGGGAGAAGACAGTGTAATGCGACGGATTTCCGCCGTTGCCAGTTCCGCCGCCTTGTCCGGCGGCAGTTCGCCGTGGATGCGATGGATTTGGTTTTCGGAAATTTTCAGCGGCAAAAATAAAAGCTCATTCGCCAGTTTGAAATTGCTTTCCGCATCGTCTGGCGGCACGCAACGCTCGTCCGCCCAAAAAAAATGGACGCGATCAAACGAAATCGCGCACGCCCTTGCCTGCTCAACCGTGGCAGTAAAAAATTTCAGCGCGATGCGTCCGCCGGACAGCGCCACGCAATGCCTTTTGCCCGCGCGATTCGCGGCGGCGATTTCGTCCAGCCACGCGCTGGCGGCGGCGTGCGCCAGATCACCGGCGGTGGCGAAGGAAATCAGTTCAAGATTTTTCATTAAATTTGGGAAGGACGGCGTGTCGCCGTCCCCAATTTCTACCACGGCAAAACATGCAATCGTCCCTGAACCGGCCAATCCATAACCCAAAAAGCGTAATGCAGTCTGACTACGCAATCACCTGCGGCTCATGCCACGCGTGGCCACCTTGGGCGAGCAAATCCTCGGCGGCGACCGGGCCCCACGTGCCGGCGGCGTAAAATTCGCGGTTCGTCAGCGGCTTGTTTTCCCAGCCTTTGCGGATCGAGTCCACGATTCGCCACGCGGTTTCGACTTCGTCGCGCCGGATGAACAGCGTTGCGTCGCCGGCGATGGCTTCGAGCAGCAGCCGTTCGTAGGCTTCGGGCGTGTAGGCGCCAAACTCGGCGTCGTAGCTGAAGTGCATCCGCACAGGCCGCACGCCGAGGCTCATGCCGGGCACCTTGCCGTTGAAGCGCAATGAAATTCCCTCGTCCGGCTGAAGCCGCAGCGCGAGGGCATTGGGGTCGAGCTGCTGGCCGCATTGCGCGGCGAACAGCACGTGCGGCGTGGGACGAAATTGAATCCGCACTTCGCTGGCGCTTTGCGGCAGGCATTTGCCAGTGCGCAAATAAAACGGCACGCCGGACCAGCGCCAGTTGTCAATGAACAGCTTCAAAGCGACGTAGGTTTCGACGTTGGAATCGGGCTTTACTTTCGGTTCCTGCCGGTAACCCGGCGCCGGTTGCCCGTTCACCGTGCCGGCGAAGTATTGGCCGCGCACGACCTGCCGCGCGACGTCGTCGGGGGCCAGCGCACGGATGGATTTGAGCAATTTCACCTTTTCGTCGCGAATGGATTCGGCTTCAAGCGACACGGGCGGTTCCATCGCGATGAGCGCGAGGACCTGGAGCATGTGATTTTGCACCATGTCACGCAGCGCGCCGGCTTCCTCGTAATAACCGCCGCGCTGGCCCACGCCGGGTTTTTCGCTGACGGTGATTTGCACATGGTCAATCAAGTTGCGATTCCAGAGCCGCTCGAAAATGGAATTGGAAAAGCGGAACATCAAAATGTTCTGCACCGTTTCCTTACCGAGGTAATGGTCAATGCGGCAGACCTGTTGCTCGTGCGCGAAGCGGGTCAGTTCCCGGTTCAGCGCGTGGGCGGAGGCGAGGTCGTGGCCAAACGGTTTCTCGACGACGATGCGTTGCCAGGCTGAACCGTCCTTGTTTAACAGGCCGGCGCGATGGATTTGCTCCACGACTTCGCCAAACTGGCTGGGCAAGGTTGCCAGATAAAACAAGAGCTTCTCCCGCAGCGGCGCGCTGCCGAACGAGGTCAGCAATTCTTCGAGCTTTTTGTAAGCCGCCGCGTCGGTGATGTCGCCCTGGCAATAAAACAAGCTGGCCGCGAACTCGCGCCACACGTTTTCATCCACCGGCTGGGTGCGGGAAAACTGGTCGAGCGCCGCGCGCAATTCCGCGCGCCACGATTCGTCCGTTTTTTCCCGCCGCGCGAATCCAATGATGCGGAACGCGGACGGCATCTGCTTTTCCTTGCACAGGTGGTAAAACGCCGGAATGAGCTTGCGCGCGGTCAAATCGCCACTGGCGCCAAAGATGACGATGGAGCAGGGTTCGAGTGCCTTGCGTTCGGAACCCATGTGGCAAGGCGGCGAATCGTCCAGTGAAATCGAATTATTCACGGGCCAACCATGGCTCAACCGGCGGCTAAATTCAACGCTTCTTGTGGCGTGCGTCCCCAAAAATGTTTCCCGCTCAAAAATTGCTCGCCCGGCGCAAAATTTTTCCGCAAAATTCTGTCGCGCGAGCATGAAAGCAAAAATCATCATCACACCCAAAAAAGCCGTCGTGGATCCGCAGGGCAAAACCGTCCGGAGTGCGCTCGAACAAATGGGCCACCAAGGCATCAAAGCCGTCCACGTCGGCAAGTATCTGGAAATCGAACTCGACGGCACGGACAAGGAAACCGCGCGCCAGATGCTTGACGAAGCGTGCCATCGCTTTCTTAGTAACCCCGTCATCGAAGATTACCGGCTGGAGATTGAATGAATTGCCAAGTGACAATTGACGTGTGGCAAGTGACGGGAAGTTTGCGCTGCGCCGTCCGATTTCATTTGTCCCTCTTGTCACCTGTCACCTGTCACCTGTCACCCTAATGAATTTCGCCGTCCTTCAATTTCCCGCCAGCAACTGCG
>PMOA01000129.1:13318-15289 GCA_003161635.1 Limisphaerales bacterium
GCGCGGTTCAGCCCCGTGATGCAGGCCGTGAAACAATTCGCCGACAACGGCGGCCTCGTCCTCGGCATCTGCAACGGCTTTCAAGTCCTCACTGAAGCCGGCCTGCTGCCCGGCGCGCTCGTCCGCAATCGCGACCTGCAATTCCACTGCGAGCACATCTTTCTCAAGACCGCCACGACCGATTCGCCGTTCACGAACAAAATTCCGCCGGGCAAGTTGCTGCGCGTGCCCATCGCCCACGGCGAAGGTTGCTATTTTGCCGACGAAGAAACGTTGGCGAAGCTCAAGGCCAACAACCAGATTTTGTGGCAATACTGCGACGCGACCGGAAACCTGACCGACAAGTCGAATCCAAACGGTTCGCTGCAAAGCATTGCCGGCATCTGCAACGAACGTCGCAACGTGGCCGGCCTGATGCCCCATCCCGAACGCGCCAGCGAAGACATTCTCGGGAGCGCCGACGGACGGTTGATTTTTGAAAGCATCTTTGCCGCGTTGGAAAAGAAAGCAGCGGCGAAGGCGGCGTGATTTGATAAGACGCTGATGAACAAGGAGCCAAAGATTCCAAAAAGTTTTGCGCGGCGAATAGTCCGGTGCATGGTGGAATCATTGATCGAGCAAGGAGATATTGATCCTCGCAATAAAACTGTAGAGCAACTGTTTGAAGAGTTGCGGACAATTGTCAGTAACAAGAAGGTTGAATGGACAAGTATTACAGCTCACACACCAGACTGGCTGAGGCGGGCGAGAACGGCTGACAAGGAGCAGGATTTCTCATTTGCTGTAGTTGCATATGCGACGTGGCTAGAGCATCAAATCAATAAGTTTATCGCCTCTTTTGGAAGAAGACAAAATCTCTCTAATAAATTGGTCGAAGGTTTAATTCGGCATACCGGCACGGTGGAAAAGTTCGTGTGGCTACATCTCGCGCTCGGATGCAAACCGCCTCGAGAAGTCAGGCTTAACCGAATTCGTCGGCTTATTGAAGCTCGTAACCAGTATGTCCATTACAAATGGAAACCTGAGCCTGAAAACGAAGACGAGTCGCTAAAGAACATTATTCGAAATGCGGAAAAGGTTGTCGAAGAATTGCGGTCATTCAACAATCAGCATTTTTTCCACGGCCAGAAAAAGCAGATTGCCGCACTTTTAAATTTTCCATCAAAGAAGAAAAAGATTTGAGATTTCCCATGACCGAACCTGCCATCACGCCTGAACTGGTTGCCAAACACAACCTGACGCTGGACGAATACGTCCACGTCAAACAAATCCTCGGACGCGAGCCGAGCTACACCGAACTGGGCATCTTCTCGGTGATGTGGAGCGAGCATTGCNNGCGGGCGAGGAAAACGCCGGCATCATTGACATCGGCGACGGCCTGGCCATCGCGTTCAAGATAGAGTCGCACAACCATCCGAGCGCGATCGAGCCGTTCCAGGGCGCGGCCACCGGCGTGGGCGGCATTGTGCGCGACATTTTCACGATGGGCGCCCGTCCGATTTGCTCGATAAATTCACTGCGCTTTGGACCGATTGTTGATGACGTAGCCGCCGACGTCAGTCGGCGCACTTCAAATTCCCAAGATAATCAGAGCCGACTCACGTCGGCTGCTACGGAGAAAAATGGGGCGCAAAGCCAAATCGCAAATAACAAGCGGTTGTTTGCGGGCGTCGTCAGCGGCATCGCGCATTACGGCAATTGCTTTGGCATCCCGACCATTGCGGGCGAGGTTTATTTTGACAAGAGCTACGAGGGCAATCCGCTCGTGAACGCCTTCTGCCTCGGCGTGCTGCGTCACGAACAAATTGCGCGCGGCGCGGCCAAGGGCATTGGCAATCCGGTATTTTACGTCGGCCCGGCGACGGGTCGCGACGGTCTGGCGGGCGCAGCGTTCGCGTCGCAGGATTTGACCGAGGAATCCGCCGAGCAACAACGCGGCGCGGTGCAGGTGGGCGATCCGTTCATGGAAAA
>PMOA01000083.1 GCA_003161635.1 Limisphaerales bacterium
GCGGCCCGGCGGTGAAGCCGATTGCCCTGAACATGGTTCAATGCTGCGCGGCGGATCCCGAGGTCCGGATTCCGATCTCCGGCATCGGCGGCATCTCGACCTGGCGGGATGCGGCGGAGTTCATCGCGCTCGGCTCGACGAGCGTGCAGGTTTGCACGGCGATCATGCACCATGGTTTTCGCATCGTGGAGGACATGGCCGACAGTCTGAACGATTACCTCGATGGAAAGGGCATGAAGAGCGTGAGCGAACTCATCGGCAAAGCCGTGCCCGCGCTGCAAAAGTGGGAGAGGCTCGACCTGCATTACAAGCGCATCGCCACCATCAACTACGACAAGTGCATCGGCTGCAATCTTTGCTACATCGCGTGCGAGGACGGCGCACACCAGGCCATCGCCCTGATCAGCCCCGATGGTTATGGTCTTGGCCCCGGCCGCGTGCCGGGCAAGCCGATTCCGCAGATCAAAGAGAAAGAATGTGTCGGCTGCAACCTCTGCTCCATCGTCTGCCCCGTGGATGACTGCATCACGATGGTGAGCGTTGACACGGGGGAGCCGCACATGTCGTGGGACGACTACCAGGCCGCCCTTGCCCGCGGTGAGGTGAAGCCGATACCGGCGCATCCGTAACCCTATTCCCTATTGCATGAACAAGACACTCAATCCGGTCCCCGTATGTTTCGGTGGCGAGTGGCGCGAAATCAAAGACGTTGCCACGACGCCGGTTCACAATCCGTCCACTGGTGACGTCATCGCCGAGACGCCGCTGTGCACCGCGGCACACGTCAATGAAGCTGTCGAAGCTGCCGCCGCCGCGTTTCCCGGCTGGATGGAAACGCCCGCGGTCGAGCGCGCCCGGGTTTTCTTCAAATTCAAGGCGTTGCTGGAGGAAAATTTCGACGACCTCGTGCGCAGCAACACGCGCGAGCACGGCAAGACGGTCGTTGAGTCGCGCGGCGATGTGAAGCGCGGCATCGAGATGGTCGAATTCGCCTGCGGCGTCCCGTCGCTGCTGATGGGCGAGACGCTGGAAAACCTCGCGCGCGGCATTGATTGCGAGACCATCCGCCAGCCGCTCGGCGTCTGCGCCGGCATCACGCCGTTCAACTTTCCCTGCATGGTGCCGCTCTGGATGTATCCCGTCGCCATCGTTTGCGGCAACACGTTCGTGCTCAAGCCGAGCGAAAAAGTCCCGCTCACCGCCATCAAAGTTGGAAAACTGTTTGAGCAGGCCGGCCTTCCGAAGGGCGTGCTGAACATCGTCCACGGCGGACGCGACTGCGTGCATGCGCTGCTCACGCATCCGAAGGTGAGGGCGATTTCATTCGTCGGCTCGACGCCGGTGGCAAAATACATTTACGAAACCGGCACGAAGCACGGCAAACGCGTCCAGTCCAACGGCGGCGCGAAAAATTTCACGCTGCTCATGCCGGATGCCGACGTGGAAAATTCCACGCGCGGTGTCATCGAAGCCGCGTTCGGCTGCGCGGGCGAGCGGTGCATGGCCGGCTCGACCGCAGTCGTTGTCGGCGCGGCGGAGAAAACGATTATGCCCACGCTCGTCGAAGCCACGAGGCGAATCAAGGTCGGCCCGACCGATCGCGACCCGCAACCCGACATGGGCGCGGTCATCACGCGCCAGCACCGCGACCGTGTTTTGCAATTGATCGAAACCGGCGTGAAGGAAGGCGCAAAAATCCCCGCCGATGGCCGCGGCGTGAAAATCAACGGTGCGCCGAACGGTTTTTTTGTCGGCGCGACGATTCTCGATCACGTCCAGCCCGGCATGACCGTGGCGAAGGAGGAGGTTTTCGGTCCGGTGCTGAACGTGATGCACATGGAGGATTTGGACGCGGCGATTGAACTGGCCAACAAATCCGCCTACGGCAACGGCGCTTCGATTTTCACGCGCTCCGGCAAGGCCGCGCGCGAGTTCAAGCATCGCATCAAATGCGGCATGGTCGGCATCAACATCGGCGTGCCCGCCTCGATGGCGTGGTTCCCGTTCAACGGCTGGAACGAATCGTTCTTCGGCGATCTCCACATGCAGGGCAGGGAAGGTGTGCAATTTTTCACGCAACAGAAGGTGACGATGAGCCGCTGGTTCAGTTTTGGCGAAGGGGACGTGTGGCATACGGAAGCGAAGAAATGATTTCATTAACACCTGGCTTCAGCCAGGTGTGGTCGCAACGAAGAATGTTTAGCCGTTTCAACGGCTTTCCATGCGCCGAATAAACCGTTAAAACGGTTATGAGATTGCAGCCAGCAAGTCACCTGGCTGAAGCCGGGTGTTAATGAGAGACAGAAACACGGAAATGTTTAGAGTTTGGTTATGAGCCTATTGATTAAAAATGGAGAAATAGTGACCGCGAGCGAACGCTACGTGGCCGACATTTTTTGCGAAAACGAAACCATCACGCGCATTGATCGCAACATCACAGCGCCGCGCGGCGCGGAGGTGATTGAGGCTAAAGGAAAGTTTGTTTTCCCCGGCTTCATTGATCCGCACGTCCACATTTATCTGCCGTTCATGGGCACGTTTTCGAAGGACAATTACGTGACCGGCAGCCAGGCCGCGATTGTCGGCGGCACCACGACACTTATCGAGATGTGCTGTCCGTCGCGCAAGGACGACGCGCTGGAGAGTTTCGAGCTTTGGATGTCGCAGGCCGTCGGCAAGTCCGCGTGCGACTTCTCGTTTCACATGGGTGTGTCGCGGTTCGACGACAAGACCGGGAAGCAACTTCGCGAAATCGTGAAGCGCGGCATCGGCTCGTTCAAAATTTTTCTCGCCTACAAAGGCGCGTTCGGCGTGGACGACACGGAACTTTATCGCATACTCAAACTGGCGAAGGAACTTGGCGTCATCGTCACCGCGCATTGCGAGAACGAAACGCTCGTGGCCGAACGCTCGAAGGAACTCCTCGCCGCCGGCAAGACCGATCCCGGCCAGCATTACGAGAGCCGCCCGCCCGCCGTCGAAGCCGAGGGCGTGCATCACCTGATGACCTTCGCCGAACTGACCGGCGCGGCAACTTACATCGTCCACGTAAGTTGCCAGGAAGCGCTTGACCAGGCCATTGCCGCCCGTCAACGCGGCGTGCGAGTGGCGGTTGAAACACTGATTCAGTATCTCACGCTCGACAAAACCTGCGCGGAGCAGCCGAAATTCGAGGGCGCGAAATATGTCATGTCTCCGCCGCTGCGCGACAAGCGGAATCAGGCAATTCTCTGGAACGGCCTGCGCGACGGCCTCGTGCAAACCGTCGCCACCGATCACTGTCCGTTCGATTTCAAGACGCAAAAGACGATGGGCAAAAATGATTTCACCAAGATTCCCAACGGCATTCCGTCGCTCGAAGAACGCATCAACCTGCTCTACACTTGCGGCGTGAAGGCGGGGAAGATTGACCTGCACACGTTCGTGAACGCCGCCAGCACGCAGGTCGCGAAGTTGTTCGATCTCTTCCCGCGCAAAGGCACGATCCAGCCCGGCGCCGACGCCGACCTCGTGGTGTTCGACCCGAATTATCGCGGAAAAATTTCCGCCAAAACGCAGCACATGAACGTGGATTATAGCGCGTTCGAGGGCTGGAAAATTGAAGGCCGTCCCAGCGTCGTCACCGTGCGCGGTCAAGTTGCGGTGCGCGATGGAAAATTCGTCGGCAAACCCGGCCGCGGAAAATTTTTACAACGGAAGCCGGGTCACTTTTGAAGGTTATCAGACTCTTACGAATGAAACAGTTGCTCAACTCTCTTATTAACACCCAACTTCAGTTGGGTGTTTGTCACAGTAAACGGCTGAAACCGTTTTAACGGTTTCCTCAATCACCATGTCTACCGGCGCCTATTCCCGTTGCTGGCTTCATTTGATTTGGGGAACGCTCAAACGCGAAGGGATGTTCGCGCCACCGGCAGCAGCAAAAGTGTCCGGTTTCCTGACTGCCTATTCCAAGGAGAATGGCATCTACATGAAAACCAATTTCGTGAACACCGATCATGTTCACGCGCTGATTGATTTGCCTACGGGTATGACGATTGAGCAGGTGGTCAAGCTGTTCAAAGGCGCATCTTCTCATTGGATTAACGAACAGGATTTGGTTGCGGGAAAATTCGCATGGGGGCGTGGATACGGCGCATTTTCAGTTTCACAATCTGGTGTGGATGAAGTATGCGCTTACATTGCCGGACAAGCCGAGCATCATCGGATGAAATCTTTCGCTGAAGAATACGAAAGAATTGTAAAAGTTTACGGACTTGAGTGGCACGATGAAGAAACCGTTGAAACGGTTTCTTCTCAATCCACACGTCCGACACCCCTCGTTAAAACGGGGGGTCAATGAGAAATTATCAAATGGCGATCACTCACCACGTCAAAGTCCACCCGTCGAATGTTCCGCTGCCAAAGACGGGGCAACTGGCGTGGAAACTCGCCGGCATCGCGACGGACAAGGCGCCAATTCTTCCCAAAGTCGCGGAGATGGTCGTCAACCGCGTCATTGACAACGCCGCCGTTGCCATTGCGGCCATCAATCGCGAGCCGGTCGCCAATGCTCGCACGCAGGCGCTCGCGCATCCGCGGGCAAACGGCGCGGCGCTGTTTGGTGTGCCGGGCGAACAGCGATTTGATTGCGAGTGGGCGGCGTGGGCCAATGGCGTCGCCGTGCGCGAACTGGACATGCACGACACGTTTCTCGCGGCGGATTATTCGCATCCCGGCGACAACATCCCGCCGCTGCTCGCCGTGGCGCAGCAATGCGGTTGCACCGGCGCGCAGTTGCTTCGCGGCATCGTCGTCGCCTACGAAATTCAGATGGACCTCGTGCGCGCCATCTGTTTGCACGAGCACAAGAAGGATCACATCGCGCATCTTTGTCCGTCCGCCGCCGCCGGCATCGGCGCGATGCTCGGCCTCGACACGGACACGATTTATCAGGCGGTGCAACAGGCGGTGCATGTCGGTTTTTCCACGCGGCAATCACGCAAGGGCGGGATTTCGAGTTGGAAAGCCTGCGCGCCCGCCCACGCCGGCAAGCTCGCCATCGAAGCCGTGGATCGCGCGATGCGCGGCGAAAAAAGTCCGTCGCCGATTTACGAGGGCGAGGACAGCGTCATCGCGTGGATGCTCGGCGGCAAAGATGCCAGCTACGAAGTTCCGCTGCCCGCGCCCGGCGAGCCGTGCCGCGCGATTCTTGATTCCTACACGAAGGAACATTCCGCCGAGTATCAGGCGCAGGCGTGGATTGATCTGGCGTTCCGGTTGCGCGGGAAAATTCCTGATCTGAAATCCATCCGTGAGGTGACGATTCACACCAGCCATCACACGCACGCGGTCATCGGCAGCGGCGCGAACGATCCGCAGAAATACGACCCGCGCGCCAGCCGCGAGACGCTCGACCACAGTCTGATGTTCATCTTCGCCGCCGCGCTGCACACCGGTTTCTGGCAGCACATCAAAAATTACGCGCCTGAAGTCGTGCGGCATCCTGACGTGGTCGCGCTCTGGCAAAAAATCAAAACCGTTGAAGACTCGGAATGGACGCGTCGCTATCATTCGACCGACCCGAACGAAAAAGCCTTTGGTGGTCGCGTGGAAATTATTTTCAACGACGGAAAAAAACTCGTTGACGAAATCGCTGTGGCCGACGCGCATCCGCTCGGCGCGCGTCCATTCGCGCGGGCTAATTACATCCACAAGTTCCAGACGCTCACGAAAGATTTGATTTCGCGCGAAGAAAGCGAGCGCTTCATCAAGGCGGCGCAGCGTTTGGGTGAATTGAAAGCAAACGAACTTGGCATGCTGAACGTCGTGCTGCCGCCGGGACAACTGACTTGCGCCGCGCGCGATAAACGTGGCATTTTTTGACTTATGTTGTTCGCCAGAAAATCTTCTGCACAGAAACGAGCCGGGCTTCGCGCGGCGCTGAAGTCGGGCAAGCTGCTGCGATTTCCCGGCGCGTTCTCTCCACTCGTCGCCATGCTCATCAAGCGTCAGGGATTTGAAGGCGTTTATGTTTCCGGCGCGGCGCTGTCGGCGGATTTGGGTTTGCCGGATATCGGGCTGACGACGTTGTCCGAAGTGGCTGCCCGCGGCGGCGCGATTGCCCGCGCGACCGATTTGCCCGCGCTGATTGACGCAGACACGGGTTTCGGCGAAGCGCTGAATGTGGCGCGCACGATTCAAACGCTTGAAGACGCGGGGCTGTGCGGCTGTCATCTGGAAGACCAGGTGAATCCCAAACGTTGCGGCCATCTCGACAACAAATCGCTCGTGTCCGCCGCCGACATGGTTAAAAAAATCCGCGCCGCTGCGAGCGCACGACGCGACCAGAATTTTGTCATCATGGCGCGGACGGATGCGCGGGCTTCCGAAGGTTTGGACGGCGCGATTGCCCGGGCGAAGGCTTGCGTTGACGCCGGCGCGGACGCGATTTTTCCCGAAGCACTGGCGGACGAAGGCGAGTTTGAAAAGTTCCGCAAGGCCATCAAAGTTCCATTGCTGGCAAACATGACGGAGTTCGGCAAAACCAAATTGCTGACGGCAAAACAGCTTTCCGATCTGGGAATCAACATCGTGATTTATCCGGTGACGACGCTGCGGCTGGCGATGAAAGCGGTGGAGGATGGTCTGGCCGTTTTGAAAAAAGCGGGCACGCAAGAATCGTTGCTCAAGGAGATGCAGACGCGCGCGGCGCTTTACAAATTGATTCGCTACAAGGATTACGAGCAGTTCGACAAGGACGTGTTTAATTTCAAGTTGTGAAAAGCGGATACTCTCATTAACTCCCGGCTTCAGCCGGGTGTGGGAGAGGTGGATGGCGTAAAACCGTTTTAACGGTTTTCTGACTGTCGAATGCGCGTGGAAACCGTTGAAACGGTTCTGCGATTCGGCGACATGAAATCCCTGGCTGAAGCCAGGGGTTAATGAGAGGAAGCTACAATTTAATGGAAGACAAAACATGAGCGACGAAGCAGAAGTCATCCATCACGGACTCGACGGCGTGGTCGTGGACACGACGCGCATCTCGAAGGTGATGCCGGAGATCAACTCGCTGGTGTATCGCGGCTATCCAGTGCAGGAGCTAGCCGGGCAATGCAGCTTTGAGGAGGTGGCGTGGCTCATCTGGCACGGCGAGTTGCCGAATGCGTCCGAACTGAAATCTTTTCAGGCCGGCGAGCGGGCGCGCCGCAACATCAGTCCGGCGCTCCTTGACGTGATCCACAAATCTTCGCGCGCCGCGCACCCGATGGACGTGTTGCGAACGGCGGTCAGTTTCCTTGGCGTGGAAGACGCCGCGCCGGAAAAAACGGACGCCGCCGCGAATCTCAACCGTGCCGTGGACCTGCTGGCGAAAATCCCGACGGTGATCGGAGCGTTTTACCGCCTGCGCAAGGGGCAGAATTTCATCCCGCCGCGCGGTGACTTGAGCATCGCGGAGAATTTTTTCCACGTGTGTTTCGGCAAAGTGCCCGCGCCGGAAGTGGTGCGCGCGTTCGAGGTGTCGCTGGTGCTCTACGCCGAACACGGATTCAACGCCTCCACGTTTTCCGCGCGCGTGGTCGTATCGAGTCTGACGGACATTTTCGGCGCGGTCACCGCCGGCATCGCGTCGCTCAAGGGCCAGTTGCACGGCGGTGCGAACGAGGCGGTGATGCGGATGCTGTTGGAAATCGGCGAACCGGCCCGCGCCCGCGACTGGTTGCTCGCCGCGCTCCGCGAGAAGCGCGTGGTGATGGGCTTCGGTCACCGCGTCTACAAGAAAGGCGATTCGCGCGTGCCGACGATGAAAAAATACGCGCGGAAAATGGCCGCCTTCACCGGGCACGAAAAATGGCTGGAAATCTCGGACATTCTCGAAGCCACGATGATTGAGCAGAAGGGCATTTTCCCGAACCTCGATTTTCCGTCCGGCCCGACCTATTACATGATGGGCATTGATATTGACATGTTCACGCCCATCTTTGTGATGGCGCGCATCACGGGCATGACGGCGCACGTCATGGAGCAACTCGCGAACAACCGGCTCATCCGGCCGTTGTCCAAATACACCGGGCCGGGCGAGCGGCGCGTCGTCCCGTTGAAGCAACGCGGGTAAGAAGCACCAAATTCCAAGCTCCAACATCCAGAGAAGCTCCAAACTTCAAAATCCAATTGGGAATGCAGATCGCCCATTTTGAAGCTTGGTGCTTGGAGTTTCTCTGGAGCTTGGATGTTGGCGCTTGGTGCTTCCCAAAGCTGATGTCGTTTGTTAGAAGACGTCATGCCCGCTGAATCCGGCCTTGCCGCCAACGCGCCCGATGTCGAAGCCGGCATCGGGCAGAGCCGGCTGTTCAACGCCGACCTCGCGCCCGTGCCGCAATCGCGGCGCAAATGGGGCATGTTGAGTTTCGCCGCGCTGTGGGTTTCCATGTCCGCGTGCATCCCGACTTACATGCTCGCATCGTCGCTCATCGGCGGCGGCATGAACTGGTGGCAGGCGGTGCTCACGATTTTTCTCGGCAACCTCATCGTGCTGGCGCCGATGATTTTGAACGCGCACGCCGGAACGCTTTACGGCATTCCGTTTCCGGTCTATTGCCGCGCGTCATTTGGAACGAGCGGCGCGAACGTGCCGGCCATTCTCCGCGCGCTCGTCGCCTGCGGCTGGTTCGGCATCCAGACGTGGATTGGCGGCGAGGCGATTTACAAAATTTGCGTGACGATTGCCGGGCTGCATCCCGCACCGGCGGCGAACTGGTTCGGCATCACCGGCGGACAATTCCTTTGTTTCCTGTTTTTCTGGGGCATCAACATGTGGGTCATTTATCGCGGCATTGACACCATCCGGTTTCTGCTGAATGTCAAAGCGCCGCTGCTCATCGCGTTGGGATTGCTGTTGCTGTGGTGGGCCTGGCGCAAGGCGGGCGGGTTCGGGCCGATTCTCTCGCAGCCGTCGCAATTCGACGCGGGCCAGCCGCAGGCCGGAAAATTCTTTGCCTATTTCTTCCCGGCGCTCACCGGCATGGTCGGTTTTTGGGCGACGTTCTCGCTGAACATCCCCGACTTCTCGCGTTACGCGAAATCGCAGCGCGACCAGGTCATCGGCCAGGCGCTCGGCCTGCCGTTGACGATGGCGCTTTACTCGTTCATCGGCGTCGCGGTCACGTCGGCGACGATGATTATTTTCGGCCACACCATTTGGGACCCGGTGGACGTGCTGACCCGATTTCAAAATCCCGTTGTGCTGGTCGGTTCCATGCTCGCGCTGTGTCTCGCGACGCTGGCGACAAACATTGCCGCCAACGTCGTCAGCCCGGCGAATGATTTCGCGCATCTCGCGCCGAGGAAAATTTCCTTCCGCCGCGGCGGATTCATCACCGGCATCATTGGCGTGCTGCTGATGCCGTGGAAACTGGTCGCCGACCCGACGGGCTACATTTTTACCTGGCTCATCGCTTACAGCGCGTTGCTCGGGCCAATCGGCGGAATTCTGATCGCGGATTATTTTGTCTGTCGCCGGTGCAAACTGAACGTCACCGCGCTTTACCAAACCGACGGCGAATATCGCTTCACGAACGGCTTCAGCGTTGTCGCCTTGATTTCATTGACGATTGGCGTGCTGCCGAGTTTGCCCGGTTTTCTGGTGAACATAAACGCGCTGTCGGCGGAAAGCATTCCCACCTCGCTCGCGCAGCTTTACAATTACGCGTGGTTCATCGGGTTCGCGGTGGCGTTCGCCGTTTATCTTGTGCTGCGCAGAATCGCACCGAAGTCTTGACGCTAGAAACCTGGAAGCGCGGCACCAACTAGCGGAGTCACATCAACCGGCAGCCTGATGCACGGGCGCGACCATCTGACTTGCATTTTTGCGGACTATCGCTATGGTTGCGAAAGATTGGAGCTTATGAAAATCAGAAGCATGCCTTTTGTTTTCGCCCTGTTGTGCCTTTGCACGGCGTCGGCAGTGGCAGATACCTACACATGGACGGGGAAAGCGCCTGCGGGGCATAGTCAAGACTGGTTCAACGTCCAGAACTGGTCGCCGTCCAATAATGTGCCCGGTGCGGGCGACACGGCCATCATCGTCCCGGTGAACGGCAGCGGATTCATTGTGAATGTGGATTCTTCGGTCACGGTGGACAATCTAACGGTTATCACAAGCGTGTTGCAGGGCGGAGGCAGCCTTACGGTGAACACGGCCATGGAATGTCAAAACGCAGCATTGTCGCCAGGCGGAGGCATTACCATGGGCGGCACGTTGACGGTGGATCCGGTGCCAAACATTCCCGCTTTCCGGACGACAACGTTGAGCTGCCCGCTGACGATGAACGGCCTGACGATGATCAATTCGAACGGGATTTTGGAGTTTGGAGCAGCAGTCAGCCTGATCAACAACGGGACATTCATTCTGGAAGCCGGCTCGCAGCTGTCATTGTCGAGCGGTTCCGGGTCATCGTTCATCAACAAGTCCTCATTTTTTTGCCTGGGCGGACTGGCCACGGTGACCAGTGGTTCGTCGGTCTTCAGCAATGCGCCGAGCGGCAATGTCACGGCCGGCAGCGGCGCAACCTTGCAGCTTCAAGGAACGGTGGCCGAGAGCGGGACTTTCCAGCCCAGCGTCAACGGAATAATCATTGATACCGCCAACACGGCGTTTCACGGCGGGGCCACGTTGGGTGGCCAGGGGTTGACGTTGCTGGCGGGCGGCAGTCACACGCTGGATGGAACGGTGACCGTCTCCGGCAGCCTGCAAATGGGCACGAACGGCATTCCCGTGATCACCTTGAACGGCACGCTGGAGGTGGTTCAGAATGGTAATTTCGCCTTGCTGGGCGGAGGGCTGGTCGGGGTCGGGACCAACTTGACCGGAACGATTTTGATAGACACCAACGGAGTCATGCAGATCAACAATTTGAACGGCCTGACGCTCAAGAATGTGGTCGTGACCAACAACGGTTCCATCAACTGGCTGGATTCGGGCGTGCTGTTCATGGGATACAACGCGCAGATCAACAACGGCGGGATCTTCAATGTCTTTGGCGACGGCTCGCTGGTGCCACTGGCCAACGGAAGCCCGGGTTATGGTGTGGCAACGTTTAATAACGGTGACGGCACGTTCCAAAAACAGCAAGGCTCAACCAACAGCAACGTCGGCACCAAGCTCGGCATACCTTTTTATGACGGTGGAGTCATTGTTGAGCAAGGCACCGTGATGTTTGCCGCAGGCGGAAGCATTGACACCTGGCAGGTCGCGAGCAATGGAGCCGTCCAGTTGAAAGGAGGAACTTTTAGTCTCAAATCGGAGAACGGTTTTGGTGGAGGCGGAAAGATTGAGGGACTGGTTGGGGATGGTGCCGGCGCGGTGACCATGAATTCCGGCGTGACGCTCACGTTTCCGTTACTGGCGGCCTTGATTGTTAACGGGGGGAAATTCATCCAGTCCGGCGGAACCATCAATGGCGGCGACGGTTTGTATGTCGGAGCCGGCGGACTGTTTGTTTGGAACGGCGGAACCATCAATTCGTTGTTTGTGTCCATCAGTTCCGACTCGGCCATGAACATATCCAGCGGCAGCACCAAGAGCATCTATGATTCCTTACTTGATAACAAAGGCACCGTCAACTGGACCAACGCCAACAGCGTCGGGTTTGTCAGCGCGGGGGACGACGTGGTTTTCGATAATCCCGGGCTGTTCAACATTTTGTGCGATTCATATTGCAATGATGTTTCCACCAATATCAACACGCGGCCGGTCATGACCAATGAAGTCACCGGCGTGATTACGAAGGCCGGCACCAGCGGCACCACTACGCTCGGAATCAAGCTGGTCAACCTGGGCAGGATCGTTCCGGTGCAAGGCAATCTTGAAGTCGGCCAATTTGAAGACGCCGCCAATGAACTTGCCGGCCTGGAGCTGGACATGGAGGGCGGTAAAATCACGTTCGATAATGCGTCAGTCATCCATGGGGACGTCGATGGCAGCGGAACAATTGTCGCGAATCACGGATTGACCTTTTCCGACGATGAAGTTGATATTTACCTGATCATCTTTTTTGGCGACATAACGAATGACGGGACGTTCATCCTGTTTTTTGGCGTGCCGGGGGACATCACTTTTCAAAACAATTTCATCCAGACGGCCAACGGAAAGGTGGTCATTCCCATCCGCGGCACGAACGCGGTCACGAAAGATTTCGGCCAGCTCATCGTTTCCGGTCTTAACCAGGCCTTTTTGGGCGGCACACTGGAGACACATGTCATCAATGGTTATGCGCCGCCGGTCGGCGCCACTTTCCCCTTCCTCACCAGCTTTCAACGGAACGGCACGTTCAGCAAGGTGATTGTGCCGCAAGGGATGCAACTGAACTACACGGCGGGCGGTGCAACGCTGGTGGTCACGGGCGCGGTGCCGGTGCAGATCCTCTCTCCGGCGGTGACGAACGGACAATTCCAATTCGGCTTCAACACCATCAGCAACCGCAGTTACACCGTGCAATACAAGGATGACCTGACCGCGACCAATTGGACGACGCTCACCAACTTCACCGGCACGGGTTCTTACTGGCAGGTTCCACCGCTCTCACCGCTCGTGGCGCACCGTTTTTTCCGCGTCAGCAATCCGTAAGCAACGGGGCTGGTTTTACTGGTCATAAGCCGGGTTTTATCAGCCGGTGCGCCCGGAAATCTATCAATGTTAATCCGTATTTATCGCAGTATGATCAAGCCGGGCTGAATATTGAGCGTTGAACATTTCACCTGAAACACCCAAGCTGCCTCTCGAAATTAAAAGGAACAGAAACGACACGCGTTTTACTTTATGAAAAACATCCCGTTGCCCTCCACCAGCCACCAACCGCAAAAATATACCGGCCCGTCCGCCGCCGAAGTGCTGGCGCTGCGCAAGCAGTTCATGAACCCCGGCATCTTCCTTTATTACAAAAAACCCCTCATGCTCGTGGAGGGCAGCATGCAATATCTGTGGGACGACACGGGCAAACGATACCTCGACGGCCTCGGCGGCATCGTGACCGTCAGCGTCGGCCACTGCCATCCGCACGTCGTCGCCGCGGCGCGGAAACAAAGTGAAATCCTCCAGCACTCGACGACGATTTATCTGCATCCGAACGTTGCCGAATACGCCCAGAAGCTCGCGTCCAAAATGCCGGGCGGCCTGAAGATTTGTTATTTCGTCAACTCCGGTTCGGAGGCGAACGATCTGGCGCTGCTCATGGCGCGGCTTTACACGGGCAACTACGACGTGATTGCGTTGCGCAACGCCTACCACGGCGGCAATGCGTCGGCCATGGCCGTCACCTCGCACAGCACGTGGAAGTTCAACGTGCCGCACAGCTTCGGCGTGCATCACGCGCTCGCGCCGTATCCTTATCGCGGGCCATTTGGCTACGACGACGCGGACGCCGGGAAAAAATACGCCGACGACGTGAAGTCGCTGATTGATTACGCCACGCCGGGCAAGGTCGCGGCGTTCATCGCCGAGTCAATCCAGGGCGTCGGCGGTTTTGTGGAATTTCCGCAGGGTTATCTCAAGCACACTTACGAACACATCCGCGCCGCGGGCGGCGTGTGCATCGCCGACGAAGTGCAGACGGGTTTTGGCCGCACGGGCACGCATTTCTGGGGCTTCGAGACGCAGGGCGTGATTCCCGACATCGTCACGCTGGCGAAGGGCATCGGCAACGGTGCGCCGCTTGGCGCCGTCGTCACCACGCCGCAGATTGCCGCCACGTTGCAGGGCAAAACCCATTTCAACACGTTCGGCGGCAATCCCGTCGTCAGCGCGATGGGCAAGGCCGTGTTGGAAGTCATCGAGAAGGAAAAGCTGCAGGCGAACGCGTTGAAAATCGGCGGCTACATCCTGGCCGGGCTGAACAAATTGAAGAAGAAACACAAAATCATCGGCGACGTGCGCGGCAAAGGCCTGATGCTCGGCATCGAAATGGTTAAAGACCGCGTGACGAAGGAACCCGCCAAGGCCGAGTGCGCGCAGGTTTTGGAAACGGCGCGCGAGCTGGGCTTGCTCATCGGCAAAGGTGGCTTGTGGGGTCAGACCATTCGTTTCGCGCCGCCGATGTGCATCACGCAGGCCGATGCGGATTTTCTGCTGGAAGTTTTTGACGAGGCGTTCTCAAGTTTGTAATCGCGCGGGAGGAAGCGTCATTTTACGAAATCGTTTATGAGCGTAAATTTCAACGAATGGCTGCAATTGATTCTTCGCTGGGCGATCCGGCCCCGAACGCGCCCAAGTGGTTTGCCGCCGTCGAAATGATCCGTTTGGCCGCTGATCAAGACTGGCTGTACAAGGCCACCAAAGAGATTGCAAAATTCTGGCGGCACAAAAGGGAGCGACGCCTGAATCTCCTATCGAATGCGTCTGATGGAGCACGTCAGGTTTAAGATGTCCCCATACCCCCAATCAACCTTGCCGTGTCCTCCTGCAATTTTTTACGCTCACGAGTTCAAAAGGTTCATACCAATTTTAGTTTGATATTGCATCATTCCGGCGATGCAGGTAAATAAGGGCATGCCGAAGCGATACCATCTGAACCGGCCTGATTTGGCGCAGGCTGTGGCCGTTGAGTTGCGGACTTGCCAGGATGTCAAAAACCAGCAGCGCCTGTTGGCTGCGCGACTGGCCGCCAGCGGGCAGTTGACCGCCGCGCAGATTGCCGAACAGTTGGGCATCAGCCGCCGCCGTTTTTTCGACTGGATGAGTGCGCTCAAGGCCGGCGGGCTGGCTGGACTGCTGGAGCGTCAGCACGGTGGCGGGGCCGTGCCGCAAGTGCAAGGCGACGCGCTCAAAGAACTACTGGCCGGACTGCAATCGGGCCGGTGGAAGCGGGCCAAGGAGATTCAGCACTGGCTGCGGGAGCGGCATACGATCCGCCTCAAGCTGGCCGGGGTGTATTACTGGCTGGGAAAATTGGGCGGGGTCTTGAAAGTGCCGCGCAAGACCCACGCGCAAAAAGACGCGGTACAGGCCGAAACGTTTCAGCGCACGCTCTGCGAACAGTTGGTGAACTTGAACGTGGCTGGTGGAAGGCCGGTGCGCCTGTGGGTGGCCGATGAACACCGTTACGGCTTAATCCCGGTAGTGCGCAAATGCTGGACGCTGCGGGGTGTGCGTCCGACGGTGCCGTATCGGACCAAATATGAATGGGGTTACCTCTATTCGGCCTTGGAAGTGGACGGTGAAAATGCGGCGGAGTTTTTGTGTCTGCCGGAAGTGAGCTTGGAGATGAGCGGTTTATTTCTGAAACATCTGGCGACGAGCGACTCCGGAGCCGAACACATTGTCATCTGGGATCAAGCGGGGTTTCACCCCAAACCCGAGTTGCATGCCGTGCCGGAGCATGTGCATTTGGTGTCGTTGCCGCCGTATAGTCCGGAACTCAATCCGACGGAGGCCATCGGTGATGTAATCAAGGATCGGATTGGCAATGTGCTGTGGGAGAAGCTCGACGACCTGGAGCAGGCCATCGGCGAGGAACTGCGCCCGCTTTGTGAAAATGCCGAATGTGTGCGGAGGTTGGTTTCTCACCCCTGGCTGGTCCAACAAGCAAACGCTACCGCAACCGAGAATAGTGCAATTACGTGCTCAAAGTGGTATGAATCGTTTTCCGCCAAAACCCGGCGTTGAAACGCCGGGCTATTGTCAGTCGCCGCTCCGCGGCTCAGGGCAAAACGTGGGCCCAGTTGTCGTTTGTGCCAAGCGAACAGGTCGGAGTATCGCCAACTTTTTTGATGGAATAAATGCCGCCTTGCGGACATGGCGGAATTTTGCCCTGACTATTGAGCTTAATGTAAGGTGTCAGATTGTTGGGAAAATTGATTTTTTCTCCAGCTTTCAAATTCTTTTCCAGCGCGAACTCATTAGCTGCGGCATCAATCTGACGCAAATTGTTGACGCAGGCATTTGCCGCGGTGGTACTTCTTGCCTTGATGAAATTTGGAATAACAACCACCACGAAAATTCCGATACACAAAAATGCTAGGATGGTCAGGCCTCTTGCTTTCCACGACATTGCTAAAGCTCTCTGGACAATAAGAAACCAACCGACACTGGCAAGGCTTATGGCCAAAGCCGCCATGATAGAAACGACGTAAAACGTGTGCAATTTCCCCGGGCCTCGTAAATAAGCACATCCCAATAACGCGAGACCACCCGGCAGAAGAGCAGCAACTAGGCATAGAATCCCAAGGACAAGTTTGAGATTTCGCATTCTATCAATTCAACACCGCCCCGCCAATTCCGTTGCTACGCTTTACCTTCTCCGCCCGCCGGGGGCGAAGTGGTAGCCGCCGTGGACGCGCCCGCCGCGCACTTTGCCGGGAAAACCGCCTTGAGGCTGCCCGGCTTTGGCTTCCTCAAACAGCATGGTGTATTTGTAATTGAAATTCTCCAGTTTCACGCGCGGGATTTTCTGGCTGATGAAACGTTCGATGGCGAAGACGTGGCTGCCATCCTCGGCGGTCATGATGGTGAAGGCGTCGCCGTGCGCTTCCGCGCGACCCGTGCGCCCGATGCGATGGATGTAATCCTCCGGATGCTGCGGCACGTCGTAGTTAATGACGTGGCTCACGTCCGCGATGTCCAGCCCACGCGCGGCGATGTCCGTCGCCACGAGCACTTCAAAGCGTCCGTCGCGGAACCCCTTGAGCGCCTGCTCGCGTTCCTTCTGCGTGCGGTTCGAGTGCAGCACGGCCACGGCGTGATTGTTGCGCTTGAGCAATCCCACGACGCGGTCGGCCCCGTGCTTCGTCCGGCAAAAGATCAGCACCGAGTTGAAATTCACGCGCTTCAGCAGTTCGAGCAGCAGGTCGGATTTCTGCGAATCGGAAACGGGATAAATGACGTGCTTCACCGTTTCGGCCGGTGTCCGGCGCGCGCCGATTTCAATCGTCTCCGGTTTGTTCATCGCCCATTGAATGAGCGTTTCGATTTGCGGCGGGATCGTCGCGGAAAACAGCGACGTGTGGCGCTGGCGCGGGCAGCGTTCGACGATGCGGCGCACGTCGGGCAGGAATCCCATGTCCAGCATCCGGTCGGCCTCGTCGAGCACGAGAAATTGGACCTTGTCCAGACGCACCGTGCCGCGTTCGAGGTGGTCGAGCAAACGTCCCGGCGTGGCGGCGAGGACGTCCGTGCCCGCGCGCAACTCATCCAACTGCCGTCCGTAACCAACGCCGCCATAGACGACGGTGACTTTCAAATTGGTGAAGCGCGCAAAATCGCGGATGGCCGTTTCAACCTGCGCGGCGAGTTCGCGCGTCGGTTCGAGAATGAGCGCGCGCGGGCCGGGCGCGTGCCGGTCCAGTTTCGTGAGAATGGGCAGGGCAAACGCGGCGGTTTTGCCGGTGCCGGTCTGCGCGCTGCCGATGATGTCGCGTCCGGCCAGGATGAGCGGAATGCCGCGGAGTTGAATCGGCGTGGGCGTGATGTAACCCGCCGCGCGCACACCTTCAAGAGTCGCCGGAGAGAGACCTAACTTTGAGAAAGCCATGGGGGCAGGTTAGCAGCGCACAGGATTAAGGAAAGCAAGGATTTATCCTGTTAATCGTAGCCGCGGACGTCAGTCCGCGCTGATCAAAAGGAAGTTTGCGCCGACTGACGTCGGCGGCTACGAAGGCGACGGGGTATCCTCCGCCGACGGCTCATTCGCGGGGGCATCGGCAACCGGTTTATTTACAGGTGCATCGGCGGCAGGTTCGCCCGGCGCCGGAGTTTCAGCCGTTGCTTCCGCGACTGGTTCCGGCTCAACTGCCGGCTCCGGTTCCGACGCGGGAATTTCCGCCTCGGTCAAAATCGGGGTCTCTCCCTCCGGTTCAACCGTGGTGGGAGCGGCCTCGCCTTCCGTAACCGGCTTCGCCTCCGTCGGTTTTGCTTCCGGTTTGGGCGGCCGGGGCAGGGGCTTTTTGGCCGTATCCATCCGGCCGTCGGCAAATTCAATCACGTGACCCTGATGCACCAGCCAGTGCAAATCGCCGATGACGGCAGTCTGCTCCGGCGTCGGCTCGGCGTTTGTTGTCCCGTCCCGCACAATGCGGGACGGTTCCGCACCGCTGGCAGCCGGCGGCTCCTCCGGTTTAATTTCAATGACCGTTGGCCTGGGTGACGGCGCGAGGGCCTCGATCAATTGCCGCCGCGTGCACTTCGGGTGTGCGTTGATGTGGCCGACGATGCGTTTGATGCTTTCCGAAACCGGCGTGGTGTCAAGGTCGAGAAATTGCGGACGCGCGACGCTGACGTGCGTGAAGGTCTTGTTGACCTTGAAAAAATGCAGGCCGTGCGTGGCGAATTGCCGGCTGAGGCCGGTGGCCAGTTGCAGCGGAAAATATTTCTGTTGTTCCCAATCGTTTCGCACGAGCCGTTGCAATTCGCGGCTACGCAGGTTGCGGCTCAACACGCCGCCGACCGTGTGCGATTCCACCGGCTTGATAATGGTGTCCTTGTGGACGGCGCGGAAATGTTTCTCCACCTCCTCCAAGCTCGGGAGTTTGAGCGGCTCCGGCACGTTGAGGCAGGTGTATTCGGTCTTGAAACTTTGATCCTCAATCCATTTTTTGACGACTTCCTCGTCCCGCACAATTTTGACGCGCGATTTGAAGGCATCGAACGGCATTCTGGAAAACCGCTCGGTGTGCAGCTTGCGCAACTGGTTCTGGTAATCGTGATGGTTGGGCGGGCCGAGAATCGCTCCACTCAAACCGCATTGTGCCACAAAAGTGTAGGTGCCCTTCGGCGGTTCGGTGGCCGTGCGCTCAGCCTGGTAAAACGTGGCGAAATGAATTTTGAGCACGTGCGCGACCGCCTCGTCCTCGCTCAACCACGGCGTGTCGTCGAGCGCGCAGGCGAACAGGGGCTGTTTGACCGTGCCATCGGCGTTTTTCTTCACCCCGAGCTGGACGGCGTAGCGTTCCGGCTTCACCAGGACGATTTGCGCGATCTGGAAAAGCGGATACGCGCGGCCGGTCACCTTGATCTGGCGAGCGAGCGATTCGACACCGTTTTCGTCCGGCAAAAAAGTGACGGTGATTTCCGGCAACGGCGCGGGCGGCGCGGGATCCCGCATTGCGGGACGGCGTTCACCCCGGTCATCGCGTTGGGAAAAACCCTGCTTGCGGTCGCCGAACTTTGGCCCGGAACGCGGCGGACGGGGTCCGCGGCGCTCGCCGAACGGCTCGGGACGCGGACCGCCCCGGCGGCCTTCGCGTTGGCGGTCATCGCGTCCGGCGGGTTCGCCTGCGAATTTCGCATAGCGATTGGCCGACGGCGCTTCCTGCGCCCAAGCGGGCAGGAAAAGCTTTTCCAGATCAATATCCACTTCGGAAATAGTGCTCATTTTGAGCGCGGGCGGGCAATTAAGCCGCCGCGCGTTTGGCAAGAATAGCATCTACAATCTTTTTGGCCAGCGCGGGTTTTTCGGCCATTGCCTTTTGCGCGGCCTCCTTGCCCTGGCCGATCAACTCGCCCTCGAATTGCAGCCACGCGCCTTTTTTGTCCACGACACCGGCTTCGATGCCCACGTCGAGGATGCAGCCTTCCTTGTTGATGCCGTGATTGTAAATGATGTCGAACTCGGCCTCGGCAAACGGCGGCGCGACCTTGTTTTTGACGACTTTGACGCGGACATGATTGCCGATGGCGTTGCCCGCGTCGTCCTTGAGCGTGTCCTTGCGGCGGATGTCGAGGCGGACGCTCGCGTAAAATTTCAGCGCCTTGCCGCCGGGCGTCGTTTCGGGATTGCCGAACATCACGCCTACTTTTTCGCGTAATTGATTGGTGAAAATGCACGTCGTCTTGGACTTGGCGAGGACGGCGGTGAGCTTGCGCAACGCCTGGCTCATGAGCCGCGCCTGCATGCCCATCGTGGCCATGCCCATCTCGCCTTCGAGCTCGGCCTTCGGCACCAGCGCGGCGACGGAATCAATCACGATGACATCGAGCGCATTCGAGCGGGCGAGCGTTTCACAAATGGTCAACGCTTCTTCGCCGCTGTCCGGCTGCGACACGAGCAAATCGTCGAGGTTCACGCCGAGTTTTTTCGCGTAGCCCGGATCGAGCGCATGCTCGGCGTCAATGAACGCCGCGAGTCCACCGGTCTTTTGCGCGCTGGCAATGACGTGGAGCATCAACGTGGTTTTGCCCGACGATTCCGGCCCGATGATTTCCACGACGCGACCGCGCGGGATGCCGCCGACGCCCAGCGCCAGGTCCAGCGCGAGCGCGCCGGTCGGAATCACGTCAATCTTGACCAGCGCCCGCGCGTCGCCGAGGCGCATGATGCTGCCTTCGCCGTAACTCTTGGTGATGGTGGAAATGGCGGCGTCGAGTTCGCGCTGGTGCGACGCGGCGGCCTTGGTTTCAGCGGCGGGTTTTTCGGCAATTTTCGGCGGCATAACTTTCGGAGCCCTTTGTTGTTGGTTTTACGGAAGACGACGGTAATGAATCACCGCGAAAGTGTCAAACGTCGGATGCCTTGATTTTAATCCACCCCAAGCTTTTTGGGCGGACCATCGCGATTTAGCCTGGACCGAGTTCGCCATGGAAGGCGCTGTAAACCATTTGCACCGCCACCGCTGACAGGATCATTCCCATCACCCGGCTCAGGATGCTGGCACCTGAATGCCCGATCAGCTTGATGAGCCGGTCGCCGAGCAGCATCAGGATCAACGTGGCGGCAAGCACCAACGCCATCATGGAGCAGGTGAGGGTTTGTTGCAGCAGGCTATGCGTGTTGTTGCCCGTGAGCACCACCACCGACAGCAACGCTCCGGGCGTGGCGATGGCCGGCATGGCCAGTGGAAAAACCGCCACGTCCTGCCCTTTATCCGGCATCCCATCATTCCCGGAAGACTTCTCAAAAATCATCGTCAGCGAAAACAGGAACAGCACAATCCCGCCGGCGATCTGGAACGAAAGCAATTCAATCCGCATCACGCCCAGCAACAACTGGCCGAAATAAAGAAACCCGGCCAGCAGCGTGAAGGCGATGATGGTGGCGCGGATCGCCGCCCGCCGCCGTTCCGCCGGCGGCAGATGTTTCGTCACCGACAAATAGAGCGGCACGGTGCCCAGCGGGTCCACCGTCACCCAAAAGGTCACGAAATCGAAAAATAATTCATTCCAGCTCACGCGCGCATGTTTTTTAACCAGCGTCCCAATATCCGCAATTCCCACCGCCGCTGACAAGCATCGTGTAAAATCTCCCTGCCCAGGTAAAGTCTGCCAATGGAGATTAACCCGCCGCCAATCAATCGGGACGAAGCATTTCGAAGCGATCCTGTGTGCGACAATACCAATTCGGGCTGGCCATGCGCCCGATCACATGAAAATGCTCGCTTCGAATCCGCAGTGTTCTCGGATCGAACAATTCGTCGCGCACCTGCACCCGTTTCACCAATCCGATGATGAGCCGGTTCCCGCCAATCTGCAGCGTTCCCCATTCCTGACATTCCAGACTTGCCGGCGATTCTGCGATGCGCGGTGGTTTTACCATGGAACTCGGCGCGGTCGTGAGACCGGCGGATTGCAATTCACTCACACCATAAGGCAGCGACGCGGCGGTGCGATTCATCGCTTCCGCAACTTTTTCATCCACGAGATTGACCACAAACTCGTGCGTCAACCGGATGTTGCGCGCCGTGTCCTTGGGCGTTCCGTCCCCGCGATCTCCCGGACAAAATCCGAGAATGGGCGGGTTCGCGCCCAGCACATTGAAAAAGCTGAATGGTGCGGCGTTCACCACGCCATCAGGTCCGAGCGTCGTCACCCACGCAATCGGGCGCGGCGTGACCAACGAAGAAAGCATCGCGTAAGCGCGGTCGGCATGTTTGCCTTCAAGATCGAGTTCCATGATTCAAAAACTATTTTCGTCGTTGGCGAAATTGTTACGCCCGTCGCTCTTTGATGGCAGCAAGAATGTCGGTAATCACCTCACCCTTCGGCTTCGCACCGAGATTGCCTTTGCCGTGCAATCGCACCGAGACGTTGCCGGCGTCCATGTCGCGGCCGCCAATGACGAGCATGGTGTGGACTTTCGCCTTCTCGGCTTCGGCAATCTTCGCCTTGATCGGGTCGGTGCCGAAGTCGGCCTCGCAGCGCACAAAGTTCGCGCGGAGTTCGCTGACGATGGCCTTGGCGTAGTTCAACAGCGGTTCCTCCTCGCCGAGGGTGAGGACGCGGACCTGCTCGGGTGCAAGCCAGAGCGGGAAATTGCCGGCGTAATGCTCGATCAAAAAGCCGATGAACCGTTCGTGCGTGCCCAGCGGCGCGCGATGGATGCACAGCGGCGTCTTGTCCGTGTTGTCCTTGTCGCGATAGACCAGGCCGAAGCGTTTGGGCACGGCGAAGTCCACCTGGTTGGTGGCCAGCGTGAACTCGCGGCCGATGACGCTCCAGACCTGCACGTCAATCTTCGGGCCGTAGAATGCCGCCTCGTTCGGCACTTCAACGTAGGAAATCTTCGAATCAATCAACACCTGGCGAACCATGTCCTCGGTTTTCTTCCACAACTCGGGTTCGTTGACGTATTTCTTGCCGAGGCCCTCCGGCGCGGAGGTGCTGAAGCGCATGACATATTTTTCGATGCCAAAAATCTTGAAATATTTCAGGTACAAATCGTTCACCGCATTGAACTCCTGCGCGAACTGCTCCGGCGTGCAATAAATGTGCGCGTCGTTCATGTTGAGCGAGCGGACGCGCATGAGGCCGAACAGTTCGCCGGACTGCTCGTAACGGTAGTTGGTGCCGTATTCGGCGAGACGCAACGGCAAATCGCGATAACTGCGCGGCTCAGCCGCAAAAATGCGGTGATGATGCGGGCAGTTCATCGCTTTGAGGTAGTAAATCTCCGGCTTAAGTTTTTCCAATTCGGCATCCAAACGACGATATTCTGCAACCGCAGTTGTTAACTCGGAAATTGCCTGACCTTTATCCACCAATTCGAACGCAGCAGCCCGTATTGCATCTCCATGTTTCCCCTCGTGATCCGGTTTTGGCAAAAGCGCTGGGTTTAATTTGTCTTTAACAAATGGTTCAGCAAGAGTTTCAACTTGAACCTCCGCATTCAGCCATGCAGTGAAAACTTTTGCCCGCTCTTCTTTGAATTCATCGGAGTCATCATACTTTAATGGTGGGAACATTGACTCCGCGTAGTACGGCAGGTGGCCGGAGGTTTTATACATTTTCTCCTTGGCGATGTGCGGCGTTTTCACGCGCACGTATCCGGCGGCAAATTCGGTTTCCTTGGCCAGCTTTTCCAGTTCCTCACAGATCGCCGCACCTTTGGGCAGCCACATCGGCAGGCCAGGGCCGACAAATTCCGTGTCAATGACGAACAGGCCCATCTCCTGCCCGATTTTGCGGTGGTCGCGGCGTTTGGCCTCTTCGATCATCGTGAAGTAGGCCTCCAGCTCGGTCTTGTTCTTGAACGCGGTGCCGTAGATGCGCTGGAGCTGCGGGTTGCGCTCGTCGCCCTTGTAATACGCGCTGGCCACGGTGGTGAGCCGGAACGCGCCAACGTTGCCGGTGCGCATCACGTGCGGCCCGGCGCACAGGTCAATAAAGTCGCCGCTCTTGTAATACGTAATCGGCTCGCCTTCGGGAATGTCTTCGAGGTTGCCGATCTTGAATTTACTCGGGTTGCCCGGACGCTCGGCCAGCGCACCGAGCCGGCCTTTCTTGGAATCTTCCAGGGCCTGCTCGCGCGTGACGGTGATTTTCTCGAAGACGTGGTTCGCCTTGATTTCCTTTTTCATCTCCTCCTCGATCTTCGGAAAATCTTCCGGCGAGATGCGATGTTTCAGTTCGACGTCGTAGTAAAAACCTTTTTCCACCGCCGGACCGGAGGCGAACTGGGCGTCGGGCCAGAGCTTGACGATGGCGGTGGCCATGACATGGGCGGCGGAGTGCCGGATGCGTTCCAGCTCGGTCATTTTCTGGCGGTCGTCGAGGGTCTTGCGTTCTTTCGGCTCTGGTTGTTCAGCGGACATGGGAAAAGTTTAACCACAAAGGCGCAAAGAGACGAGGGGGAAAAGTTGGGGGAAGAGAACATCGAACATTGAACACCGAACATCCAACTTCGAAATTAACCGGCTTATGACACAATCATTCGATGTTCGGCGTTGGATGTTCGATGTTCGATGTTTCCCATTTCCTCTCACCGCGCCGTCTTCCAGATCGCCAGCAGCCCGCCCAGTCCGAACAGCAGCAACACGCTGACGGCAATCACGCTGTTGTGAGCGTATTGCGGAAAAAATTGCAGCGACGCCGCGCCCACGCCCGGGCCGACGAAATTGCCGACACCGATGGCCGCTTCGTGGATGCCGCCCTGTTCGCTTTTCGCCTCGCCCGCGTCCATCGAGTAAAACAGCGACGAGTAGTAAATCAGGCCAATCGCAACGCCGAAAAAGATTTGCGCGACGAGCACCACCACGAGATTCGGCACGGCGAGAATCACCGCGAACGAAGCGATGAGCAGGGCAAACGCCGTCACGAGCCAGCGAAACCGGTAATGCCAGCCCGGCCAAAACCACAGCGCGAAAAAAGTGCCGAGCCGCGCGAAGCCCCAAAGCGAGCAGGCAAATCCGGCGAACATCGGCGTGAGCTGGAAGCGTGCGGCGATGCCGGGCAGCACGGCAATGAGCGTGTTGATGGCGATATAAGCGAAGGGATTGGACAACCACGCCATGCGCAGGAACGCCCTGGTTTTCGCCGGCGAAGGCCGGTGCGGGTCGGGCGGCAGTCTGGGCGCGGGTTCATGGCCGGCATTTCGGGCGATTTCGTTCCCCTGCTTTTCCAGCCAGAATATCAGCGCCAGTTGCGTGATAAGAATCACGAAGGGGATGTAAAAAATGCAATTGAACCCGAATTTTTCCACGAGCGTACCGCCGCTGAAAAGGGCCAGCGCGTTCGTTCCCGCCCAGACAACGTTGTAAGTGCCGACGGCGCGCGGCAGGCCCGCCGCATCTTCGCCTTCGCTCACGAGCGCTTCGATCGTCGGCCACAAAAAACACATTCCGACGGTCAGCGCCAGGGTGGCCAGGATCAAGCCGGGCGCGGAGTGGAGTTGCGAACCGGCAGCCAGGGCAAGAATCATCACGCTAAACCCAAGTTTCAGCGCGGTGAAGTAGCCGCACCGTTGGGCAAAGCGCCCGGCCTGCCACGAGGCGAAGACGTAAATGAAACCGAGCGACGCGGCGAGGGCGAGATTGTTTTTGTCGCCAAAGCCAAACTGCTGCTGCATTAAAAAATAGAGGTAGTAGGAATAGAACGACACGGAGAAGGAACTCATGCCTTCAATCGCGAAACAAACGGCCTTAAATTGGCGCCCTTTTTTTGTGATCATGCCCGGTTGGGAATCTCGCTGATGGCGGTGCGGCAATACCATTTCACCGCGTCCGACATTGGCGGTTTCAGCTTGTCCAATTCATCGGCGGAACACCAGCGAATGTCGTGATGCTCCTTGATAGCGAGTTTGGGGCCGGCGGCGTGGGCGCCGCCGCCACGCTTTGGCCGCGCCCAATAAATCATGCCGATATGCTCGTGGGTTTCGTTGATGCGGTGGATGTCCAGAAAACGCGGCGTGATAAGCGCGCGGGTGCCCGGCCCAGTCGTGGGCGGACGTTCGCCGAGCAATTCCACGTCGAGACCGCTTTCTTCCTGCGCCTCGCGCACCGCGGCCTGCTCCGGGTCTTCGTCCAGTTCGATGTGCCCGCCCAGCGGCAGCCATTGGTCCAGCTTGCGATGGTGGATGAGCAAAATTTTGCCGTCGTGAACGACAAAAATGGCGACGGTGAAGTCAATTTTTTCGTGGATGTGGGCCATGTTTTCAAACTGCTTTGGCTTTTACAGCTTCGGCAACGTAGTCAACGACGCTCTGAAACGTGAGCATTTTTTCCGCAGCGGCGTCTGGAATTTTGATTTCGAATTCCTTCTCAAGCTCGATGACAAACTCAACCGTGGACATGGAATCGAGTGCGTCCATTCGCAAATCTTCAACGAAGCGATCGTTGGGTTGGAGTTGGGAAAGGTCAACGATGATGTGCCGGGAAAATATTTCCCGAAGTTTGGCGGCTATTTCGGCGCGATCTGGCGGAAAATAGCGGTTGCCGAATTCTGTTTCACTCAGCGCCGGGCGACCAGCCATGTGGGCAAGAGCACGCTGTTTCTCGGCTTCATCGGTCAATTTTACAGCATAAGCACCACAAACCAGCGCAGCCAAACCCAAAAGCACACTCAAATACCAAGGTAGTCCCACGCCAGGAGCGTTGCCTACACCGACAACCAATAACAAGGCAGTGCTCAGAATGATCAGCAAACCTTGTTTACTGCTAATTTTAAACTCAGTAGTCATACAACCCGCTGTCCTTAGTGTAACCGCCGCCACCACCATCCTTCGGCCCGCCCATGAAATCGCCGAGCACGTCGCCCATGTCGACCTCGATTTTTTCCGGGTCTTCGCCGGCTTCGAGACGTTTGATGGCCGTGTTGAGTTCCTTCGGCACCGAGCCGGGCGGCATGAGGTCTTTCATCTTCTTCATCATGTGCGCCATGTGCCGCGGGTTGTTTTCGTCCAGATACTCCATGTCGCGTTCCATTTCCATCATGGCACGCCCAACCCGCGGATCGTCGAAGTCGGGTATCGGCGGTTCGCCGCCGGCCATTTCACCTTTTGCCGCCGGTTCCTTCAGTCCCTTGCTCATGGCGAAACGACTGACCTGCTTGGACATTTTTTTGCTGCCGCATTTGGGGCAGACGGGCGGGCGGGTGGGATTCACGCGCTTCGAGAGGAAGCTGAAAATCCGGCGGCACTTCGGACAGGCAAATTCGTAAATGGGCATGGCATTTTTTACCGCGGATTACGCGGACGGCGGGGGTAAATTGGGAGCTTGAACAGCGAGCGTCAAGTGGCGTGTAAAAAAACCTGAGCCCTAATGACTAATTCCTAAAGAAATCCCAAGCCCCAAGCCAGAAACTCGGAACAGCAACGACACCCCTTCGGATTTCAGAATTCTTTAGGAATTATGGTTTAGGCATTAGGAATTTCCCTATCGCATCCGGTCGAAATTCTTCTGGAGAATCTGCCAGTCTTTCAAGCCTTTGACTTTTTCCATCATGCCGCGATTGATCTCGGCTTCCTTCGCGTTTTTGGTCGGCTTGTTGATGTTGTATAAAATTCCAAAGTAACCGGGGAAATCCGTGCCGGCGAGCTGGTAGGCGGCCTGTTCGTCGGTCGCGTCGTGATCCTTCGGAACTTCCTTGAACATGCCGCCTTTGCGGGGATTTGCGGCGTCAAACGCGCCTTCGTAAAATTCCACGCATTCACTGAGACATTCAACGAAGCCGAAACCGTCGTGGTTCATCGCGGCCTCCATCATCGCCAGCACGTGGTTTGGGTTCGTGGACGTGGTGCGCGCGACGAACGTGGCGCCGGCGGCGATGGCCTGTTTCATCGGGTTGATGGGATAATCCACCGCGCCCCATGGGTCGGTCTTGCTCTTGAAACCGAGCGGCGACGTGGGCGAAGTCTGCTTTTTCGTCAGGCCATAAACCCAGTTGTCCATGACGACATAAGTGAGCTTCACATTTTTGCGCGCGGTATGACTGAAATGATTGCCGCCAATCGAATATGCGTCGCCGTCGCCGCCGAAAACAAACACGTGCAAATCCGGCCGGGAAAGTGAAATGCCGCTGGCAAACGGCAGCGCGCGTCCGTGGATAAAATGCACCCCGTGCGCCTGCACAAAATACGGAAACCGGCTCGAACAACCGATGCCCGCGACACTGACGAATTGCTCGTGCGTGAGCTTGCTCTTTTCGATGAGCTTGAAGTAAAGCGCGAGCACCGAGAAATCGCCGCAACCGGGACACCACGTCGGGTGATCGGCGGCGAGTTCCTTTTTCGTCAGCCCCTTGCGCCCGGAATCGGGGGGCGGCGCCGCGACGGGAACATCCACACGCAAGGGACTTTCAGTAATCGTTTCGCTCATAAATCTTTTTGGCTTTGAAAATTAGACGGTTTTGGCGGCCCGGCCGTTCGAGGACAATTTGAGTTTCACCGCCGCGAGAATTTCCTTCACCTTCCACGTCAGGCCGTCGGTTTTGTTGATGCCCCGGATCCGGGGATCGCAATAACGGGCGCGCAGCATGCCGGCAAGCTGGCCGTATCCGTAAAACCCTTCATCGTTCATCTCCACGACGAACACGTGGTGGAAACCGGAGAAAATGTTGTCCAAACGATTCGGCAGCGGACTGAGATATTTGATATGCAGCGACGAGATGCTGTCGCCGGCGGCGCGGGCGCGATCCACGGCTTCGCGAATCGGGCCTTGCGTCGAACCCCAGCCGACGAGCAGGACGTTGCCCTCCGGCGGACCGTGAACCTTCGGCACGGGCACCGTCGCCTGGAGGGCCAGCAGTTTCTTGCGCCGCTTGGCGACCATGGCCTGGTGCATCTTGGGCGCGCCGGTCGGGTGGCCGGCTTCATCGTGCTCGAGGCCGGTCGCAACGGGATATTTGCCGCTGGCAATGCGCGTGCCAGGCACGACCCGCGGGACCACCCCGTCCGGGGTGGACAAATCATACGGCGTGAAATCGGGAACCATCGTCAGGTCGGGCGAAATGTCCTGGCAGACTTTTTCGAGGTTCGGCTCTGGAAACGCCTCAATGCGCGTGGCGATGGCCTGGTCGCTCAAAATGAAAACCGGGACGTTGTATTTGCGCGCGATGTTGACGGCCTCGATGGCGGTGTAAAAACAATCTTCGACGTTGGCCGGCGCCAGCACGACACGGGGCGAGTCGCCGTGGCTGCCAAAGCGGGCAATGTTCAGATCGGATTGCTCGACGCTGGTCGGCAAGCCGGTGGACGGCCCGCCACGCTGGACATCCACAATCACCAGCGGCACTTCGGCCATGACCGCCCAACCCAGCGCTTCACTCTTCAGGGAAATGCCCGGTCCGCTGGAGCCGGTGACGGCCACCCGGCCCGCATAGCTCGCGCCCACGGCCATTGAGATGGACGCGATTTCGTCCTCGCACTGGATAAACGAGCCGCCGTATTTGGGCAATTCGCGCCGGAGCAATTCCATGACGTCGGTCCATGGCGTAATGGGATAACCCGCGCCGAAACGGACGCCCGCCGCGATCAGGCCGTAACCCAGCGCTTCATTGCCGTTCATGACGACCTGATGGCCGCCTTTGCCCGGGCCTTCGGTGAATTTGAAAGTTTCCAGCAAATTGCCGGTGTCATAGGAATAACCCGCGTGAAACGCCACCAGCGCATTTTTCACGATGCTTTCATCCCTGCCGCCAAAGCGTTCGGCAATCAGTTTTTCCAGTTTCGGCACATTGAGATCGAACGTCCGCGCGATAAGGCCGAGCGCGTAAATATTTTTGCCCTTGTCCTTGGCCGTGCCGCCAATGGCCTCGACGGCCAGCGTGGAAATGGGAATGCCGACGTGGTGATAGTCTTTTTGCCATTCGGGCTTTGGTTCGACGTGGTCGGCATCAAAAAGCACGATGCCGCCTTTTTTGAGCGAGCCGATGTGTTCTTCGTAGGAATGCTGGTAAAGCGCCAGCAGCACGTCGGCCTCGTCACCCGCGCTCAGGACTTCGCCCGAACCGATGCGCACCTGAAAAATGGACGGGCCACCGGAAATGGTGGGCGGAATCGTCATGAAGGTCATGACTTCCTGCTCGCTGCGGCCGGCCAGCCGCGCGAGGAATCCGCCGATGGCCTGGATGCCATCCTGCGAATTGCCGGCAATGCGGATCACCGCCTCGTTGATCCGCGAAACTTTCGGCGCGCCACCCGGCGACGCGGCTGTCATTGTGTCACTCATGGAACCTCACGGTTAAAAATGTCTGCGATGCAAGGTGAGATGGCTGCTGAAGACATATCAGTGCGACACCGTTGCCTTGTTACAGTAAGCCTCTTGATGCGAGTGTGTCAAATTCTAATGAAAGGTTTATCTCATTGCAGACAAGCCAGTTATAGCGCGCCCGCGAAACCCATTTTTAGTCCTTAAAATTTTGATTAGTAAATCTGATTAACGCCCGCGTCCGGGAAAAATTTTCTTTTGGCTGATATTGTCGCCGCTTGCACAAACCAAGCCGTGTGCGTAGCGTTGCGGGGATGGAGATTCACCTGACGCAATACGAGCCATACGACGGCGCGATTAATTCATAATCTGCAACCTGAAATCTTAAATCGAATGAAGACGGCCTACGAACTCGCAATGGAACGGCTCAGCAAAGCCGCTCCTGCCACCAAACTCACCAGCGCGCAGAAAAAACAGCTCGCGGAGTTGGATTCAACCTACGCCGCGAAAATTGCCGGGCGCGAAATCGCATTGAAGGACGAAATCGGAAAGCTGGCCGCCGCGGGTGATTTCGAAAAAGTCGAGACGCTCCAACAGCAATGGGTCAACGAGCGAAAAAAACTTCAGGCCGGGCTGGAAGAGAAAAAGGAACAGGTGCGTCAGGGCAAACGGTAGCCGCAAGTTTTATTTGGCGGACTTGGGAAGCCAACCTGTGGCGTACCGTTTTAATCCTAAATTCAGCAGTTCATTTAGGCCTGCCTTAGGAATTCAACAAGGCTGGCCATTGAGCGTCGGAATTTCTTCTGGTAATTGACCTTTACGTCTTTGCTGACTTGCTGTCGTATGAATTCGTAGTTCGGACCTTTGAATAGGTCGAGCAAATCAGCGAAGTTCTTGGTGGAAGCGAAGTCGATTATTTCCCCACAAAAAACGGTCGTATAGTCTGCGGTTGCTTCACTCTGGAGCACAATCCCGAAGCGCCAAACAGCATTATATCCGGCTCTGGCCCGATCATTGCGCATGAAGCCGATCTTTTCTGCAGACAGAATTCACTCGTTCCCATCTTCATTAAGCGCCGTCCCAATGAATGGGAATATGTCGGCGACTACAAGGCCGTGCGCTATTCAAATGACCCGGCTGAAATTGCTGCGCACCACAATGGTTCAATCATACCTTTGAACGAAGCCACCCGTGTCATTTTCTTGCAGCGCGCAGCGATGTCGTAACAACCAACAGGCAAAACCATGCGCTTCACGATTGAACGTAAACGGCTGGTCAAAATGCTCGAAAGTGTCCGGCGCACAAGTTGCGGACAAAAGAAAAAGGACAAAGAGGTGCGGTTGTATGCGTGTGCGGCGCGCGTGTTCGTGGAGGCGAACGGCGGCGGCGCGGGCGTTTTCGGAGTGGACGACCAGGCGGTCAGCCGGGCGGCACGGGCGCGGGTCTGAAGTAGTGGGTCTGAAGTAGTTGACGCCACGCAGGGTTCACGCTAAAGCTTCGATTAAGCAACCTTCGTAGCCGCCAAAATATCCCGGCATTTGCGGGGGACGACAATATGCAAACGATTCTGCCATCCGAGTTCAAACGCCAGATGGTTCTGCTGCTGGAAGGCGCCCCTCATGTCATCGAGGATTTGCACACCAGCGGCACCGCCCAGACCCGACACAAACTCCACACCCGCCTGCGCCACCTCACGACCGGCCGCCTCATTGACCGCGTTTTCGCCGAAAACGAGCGCGTGGCCGTGGCCCCACTGGAAACCCGCCGCGTTACTTACAGCTACGCGCAGGCCGACCGGCAGGTTTTCATTGATGCCGAGACTTTCGAGGAGTTCGAGTTCAGCAACGAACAACTCGGTGAGCGCCGCTGGTTTCTCAAGGAGAACGAGGAATATAAAGCCTTGCGGCTCGATGGCCGGCTCCTCGACATCGTCTTGCCGCCGCAAATACCGCTCAAAGTTGTGGACACCGCTCCGCCCGGTCGTGGCGGCTTGAACTCGTCATGGAAGGAGGCGAAGCTCGAAACTGGCCTCCAAATCATGGTTCCGCTGTTCATCGCCAACGGCGAAATAATCCGCGTTGACACCGCCGAAAAGAAATACTTGGGCAGGGAAACGTCCGGGGAATAGGGAAAAGGTCCTAGAATTGTGACATTTTCTGGTCTTGTTTGCTCCCGACTTTTTCATGCCACGATTTACCAAATGAATTCATTGATAAGGTTCTCCAGGAATTCCTGGCGACCGCTGACATTCGGCGCCGCTTCGCCCTGCTTGAGCAGGTAGCTCTCGAGTTCCACCAAACCCACCTTGCCGCCCCGATTTTCGCACCGATACCGGAATCCCACGAGGCGTAGCGTTGTTCCACGAATTTCGCGGGCCGGTGGCGGCGGGGTCCATGACGTTGTCGAAGGCGAGGTGCCGTTCGTAAAGCCCGTCCGTACCGGTGAACTGGGCCGGGCAACAGACTTCGCTTTCCGCCGCACAATCATTATCAGAAGCGGATATGATAACGCTGAAACCAAAGAACGACCCAATCTGCATTGGCTTTCTCTGGCTGTTGTTGTGAAAACTACGGGCACTAAAACGGGCGCTAAATCCGTTATATTTCTTAAATCACCAGTGTAATAATGGAATGGGCCGGGCTGCCGGTTCTTGTGGCTTTACCACCCAACCAGAGGATGAAAGGCTGTGCTTGATTGGAAAGATTTAGGATCACAACTGCAATTTTTCCGTCTGTATTTAGGAAGGCGGTGGTCAGCAATTGATCAGTCGTTGATGAACTGATAATCCGTTTTGCGCCCGGACGGATGAATTTTGAAAAATGGCCGATGTAGTAATAGGAATTCATGTAATATAATTTCCCGGTTTTGGTATCGGCATGAATCGGCGCAAAACAAAAATTCCGAACGTGGTTTGGGCCGCCCTTTTTATCCAGCAACACATTCCAATCCGTCCAGCCTTCGGCGCCATTGTTGAAATCGTTGATCATTGATTTGGCATAGGTCTCGCCCCCCTGCCAATCGTTGATTTTGCTGAAATCAAAAGGATAGTTGCAAGCTTCGGTAAACAAGAGGTGAGTCTTTGGATAAGCTTCCTTGACGCGTTTGACGTTCTCGAAGTCGTCTCCCATATACCAATGGAAACCGACGCCCCATACATATTGGGCGGCAGCCGGATCATCCAAAACCACCGATGCGCGTTGATACATCAAACTGCGGTTGTGATCCCAAATGATGATTCTTTTATCTTTCAAGCCGTCTTTTTGCAAAGCCGGGCCAAGATAATTTTTAAGAAAATCGCGCTCTTCCTCAGCCGTGTAAATACAGGACTCCCAAGACTGAATGGCCATCGGCTCGTTCTGCACCGTTAATCCCCAAATCGGAATGCCTTCCTTTTCATAGGCATGAATGAACTTGCCGTAATAGCGCGCCCACGACTCGTAATATTCCGGTTTCAGTTTGCCTCCATGAAGCATACTGCCGTTGTCCTTCATCCAGCCGGGCGGACTCCAAGGACTGACGAAAAGCGTGAAATTATTTCCTGCTTTCGCCATCGCCGCCTTGATGAACGGGATGCGATATTTCAAATCATGGGAGATGTCGAAGCTGTCCAGTTGCTTATCGCCATCCTTGACGTATGTGTAACTCTCGCTTGAAAAATCGCAACTGTGGATGTGGGTTCGTCCGAGCGTATATCCGATGCCATTTTGCGGATCAAAATAGGCCCTCAAGATTTCCTGTTGTTTATCCTTGGGAAGTTTATAGAAAGTTTCCGCCGAGGCATCCGTCAAAGCGCCGCCGATGCCGAGGACGGTTTGAAATGTTTTTGAAGGGTCTATGTAAATTTCTGCGTCTTTTTCGGTTGGCGATAATTTATCATTAAATCCAATTTCTTCAGATTTTGCCAGCCGTTGTCCCGTATCTTTCGCTGTCAGATAAACCTCGGCATATTTTTTCGAATCGTCTGAACCGGCATGAGAAGGAATGCGGGTCGCAAGCAAAATCAATGCGGTTAGCAAAGCTGAAGAAAGTGCCTTTGAAGCTAAATTGTCCACGAAAGCCGTTGTAATTCTGTTCATAATTTTTTAGGTTTGCCCCCTCCCGTTAGTGAAGGGGCGGTTTACTTTAATGTGGTTGCGGGATTGAAAGGATTGTTATTTCCGCTGCGTCCTTCGAAACCACTCGGGGGGTATGGAGAGCGAGTTGGGTTTGCCATCGTTGACAACTGTTCCGATTGAATGACCTTGGTACTTGCGATCAGGCCGACGCCCCCTGGCGGCACTGACGCGAGTGTGTGAATCTCGGCATCGCTCAGGAGGCGGTTGTAGATACGCACATCAGCAATTGCGCCCTTCCAAGCCCGGCTCAACCCTGACTTGTTGCCAATGTATCCCGTACCAGCACTCGTGGGGACACTGCCGGATGGTGTGGTAATGGTTTCGGGAGGCAGCCTGACACCGTTGATAAATAATGTCGGGGGATTTAGTAAATTATTGGGGTCATAACGCACGGCGATGTGATGCCACGCGCCGTGACTGATCGTATTCACCCCCGAAAACCAATCGCCATTCCGGGTTGTTGTACAAGTGGCAAAATCAAAACCATTGGTACCCTGGCTGTCAAATCGGAAAAATAGTCGATAACCCGGAGTGTCCAAAATGTGCGGGTAGGCACTATTGCCCCGCCCTTCGGAACGCACCCAAGCGGCCAGAGTGACCTGGCTGCTGGTGTCTGGCGAAGCAAAAGTCGCAACACTGGTCGTGCCATTAAAGTAGAGTGCGTTGGAAAAACAACCGGTGTTGAACACCGCTCCATTCACAGCTGCATGGAGACCGTTCCCCGACGAATCAGCCGCAGTAGTGCCCCCCGCCTCATCCATCTTCCACCACGTCAATAGCCCGTTGGTCACCCCAAAATCGGGCCCCACCACCACGGTCAGATCGACGTTCGTCACCCCCCCGTTGTTGGCGTTGAAAGCCAGACCATAAATGCCATTGGCACTGAAACTCGCAATCGTACCGAGGGCGTTGGTGCTACCGAAGGTGACGCTGCCAGGGCCGCTGAGCTGAGTCCACATGGTAGTCAAAGAGTTATTCGGCACGGTATTGCTAACTGTGGCGGACAGTTGCAAAGTGTCATTGGTGCTGTTCAGATAAACGATGGAGGCAGCGGGACTAATAATCGCAGCCACAGGCGGCAAGAATGGAGCAATCCACACCAAGGAATCACTCACCTTGACGTTGACTTTGGCACCAATCGCCTGAACGACATTTGTTCCCCCGAGCAGCTTTACAGGCCAAATAAAGATACAATTCGTGCTGGTGCAACTACCTTGTGAAATTCCGTTGAGAAATAGTTCGACTGAATCGCAATTGGCATAAACTTTGGCTGTAATGGTATTGGTCAGCCGATTAGTAAAAGTGTGCCCCGTGATATATACCATCGGATTCGTTGTCCAGTTGGCTTTGTAATAGTAGAAAGCGTCCTTGCGCACCTGACGGTCGTAAGTTACCAGTCCCTTGTCATTGCGCCCCGGTGTGTCACCTTCGTTGCGACCGGCAACCGCGAAATCAAACATGTTCCAAACGAACTTGCACCAAAGGAGTGGCCGCGCCTGCATCTCTTGCCAATAAGTTTCATGAAAAAGATTTTGGTATTCTTCGGGGTGATAATGGCCGGCGTTTGCAGGTTCACGCACCGGATCTTCGCTGTGCTGATAAATGCTGGCGCCGGCGCCGTACTCGCTGATACCAAGCCGACGGTTGGGATATTTCGCGTGAATCCCATCGGCCCAAGCCCCCAATTCTCCAAGCTTGCCGTTATACCAGCCAAAATATTTATTGAAGGAATTTAATTCAGTGCACCAATTGGACGGCTCGTCATCACTCGCGTTGGCGGCGGATGTCGAAGGGCGTGTGGGGTCTTCCTGTGCGACAAGCTGTGCCAGTTGGCGGACCAGATTGGCAGGCTTGGGTCCGGGTTTCATGGTAATCTCATTGAACACGCCCCAGCAAACCACTGACGGATGATTATAGCGTTGCCGGATGAGTTCGATAAGCTGCTGTTTGGCATTGGCGTAAAAGGCGGGCGATTCAGTGATACGATTAACCAGCGGAATCTCGCTCCAAAGAATAATCCCATTTTGATCTGCCAATTGGTAAGTATAATCATTGTGTTCGTAGTGCGATAGACGAACAGCCGTAACTCCAATCTCTTTCAGCAACATGAAATTCGTGTTCCGCTGCACATCGGCGATGGCCCAGCCGCGATCCGGCCAATCCTGATGCATACTCACACCGTGAAGATCGTAATGTCGTCCATTCAGAAAAAAACCTTTGTTCGCATCTACGCTGAAATAACGAAAGCCCAGCGGCTGGGCGACCACGTCAACCACCTTCGAGCCTTTCCATACTTCAGTAAAGGTCTGATATAAATATGGGTCGGAAAGTCCGTTCCATAAATGCGGTCTGGTAATCGTTGTAGAGGCAACAATGTTTGACGCAATCGCCGGTGGCAGGGTCACGACATTAGTAAGAACAGCCACGATATTTGTCGCCGCATCGGTGACAACGCTTCGGACTGTTACAATCTGCGCCATCGCGGTTGAGTTTGAAAGAACAGCCGTCACTTGGAGGTTCGCGGAATTGGAACTGACACTGGTCGTTTTCAGATAGATTCCCGGCGAACCGTAGTCCAGCGGTGAAATCTGCACCGGGTCGGTCGCGAGCAGATGCACGTCACGATACAATCCACCGAAGAAAGTAAAGTCCGCCGACAGCGGGGGGATATTTGTATTCACGGCGTTGTTCACCTTCACGGCGATAAGATTATCCGCGCCGACATTGAGGTAAGGAGTAACATCATAAACAAATGCCGAGAACCCGCCTTGATGCTCGCCGACAAAGCTGCCGTTGACATAAACATCGGCAACGGAAGATGCGCCGTCAAATTTCAAAAAGAATTGGTGGCCCGTGAAGTTCTTGTCCACCGTGTAATGCCTTCGATACCAGCCTGCGCCACGATAGTAATTTTTCACACCGTCTTGACCGTCGAGATTGTTCCATGTGTGCGGCAAGTTTATTACTGACCAGGCCGAATCGTCAAAGTTGCTGTTCTGCGCACCGGCCACATCCTCCCGGATAAACCGCCAGCCGGGATCCAGAATCACGTCCACGCGTTCGTTCGCTGGCGGGGTGTAGGGCTGGGCAGTAATCGATGCCACTGTACACAAAAGGATCAGGCAAATATTCATCACGCTCCCCACTGAGCGAGGAACGATGCCAGCAACAGGACAGTAACTTCTTGGCTTTTGCTTCATACCAAATGTCGAGGCGGTCTGATATTGCGTGTTCGCAGGTTGCGGGGGCGCATTTTTTACTTTGTCAATACAAAGTGTCACCGCATACCATTTGAAAACGCCTCCCATGCTAGAATTTTGGGGAATTCTTACCATCCCTCTTTCGGGGGATGCGCAAAGGCAGCTGGCATGATACAAAGCTTCTTGATTGCAAATTCTTTTGAGCTTGATGGCCATTGGAAATACAAAGATCACAAATGAATGATTCCCCGTTGAATCGCTGTCGTGACTGCTTCTGTTCTATCTGCCACACGGAGTTTGGCGAGAATGTTTTTTAAATGGTCCTTCACCGTATGCTCGGAAATGTTAAGAATATCGGCGATTTCCTTGTTTGCCAATCCCTTGGCGAGTTCGTCCAACACCTGCACCTCGCGGGAGGTTAATTCTTCAAATGATTCCCGGGCTGCCAGTCGGCTGGCGACCTCTTTCGGAATCCAGCGTTGTCCGGCCACCACGGCTCGCAGTGCAGGAATAAGTTTTTCTCCGGAAGAATTCTTAAATACATATCCTTGGGCCCCGGCTTGAAGTGCCTTGTGAATTTCTTCATCGCCATCAAATGCGGTCAGCATTATAATTCGTGCAGAAGGAAATTGGGCTCGGATTTCCATCGTGGTCTGAATGCCATTTTTGACCGGCATCCGCATGTCCAACAGCGCAAGGTCCGGTTTGCATCGGACAAAGAATTCGAGTGCTTGAGCACCATCCGACGCTTCCGCCACGACTTCCATGTCCGGTTCGGTGTTCAGCAGCGCGATCAACCCCATCCTCACAATGTAATGGTCGTCAGCTATCAGGATGCGTATCTTCTCTGGTTTCTTCATGGGAATATTGCTGGTCGACAATTCCTGGCAAGAGTGTTTCCTGAGGTTGATCTAATTGAATTGCAACCTGCACGGTTGTTCCCTTGTCCGGAACACTGACAAGATTAAACTGGCCGCCGAGTCGTTTGATTCTTTCCGACATGCCAAGCAGGCCGAAATGGCCTTCGCGCGGGCCGACGGCATTTTGCGGAACAAAGCCGTGGCCATTATCCTGGATCCGTAAAACCACCTGCTGCGGCTCAAACTCCAGATGGATATTCACAGAAGTCGCGCGGGCGTGTTTAACAACATTAGTAAGCGCCTCCTGTCCGATGCGCAGGATGTTTTCTTCAACGACTTCCGGCAGCGCGCGCACCTGGCCCTTGATTTTGAGGTCAACGTGGATGCTGGTACCGCTGGTGACTTGCCGGGCTCTCTCCAGCAAGGCGCTGGAAAGGTCAAATTGTTCCTGCACCAGACACCGCAAATCCCACACCGACTGGCGTACCTCCATTTGGCTTCTGAACATCAGATTGCGAGCCAGTTCAAGGTGGCTAAGTGCGTCAGTCGGATTTTGCGCGTACAACTTGGCAGCGATGTCCAGTTGCAAGGCAATGCCCGTAAGTGTTTGTTCGACGGTATCGTGTAGCTCTTGGGCTAGGCGGGTTCGTTCACCCAAAACGGCCTTGAATTGAAGCTCAGATTCCTTGCGCGCCGTAACTTGAAACTCCAATTGCTCCGTCCGTGCTCTGACTCTTTCCTCAAGTTGATCATTGGCCTGCTGCAACGCTATCTGGGCCTTGTCCCGCTCACGGATCAGGACGTTCAAAACCAAATTCTTCCGCGAGACCATGACCGTCCAGCTCACAAACACAATCAATACCGAACAAACAATTGCAAAACCGATCAGGAGACGTTGAGGCGTAAGCCAGCTTGGTTTCTGAATGATCCGGAAATCCTCCGGACCCTGCATCAGAATTCGAAAGGATCTTAACTTGCCATCGCTATCAATCTCCGTCAGACAAATCCCGCTTACTTCGACAACGCTGCTAATCGGGATCGTTCCCAATTCCAACTGACCCTGCCCGTCATCAGCTTCAGCAGTAAACGTGACGTTAGTACCTTGCAGAACCAGAGTGGTGGTGTTTAAACGGCGTCCTTGTCTGACCGTACGTTCGATCAACTTGCCTGTAAGCGAGACATACTCCGCGTGGTGGAGTCCGTTTTGTAACTCTTCGATCGATACAGGCTTGGGTTTTACGCGAACCCGGGGGTCCTGCGTCTTTCGGAAAACAGCATCCTGCAATACCGGCAGGTAGTTTTCGAAACTCGGATAGCCAACCGCTTCAACAACATCACCCGACGAAAAAAAAACAAGTTGACGGCTCTTAACTTGAAGGCCGCCGACCGCATCCTGAAGGAACATATTGTCGCCTGTTTTTTGGAAAGTAACAACTCCTCGAACATGGACCCGTTGACCAAGCGAATTATCCCGGCGGTATTGTGCCAAGTTATTGAGAGGGATTACAGGTTTGTCAAAAGGGTTGATTGGCTCAGGTTTTTCGACGATCAAATCCGCAAGGTTGGGGATGTAGATTTCCACATTGATTAACTGTCGCAACGATCGGTTGTGAGCTTCAGCTGCGGTGCCGCGTACGCGCACCTGCGACCCGACCAATTTCTGGGGCTGATAGTCAGCGGGAATGGTCGCATAGGCTCGAAACCGGTATCCACCCGCGGCAAGATCAATCGACAGTCGTGAGCCATCCACTCGCGCATCTCGCACAACGCCCGAGATTTCGATACGTTGACTATCTTCAGTCCCTGACATCAACTGTTCAATGGAAACGTGCTTTGCCGGTGGCAGAGGGGCGGTCCCAATTGTGCGCACAGAGGGGGCGGTGATTGTTGGAGCATAAGCGCCAGCGTATGTTATGCCGGAGACTTCAACCAATTCACCAGCCTCATGGCGGCGACCATTGACGTTGTCCACAAACACCCCGCCCGATGAATCTTGAACAAAGAATCTCCCTTTTAAAGTCGGATCGGAGGCGGTGACCACACCAGTCACAGATACTTTGAAGGAGCGAGAGGCCATTTCTGCCGGAAGGGAAATGACATCAATGGCGTTGGTCAAAGGTTCATTTTGTTGCTGTGCCAAGACAACTGGTTTTCCGATGATCAAAGTCCAGATAAAGAGCAACAGAAGAGCTGAAGCAAACCGCAAACTCCGACGCTTTGCCAGATGACGAGTAAATTTATGTCTTTGGATGACGCTCAAATTATGGGCATCGGGTTCAATTAAGTCCAGAGTGTTTTTCGTGACAAAAGTCTTTCCTCTCACTGAGTGTAACAACAATTCGGCTGACTCTGCCGGTACGGTTAAATATAAACTGACTCGTGACAGCATCAAGGCGCAACTCTTTACAGGGGATTGTCGGTTTTCCATTAAAGAAGATGCGCAGGCCGTTCTGTCGACCCAACCGATAAATGACGGGAACCTGACAGTAAGTGTAGGCGAGAGAGCCGGGTTGGAGGCGGAGGCGCCGGGCAGATCCCGTCAGGTCGTAGTAATGAAAGTTGGCCGGTTCAGAAAGAAATTCCTCCCGCCGCAAGAGCGCCGGACAGAAATAAATTTCCCCCTTTTTGACAAAGACCCCCAACTCACCCATGCGGCAAAGGATGTCTTCCTTGACCTGCCCGGTCAACCCCGGCTGGCGGGCGCCAGCATGGGCGGGTGTGTGCGAATATGGATCCATCGGAAAAGCTCCGTATTCGGAGGGTGATTTGTAGTCGCCGATGCCAGCGCGTATGTCGTAATAACATTTCGCCAGTTTTTGGAGAATGGGCCGCGGAGCACCCGAATCAACGCCGCGGAAAAAGGTTTCCTGCGCGGCCAGAAGGAGTTTGGAGACCATGTGCCAATAGATGCAACCCAGACCCTCGTAGCCGAAGAAAGTGCCCGAACGGCCGGTAAACGACTGGTGATCGAACAGACGTTCGAAGAGGTCCAGAACCAGCCGGGTCTCGCTCTTGACGAGGCGGGCATACCCCGCTCCAGTCAGTTTTTCGAGGATTTGAGCCACATCACGGCCATTGGTGATGAAACCATTGAAGTGATAGCGGCCAACCGCATCCCGTTCCACCAGCAGCCGGTTGCCATCCGCAATCAGCTTCTGCAGCAGCCTGGATCGGTTGAGCTCTTTTCGTGGAATGTTGTTCTTCTCCACAAACCGTGGCAGCCGGCGATTCGGGTAAAGCAAATAGCTCCGTTGGTCGGGGCGATACATCGCGCTTCGCTTGAGGGCAACCAGCAGATCCAACGATTCCCGCGCGGTCAGACGTCCCGAACTAAGAACAGCAACCTGGCCCTCCAGCATTTCGTAAAGACGACGGATGGGAATTTCCCGTGGGTTTTCCAGCTTGATGAGGTTATACGCGTGATAAAGCCCATCCGGTCTCCGGTTCGCGCGAATGGACTCGTCTGCAAACGCGAGGGCGACCTTGAAGAAATCGAGCAACTGGCCGCCTCTGATCCGTGTTCGCCGGCCCGAGAATCCCCGGGCGTAAATTTGTTCGCGATACTGGCTGCCGGCGCGCGCCAGCCCGTCGAGCACGCGCTTGCGCTGGCGGTCATTGATGCGGTGCGAGAGCAAGGGGCGATGGCTTTGCAAAATGCGGCACACTGCCAGCAGAAGCCTGGCGACTTCATCCGACAGGTTCACCTCGGATTTTTCCAGCGGGCGGAAAACTTCCAGGCAGAAGGCCAAATAGCGGCGCAGATAACAGAGAGTGACCACGGAAGTGCCGTTGCCAACCAAGGCGTTATTGGCGTCGTTCCATTCCGGTCGCTGGGTGTTCAGCCAGATGCCCGCCTCCGGGATAAAGTTGGAGAACTTGGCGAGCAACGAAACGAGGAGTTTTTCGCTCAGATTGACGAGGCGCACATGGCCCTGACGGTCCCAAACGAGCTTTCCATCGGAGCCTTTCAAATGGTTGCGTCGGCGCACCATTTCCTCGTGTTTCCGGTCGAAAACCACTGTTTCCTTGGGATCCTTGAGCAATTCCTCGTATGGCTTGATCCGGTAAGGAACATCGGCGCAGGAAAAGATTTCCCGCGTCAGGAAATCACGCAAGGTGGCGGACTCGTGCCGCTCCAGGATCTCCAGCAACTTGAGCAAATAGATGACTTGGTGATCGCCCCAGTAGCCGATATGGGTCCACGGGTCGGCCGGATCAATGACCTCCCAATCAATGCCGTCCCGGGTGATGCGATAAGGGTTGTAGCCATCGACGGTGGAGGCGTTGGCGAACTTGCAAATCATGCTGGCCGTGTAGCCCGGGAAGGAAAGCGAGAGGGCCTCCCAGTTCTGGAAAATGTCACGCCAGTTGCCCTCGTAATTCAAAATCCTCGTCCCATCCGGATTTTTCGTAGCGATGGAGAAGCGATTCCAGGGGCGGCTCGGATCGCCGTGCCGCCGGCTGAAGGTCAGCGGCAGATATTCCCGGCAAAGCCGTTCCAGGTTGGGGTCTCCGTTTTCGACCGCCAGCGCCAGCAGGCGTGAGTGGTCAATGCGTTTGCCAAGCTTGCGGAAAAAAGCAGTGTGACGGGCGGCGACCTCTTTGTTCACATGGCGGACAAAGGCTTGCAAGTCGTCCGGATTCACCTGGTAGTCATCATAAAAAATGCCGCCTCGCATCACATTGAACAACACATTGCTGTAATGCCGCGCGTTGCCAAGCGGCTGGGCGGTCTTTTGCAGCCCATCCGCCTTGCCGACGATGCGCTGTAGTTCCTCGGTACCGCGGGCAATGTCTGCATCCACCAACTTTCGCAGCCTGGCGGGCTGACGCAGCAAGCGGTTGAGTTCGGCCACATCGGACGGCCCCCGGTTGACGTCGGCAACAAGATACCAATCCCTGGTCTGCCCGCGCGACAGCGCCAATGTCGTGTGGAGGAAGTAGGCCCCGCGTTCGGCCCGGACTTCGGTTTCCTGCCGCAGCGGCAACCCCTGCCGGAAGGAATTCAGCTGGGTTGAGGAAATCAATTTGAGGTTTTTGCCCAGACCGAAAGACCAGACGGTGTTGGTCCTGAGCGCCTCGGCGGGCTCCGGACGATCAATCGGAATGGCGCTGAGCCGGAACAACCCAAGGCCAGTTTCGGCGATCAGTTCGCTCTTCTTGTAGGCGTCAAGCAGCGTGCTGTATTCGAGCTGGAATTGGCTGCCGATGCAGCAGGGCATCAGATTCTGAAGGCCATCCAGCAGCCTGACCCGCACGGTTGCCGGCCCGGAATTGGTCAGCCAGGCGCGCCGGACCCAGCCAAAGCGGTCGCTGTTGAACCAGCCGTAACGGAAGGTGAGGCCCAAATCCGCATTGGTTTCCTCAAAAAGCAGTTTGTTGCCCCAAAACCCTTTATAAAGGTTGCGCTGCAGCCGATAAATGCTCCGGTAACGATCCGAGAATGGTTCCCAAAGATGGCTCCGGCCTTGTTTTTCAACGATGATCAGGGTTTTGCTGCCGGTGATTTCGGCCGAGTCATGGATTTTATCATCGGTGTAGTAAGGAAAGAGCGCGAGATCCGCGTTGCGGCGTCCAGCGGTCACCGCGCCTGAGCTGGAGATAAACATCCAATGGTCGGCGCCACTGACGATACTCATGAAGAAGGGCCGCATCCGGTCATAATTGGCAATCTGATAAAAGCTCTCGCCCCCCAGGTCAACTTGGCGTCCCTCGATGGGAACGGAGTTGAACTGGAGCGGATTTTTGCCGACGTATAAAGTCCTTTTCATGCCAGTTGTGATTCTATTGGGCTGCCGGGTTAAGCTGCTGCATATTCTCCCGATTCAGGTCCTTTTTTCCAGGAACGCTGAACGATGTTTTATCAAGGCTGCCTGACGAACGACAAATAATCGATGTTCATTCCGCCGGCATTCTCGATCTTGACCGTCATGACGTAATCCCCTGCGGGAAGGTCAATGTCCGCCAGATTGTCGAGCGTTTCCCAGACATGGTAAACTTCGACTCCCGGCTGATAGCCGGCGGTTGTTGGAATGGCGATCGGCCCGGTTTTGATCTCCGGCGTGAACGTCACGGAAAGCATTGCGTCTTTGTCGCCGGCGGCGAAATGCCCGCCCAACCGGTAGGTGCCTGTCTCTTTGACATGCACCGAGTACCTCATCCACTGGCCGGTCTCGGTCCAGCCGACGTAAACCTGGTCCGGCTTTTCCGGCTCGCCCTTAATGTTCACGTGGCCGTTCCCGAAGCTGGCCAGTCCGATGGAATCACCCGTGACGCGCAAATTGGCGTTCCTGGCAGGGCCGTTGTAATGGAACGTAACCCCATCCACGCCATCCGGGGCGACGTCATACTGCTCGGCCTGGATGATGCCGGGAATCTGGCGCACTTCGCCACCATAGGGCTTGCTCGCGTATCCGGGGGGAACCGCGCTGAGACTAGCCTGGTCGGCCTTGGATTGAACCGCTGGCTCGCTGCTCTGAGGAGTCTGTGACTGCGCGGGAAGTTCGTCAACCGTCATGCTGCTGGCATCGCCCTTCATCAACCGCTGCAGGGCAGCAGCCATCGGTTTGTCCATCTCGAAATTGTCGCTGTTGAACGAGCGCCCGAGCGCGGCCAGTTCTTCGGCCGTCAGACTCTTCATCTGCTCGACCAGTTTCCGAAGGGTTTGCATTTGCAGTTCGCGCCGCGTCTCCTGCTCCAGCCAGACGCGATCTTTGGGGTCAAGCGGCAGAAAACCGTTAACCTGTGCAAGATAGGCTTTGATGGCCGCGCTGGACTGTGTCTGCAAACCAGACGTGCCGAGGCGTTCGAGCAACTTCATCCAGGGAGTTCCCTCGCGCATGTGCCACAAGCCCATGCCCCGGACATCCTTCCAATGCCAGAGACACCAATTCACGTTCTCCCGCTCGCACCAACCAATTATGGTTTCGACAATCTTGCGCTGTGAATCGACCGCCGGACTCCAGTAGTGGAAGCCAAATTCGTCCAGATATTCCGGGCGGGCAATGCGCCCGCGATCGGAACGCTCAGTCAGCCCGGTGTGATGGATTACAAAGTCGGCGTCGATCGTTTGACCGTCATGGATGGAGGGAAACGACGTGATGTTCCGCAATGGCGGTGTGAACTGATAATAAAAGTGAAATGCAGCCATCACCTGAGGGTCTTTGAAAGTGGCCGCGTCGAGCGCCCGCAGGTCCGTGGCATGTTTGTCGCCGTCAACCACGATGATGTGCCGCTTGTCCACCTCGCGTATGGCGCGGATGCAACGAAGATGGAAGGCGTTGAGGCTGGCCACCTGGCGCGGGAAGGTCGTATCCGGCTCGTTCAGTATTTCATAGGCCATGACGGTGGGTTCATTACGATAGCGTCGGGCGATTTCATGCCACAGAGCCGCCACCCGCTTCTGATCGTCGGCGTTGTCCCATAAAAACACTTCGCCGTGAGCGCTCTCGGCATTCCAATCGCTTGCCTGACACCCGGGTGCGCTATGGAGATCCAGCAGAACCCACAAGCCTTGACGCCGACACCAGCCAATCATGCGGTCAAGCCGGCGAAAACCTTCCTCGCGCCACTGGCCGGGCTGCGCATCGGACTCCAATTGCCGATAGCTGAAGGGCAGTCGCACATGGTTAAAACCCAGCTCCCGAATACGGGCCACATCCTTTTCGGTGAAATAGTTATCCATGTAGGCGTCCCAGAATGCCGCGGCGCGCTCCGGACCGAGCACCTCGGTAAACGTCTGGCGCATCACATAATCCACCTGGGGCAAGCCGATCATGAAATGTTCAACGAGCATCCAGTTGCCCAGTCCGATGCCCCGCAGCTGGACGGGTTTCCCATCGGCAACCAAAGTGCGGCCCTCAATCCGCATCCACTGAGGCGCAGCCTCTGCGCGTTGGGGGTTGTCCGCCTGACTGTGTACATCGCCCGGCCTGGCTTCGGCCGGGACCTGGCCGGCGCCGGCCGCGATGGCACATGCGACCATCCAGCATATGCGCGCGCGGCGTATGGGCATCATCAAAGAAGACAGCATCATGGAGTTGGGCCGAGTGGTGTTTTCACTTTTCATATTCGTGATAAGGTGGTTTGTATCCTGCCATGGTCAGAGGATTGCCTTCGCAAAATCAGCCGCGCTCTGGCTCGACCGGGAGTTCTCGCTGTTTCTTGTGAATTCGCCCAAATTGCGGCAAGAGTAGCCTTTGCCACGGCCATAATGAAACCGGATGGTCCTGTGGTGTCATCTACCCCGTTCCTTCTCTCTTCTTGTATCGAGATCTTTTTTCATCAAGTCGGTGGTCTTGGAATCAATGCTGTAAAAGAACATGAATATTGCGCATGACATGTACAAAATTCCCGGGATGACGGAAATCAACAACTTGATTCCCATTAAAGCTCTCTCGGTTTGAACGGCGTTAGGAACGTAGTTGAACGCGGTCAACAGCCAGCCGGCTATGGCAGCGCCGATGCCCCAGCCGGCCTTTTGCGCGAACGTCGCGGCTGAAAAATACAGGCCGGTGGCCCGCCGTCCGGTTTTCCATTCCGAATAATCCGCGGAATCAGCGATCATGGTCCAAAGCAGGGGAACAGCGGGAGCGTAGGCCATTTTTGCAAGGATGTTCAGCGCATAAACAGTGATGATGTCCTTTTCTCCGGGCAGGTAGAGCGAAATAAAGAAAGCGCCCGATATCAGGGAACTGGCAATGAAGACGTTTTTATTGCCGAATCTTCTGGCCAATGGCTTTGAAAACGGCAGGGCAACAATCAGGGCAACCGTGCCGATGACATTGAACAACTGAACGTTGTCCTCTTTGCCGATGTAATATTTGAAATAGTAGGCAATGGCCGAGTTCTGCACGGCAAACATCACGAAGGAAACAATGCCCACGATGGCCAGGATGATCCACGGCGGATTCTTGAACAGGTTCCCGATGTCCTCGCCGACCGAGCCTTCCAGTGACTTTAACGGCTGCACTCTTTCTTTGGAAGTTTTGAAGGTTATGAAAAAGAAAACCAGGCTCAGGAATCCAAACAAGATAGCAGTGTGTTGCCACCCTCGCGCTTTGTCGGCACCGCCTAAAAACTTCACTAGCGTCAGGACAAGGCCGCCCACCACCAACATGCCGCTAAAAGCGCAGATAAACCGGTAAGTGTTCAGACCGGCTCTCTCATACGTGTCGCCAGTCATAACAGCGGCCAACGAAGAGTAAGGCAGGTTGACTGCGGCATAGGCGGTCATCAAAAGAGCGTATGTGGCGCAGGCGTAAATGATTTTGCCCGTCACCCCAAAATCAGGCGTGCTAAAGGCTAGAACCGCCAGGATGGCATAGGGGAGGGCTCCAAACAAAATATAAGGCCGGAATTTTCCCCACCGGGTCCGGGTCCGGTCTGAAATGAGACCGATTACAGGGTCAATGCCCATGTCCCAGAACCGGGCGATTAACATGATGGTGCCCGCGGCGGCGGCCGGAATTTTATAGACGTCGGTATAAAAAAACAGGAGCCAGAAGCCGACCATGTCCCACACAAAATGGGATGCGGTGTCGCCAAGGCCATAGCCCAGCTTCTCTTTGAACGTTAGGCCGGCACGGGGTTGTGTTTGCGAAGTCAGGCCGGCTGTGGATGGCGTGTTTTCGCGCAAGCTCATGGCGGAAGTTATATTGCTTGCCGTGAACGCCGTCAAGATTGCGCAGACATTTATTGGCTGGCGGTCTTGGCGGAGTTTTCTGCCGGTGGATCCACATAAAATGGAATATTCGCATGGGCGGCGTGCCCTTTGCCGTCGAAGATATAGACGAACAGACGATAAGCGCCGGGTTGGGTCGGCGGTTTGAGAGCAATTTCACTCCTCTTCGGGTCTTCGATCAATCCAGACAGTTGCCTGGGTTTGGACTCAGCATCACCGCCCGTCTTATGTTCCGTGCTTTCCTCCATGACATCCCAGAAATAGGTGAGCGAATCCTGGTCGGGGTCGCTGGCCTGCACCTTGGCGACGTAAGTTTGGCCCGGTTTCAACCGGACGCTCTGGTTTGCAGTTTTGCCATCCAGCCAGGCGCCTTCCAGGCGTGGACAGCGATTGGCAGGCCAGGCGCCGGTCCAAAAATAATGCATCATATCAACCGGTGCGGTCTCCTCGCCGGTGTCGAGGAACATGCCGTACCAGGTCGGGGTGCGTTCCTGCTTGTTTCCCCACAGAAAAACATACGAGCCGAGGCACAGCTTCTGATCAGACAGAATGACCTTTTCAAATCGCATTTTATACAAATCCGCCTTGGTTGTGCTGTCGTTTTCAATCGGGGCGCCCCACTCGGTTTTGCCGCACTCCCAATGCCCGGTCGCACCCCATTCAGTCACAAGGTAGGGCTTGTCCCAGGCGGCTTCGCGCAGATACTTCGGCAGATTGATGATGTCGTAGTACATTTGGAACGAAAGAAAATCCAAATCCGGTGCCCGGGTTTTGACCAGATTCACCGTATCCTGCTTGAAGCCGGCCAGGGCGGTGGTGGTCAGGTGATTGGGGTCAATCTTGTGGATCATCTTGGAGAGGTCGTTCACGGCATCCCAGACCTTTGGATTCTTTTCAAAGTTCAGTTCATTGCCAATGACCCAGATGATTAAGGCCGGGTGGTCTTTATACTCCCCGACCAGGGCCGTCAAAGACGCAAATTGCCTGGCGACTGCGTTGGTGTTGTCGTAGTCGAAGCCGCGGCGTTCGTGGTCCACGTCCAAGCCCATCGCGACATACAAGCCGTTGGTCAAAGCCCGGTCCAGAATCTTCTGACCGCTGTCACAGCCGTTATCGGTGGTCCAAGTGCGGAATGAATTGCCGCCATGTTCCTTCAGTTTTTCCTGGGAGCCGTATTCGATGCCGGCGCCTTTGATGTAAAACGGCTTGTTGTCCACGTAGAGCTGGTAGCGCCCGTCGGACGACTTGCGGATTTCCACCTTGGCTGGGCCGTCGGATTTTTGCGGTCCATCGGCCCAACATTGAGTTGTGCCGGCGGCCAGCAGGCCGGTTGCGATGATGGCTGCCAAAACCATCGCCCGGAGGCGTGTCGCTCGTTGAATGAGAAGCTGCTTGCTTGGTTTCATAGTTAGATTCGGATGGGTTGCTAAATGGCGGTGCTTATCCTTTTCGCATCAGGAAACCTTCCAGTTCCTCCAGCGTCTTGCCTTTGGTTTCCGGGATGAACAGGAGGACAAAAATCATGGCAGCGGCCGCCATCAGACCGTAGCCCAGAAAAGTGCCTGCGGAACCCCAATGAGACAATTCCCAGGGAAAAATGAACGTGACACTGGCGCTGACGGTCGCATTCCAGAAGCCGGCCAGCGACATGGCCATGCCCCGGTATTGATTGGGAAATATCTCTGACAACAGCACCCACATGACCGGCCCCAGCGAAATGGCAAACGAGGCCACAAAGCCGATGATCGCAATCAAAACCAGCGAAGCCCGGATGTTCAGCCCCGCGGTGACCAGTGGATCATGGTAGGGTTTGATCTGATCGGCGCCGAACTTCTTCTCGAGATCGGCGATGAATTCCTTGTCTGTGCCGAAGACGTTTTTTTCTGAATTCTTTAGGTCGGCGATCAGACCGGCCGGCACTTTGTTCTCTTGGAGCACGACAAATGACTTCTCCGTCAATTGGTAACTTGAAGCGTGAAACGCCCAACTGCACATCAGCAGCGACACCGCCATCCCCGTCGTGCCAATCACCAACAGCGGCTTGCGGCCCAGNNCCGCCTGCTTGCACGAAGATGGTGGGCAGATAATAGAAAATGGCGTTGATGCCGGTGATTTGTTGGAAAAATGCGATTGCCAGGGCGATGAACAAAACAAAGCTCATCTTTCTGCTGAACAATCCGCTCACACGGATGCCAGGTGCTCTCTCGGCAAAACTTTGCCGGATGTTGCGCACTTCATCTTCCGCCTGTTCTGCGCCGCAGGCTTTGATCAGAATCTCTTTGGCCTGTTCTTGCCGTCCTTTCCCAAACAGCCAGCGCGGGCTTTCCGGAACGGCAAAAAGCAGGAAAAAATACAGGACTGCCGGGATGGCATCCATGCCCAGCATCCAGCGCCAATTGTTATCCCCCACATTCAACAGGAAGTAGTTGGAGAAAAAGGATGCCGAGATGCCGAGAACAATCATCAGTTGATTCAGCGATACAAGACTGCCGCGCAATTTCGGCGGCGAGATTTCTGCAATGTAAACCGGCGCAATGAGGATGGCCCCGCCCACCGCCAAGCCGCCGAAAATTCGAGCGATGATAAACAAGATGAAGTTTGTGGTGAGCGCGGAAAGCAGGGCCGAACCGGTGAAAAACACCGCCGTGATGATCAAGACTTTCTTTCGCCCAAAGCGGTCGCTAAAAAAACCCGCCACAGCCGTGCCTCCCAGAACACCCCAGCCGAGAGAACTCACCACCAGGCCGAGCAGAAAATCACCCCGATCACCGGCCAAATTAAAATACTTTTGTATGAAAGGCACGGCGCCGGAAATGACGGTGGCATCGAACCCCCAAACGAAGCCGCCCAGTGCCACAATCAAGGCGACCAACACCATGTATTTCTTGTCTTGCTTCATTTTATTTGTATTTTTTAACTGCTTGCCATGGATAACTTGAATTACTGCACCTTGACCCGATAGAACTGCTGCGATCCAGTGGGTATGATGCCATAAGGTGATACAACTCCGCCAAGGTCGTGCCATGGACCAACAATATTGGTTGCCGATTGAAGAGTGCCGTTCGGCCAGGTAATAATGATACTATTGCCCGACGTCCGGATAGACATGAAGACCGGTAGAGGTGCCACAGGCGTCACGCTGACTTCCACCGGGGAGTTGGCGGTTTCGCTTGCCTCGCTGATCGAAGTCGCCGCTGAAACAACATAGTAGTAAGTCGTCCCGTTGGCTGCCGTTGAATCAACGTAGTTTGTTCCTGTTACTGTCCCTGATGTCGAAATGGTGCTGTAAGGACAGCCACTGGTGGTCGAACGCTTGATGTTGTAACTGGTTGCTCCCAACAAGGCATTCCACGTCAAGTAGGCTAGATTGTTGCCGGCCACACCCGTCAAACCAGCTGGACCTGCCGCCGATTGACGAATGCTCTCCACAAAACTCAAGTCACCCGCTCCAGTGTAAAACCGGAAGTCGTCAATCCAGCCGGCAAAATCTCGTTGGCGGTCCAGCAGGCGGTTGCCGAGGAACAAAGAGGCAGTGCTCCCAAGGGGGACTGTTTGACCGGCAGTTGCGGTGGTGCTGATCAATGTTGCCGGGGTCAAGTCGGTGCCTTCATATAACGTAACATTGCTTCCATCATAGGCCATCGCAACAAAAATCCAGTTGCTGATGGGTAAACTGGAGCTGAACGATGCCGTAGCTTGAATCGTGTTGACGAAAAACTGCAATTCGCTGGCGTTCTGAAACTTCATTCCAATGCTGTTGGCCGTGCCGCAGTCAGTGTTGGTGCTGTTGCCCAAAATGAACATGCGCGGACCGATGTTGTTTGGCAGCATAACCGACTGCTTGAACCACATAGTTACAGCAAAATTTGTGACGTTTCCGAAACCAAGATTGGCATTGGTCGTGGCAGCGAAATTCCCGCTGGCGCCTTGAGTCAAATTGGAGGAAAGATTTAAGGCCCGACTGCCGGCGGTTAATCCTGCGACACCGGAATTTGCCGATCCATGAAGATTGGTGCTGCCACCAGTTTTGTTGAGCATTTGCAAGGCGACATCCACGCCGCCACCGCTGGTGTCGCTTGGCGTGGTCGTGCCAGAGCTGATGTCGTCAAAGGCATATCGCAACTTGAGGGTCGGGCCATACGGCACATTGCCGACAACTACAATCAGCCCGGCGCTCGTCATCGTTGTTCCTTTGGTGGCTTGAAATGTCAGGCTATAAACTCCATTGGTGCTAAAATGTGCATTTGTGATAAGAGCATTCGGATCATCAAAAGTGACTGTGCCCGGGCCGCTGACTCGGCTCCAACTGGTGGTCAGTGCCGGCGGGGAATTCGACTGGTTGTCGGTGGCAGTGGCGGATAGTTGCAATATAACATTGGTGTTATTTAGATAAATAGTGGGAGTCGCCGGGTTGATGATGGCCGCATTGGGCGGCAGAATCGGAACCATCCAGATTAACGAATCGGTTACGTTGGTGCTGCCTTTGGCGCCAATTGCCTGAACGGTATTGGTGCCGGCCTGCAACCTCAACGGCCAGGTGAAAATGCAGTTTGTGCTAGTCGTGGCCCCTTGTGAAGCTCCGTTAAGGAAAAGTTCAACCGAATCGCAATTGGCATAAACCTTGGCCGTGATGACATTGGTCAATCGGTTGGTGAACGTATGGCCCGTGATGTAAATCATCGGATTGGTCGTCCAGTTGGCCTTATACCAGTAAAAGGCGTCCTTGCGAACCTGCCGGTCATAGGTGACCAGTCCCTTGTCGTTGCGCCCCGGCGTGTCGCCCTCATTACGACCATCCGAGGCGAAATCAAACATGTTCCAGATGAATTTAGACCACAGGAACGGCCTCGCCTTCATCTGCTGCCAATAGGACTCGTGATAAAGATTCTGGTATTCCTCGGGGTGATATGGACCGGCGTTCGCGGGTTCCATTACCGGGTTTTCACTATGCTGATAAATGCTGGATCCTGCTCCGTATTCACTGACCCCGACAGTCCGCGTCGGATAGGTTGCGTGGATGTTGTCCGCCCATGGCCCGAAGTCCGTCAACACGCCGCCATACCAGCCATAATATTTGTTAAAGTCAATCAGTTGCGTATAGAAGGTTGATGGGTCGTTGTCGCTGGTATTGGCGGCGGCGGTGGAAAACCGGGTGAGGTCTTCCCGGTTGACGAGTTGAACTTCTTGACTGATGAGATTGGTTGGGCTGGGTCCCGAATCCAGTGTTATTTCATTGTAAACACTCCAGCAAACGACAGAGGGATGGTTGTATCTTTGCCGGATCATCTCTTGCAGTTGCTGCAAAGTGTTGGTGTAGAAAGCGGGTGACTCGGTGATGTAGTTGATGAGCGGAATCTCGCTCCAGAGGATGATGCCGTTCTGGTCCGCCAGTTGATAGGTCTCTTCGTGGTGTTGATAGTGCGACAACCGCACCACCGTGGCCCCGATCTCTTTCAAGAACATAAAATTCGTGCGGCGCTGCGCATTGGTCAGCGCCCAGCCGCAGTTCAACCAGTCCTGATGCATGTTCACTCCATGCAGATCATAGTGCTGCCCGTTCAGGAAAAAACCGTTGGTCGGATCCACGCTGAACCACCGGAAGCCCAACGGCTGGCTCACCACGTCGGCAACATTGGTGCCGTTGTATATTTCGATGAAGGCTTGATACAAATACGGATCCGCCAGCCCGTTCCACAGATGCGGATTGGCGATGACGGTGCTCGCCACCACGTTCGAGACGGAGGCCGCCGGAAGCGTCACCACATTCGTCAAGGTTGTCACAATGTTCGTGGCCGCGTCGGTGACAACAGCCCGCACTGTCACCGTTTGCGCCGTTGCAGTAGAATTGGAAACAACGGTGGTGACTTGAAGATTGGCGAAATCGGAACTGACACTGGTGGTCTTGAGATAAACTCCGGGTGAACCATAATCCAACGGCGAGATTTGCACCGGATCGGTCACCAGCAAGTGCGCGTCGCGATATATGCCGCCAAAGAAAGTAAAATCGGCGCTCAACGGCGGTATATTGGTGTTGGAGGCGTTGCTGACCTTTACGGCGATAACATTGTCCGCGCCCACATTCAGATAGGGCGTCGCGTCAAAAACAAACGCAGCGAAACCACCCTGGTGTTCTCCCAGGTAATTACCATTCAAATACACGTCCGTGACAGAAAATGCGCCATCGAATTTCAGAAAAAAGTGGCGGTTGGTATAACTGCCATCCACTGCACAATGAACCCGATACCAGCCAATTCCCCGGTAGTAATTGTTCCCGCCGTCCTCGCCATCGAGATTGTTCCATGTGTGCGGCAAGTTTATTACTGACCAGGCCGAATCGTTATAGTTGCTGTTCTGCGCACCGGTCACATCCTGCCGGATAAACCGCCAGCCGGGATCCATGTTGATCTCCACGCGATGGCTCCCAGGAGGAACATAGGGCTGGGCGACCAGGGCGGAGGCGAAACTGAAGATGGCCAGAACAACAAGAGAAACCTCACGCGTAATTCGTCTAAAGATCCAAGAATGTGCGGAGACCCCAACATCTGTGGGCCGGGTTCGGGAGCCAACTCGCGGATTTTGACGTCCGCGTTGCGCATCGTGCGGCGCGGACGCTGTCAGGGTCTGTTGTGTCAGAGTCTGTTGTATTTGGCTCATTCTTGGAGTTTGATTCGGTAGAACTGCTGCGGTCCAGCGGGCGTGACTACATAAGGTGAGGCCGCTCCGCTGAGATCGTACCATGGGCCCAAAATATTAGTGGCCGACTGTAGAGTCCCGTTTGGCCAAGTGATCTCAATGCCATCGGGGCCATTCTGGATTAATATGATGACCGGAAGGTTGACCGTCACCATTGTAGTTGCCGCCGCAGATGTGCAACTGCCAACGGTGGCCGTTACGTTGTAGATGCCGGAAGCATTAGTGGTCGCATTAATGATTGAAGGATTCTGGTTGCTTGAGGTAAAGCCATTGGGGCCGATCCAACTGTAGGTTGCCCCCGGCACAGTCGAGGCGGTGAGATTCAAGGTCATGCCGGCGAAAATGGGGCCATTGTTCGCGGCGGTTGGAGCCGCGGGTGGCAGGCAGGCGAGCAGGGCGCTGGCTTCCGATGATTTGCCGCTCAGTCCGTACACATTCTGCGCGGTGAGCACATAATAGTTGATGGCGCCAGTCACCGCTGTCGAATCACCATAGCAAGTTCCGGTGACCGAGCCGGGAATGGAAATCTGTGTGTAGGGTCCGCCGGTCGTGGAAGCGCGATACACATTGTAGCTGGTGGCGCCGGCGGAGGCGGGCCAGGTCAGCGTCACTTGCCCGTTGCCCGCCACGGCCCAGAGTCCAACTGGAACAAGCGGGTTCGGTTGCAAAACTTCGATGCCGTTGACCTTCGCGTTGTCCGTTACGGTCGTGAATTGGATGACCATCTGACCGCTCCCGTTGGCGGGCATGTAGAACTCCCGGATGATTGCCTTGTTCTGCGCTCCGGTAGCGGCAAATATGTCGAAGCTGTTGAGCACGCTGGCACCGTTGATGGAAACGTTGAAGACCCGCTTGCCCGCAGCGGTCCAATAGGTTTCCGCAAAATGCAATCTTACCCAGCAAGTCGCGCTGGCCGTCAGCCCGGTGATGGTGTAAGTGCAATTGCCATAACGGTCGGTTTGATAAACGGCCTGGGGCGCCGGATTGGCCAGGCCACTGAGGTCAATGGTCGAGGTCGTGGAAGAGGCTGTGCCGCCGGAGGCATACGCGTCTGCGCCGAACCAGCCCGCCGCGTTGCCGCCACAGTTCACAGCCACCCCGCCCGAAATCGCGGCAACTTCAGCCGAGTTGGCGCTTTCACCGGCGGCATTGAGAACCGAAACCACGTAGTAATAAAGCCGGTTATTGTCTAATCCGGTGTCCGTATAATTGGTGACAACGATTCCGCTCGCAATGGCTGTATAAGGCCCGCCGCTGACAGTTGCCCGCTTGAGATTGTAAGTCGTGGCACCCGTGACCGCGGTCCAACTGAGAGTCGTTTGCGCGTTGCCCGGCACGGCCTTCAAACCGAGCGGCACGGGTTGATAAGGCGTGATGAAGCGCCAGCGCGTATTGTCGTTCACGGTGCCGGCAGCAGCCATGGTTAGGTTGGTCGAAATCGGCTTGCCGGTCCCGTCGTTGGCGCGATTGAGGCAAAGGCGTCCGGAGGTCGCAGGGTTATCAATAAAAAAGTAGCCGTTGGTGTTGGCTGTATAAGTCCATTCGACCGCCGGGCCGGTGGCGCCCGCGGCGGCCAGGGCCAGCACGCTGCCATTCCAGCTCAACGGCCGGCTGTCCGCGATGGAAACGACGTAGTAGTGATTGGCCGTCGGCGCGGCCACTAGTTGCCACTGCACGGTAAGGTTGTTGGTGCGGATGTTGGCAATGCCGGGCGAGACTGCGCCGGTATTGCTGATGCGGTAGTAGGCGCCCTTGTTGTGGAGGATGTAAGGCATGTTCGTGTGGATGGTGCAGTCCTCATCCCAGGCGGCGTAAAGCTGGCCAAACGCGGTAAGGGTGATGCCGTCGCTTTTGAACACGCCGCTGATGGGAGACGTTTGGTCCCACGGATTGGTGGGCGGGTCCGAGTTGAAACAGAAGATGCCATACCGGTGCAGGCATGCCAGGCCCTCGGCGCGCCAAAGAAACTCGGCCAGAAAATTATAGTTCATCTCCTCGGTCCAGGTGCCGCCGCTGAAAGCGGCTCCGAGCTCGGTTATCCATATGGGCCGGCCCCAGGCGTTATAGACGCTTTGCAAATTGCCGATGAGGGTATCGACGGAGGGATAGGAATACCAATGGAAGCCGCTTTCGTCTATGCGAAGGCCGGCACTGTTGGCCTGGCTCCAGAAATTGCTGATCCATGAGTCCAGGGGCCAAGAGGTCGCCGGAGCGACCAGCGGCATGTTGGCGGCCTGGAGTTGGGGCCAGAGGGAGATGGCGTTGGTAGTGGTCATATTGGCCTGGCCGGATTGGTCAGGCTCGTTGAAGCCGAGCAAGGCCATCGGTTTGGGATTCGTGTGCCAGCCCAGAGCATACTGCGGCAGTGTGTTCATCGCCGCCCCGTTCCATTGCTGGGGCAAAAAGACCACCTGCGCGGGCGAAGGCATGGTTGGATTGCGGCTCCAGTTGTAATCCCAGCTTGCGCCGAACATCGCCCAGTTTGCTTCGTTGCCGGCGACTCCTTTCTTGGGATAGATGGCCTGCAAGCTGAGCTGCCACTGCTGACGGGTGTCCGCCGAGGGAGCGGCCAGCGTGACTGTCGCAGGGGTCTGGCCATCGGTCTGCAAGACCAGGCCATTCCACACATTGACCACGCGGTAGTAGCCTCCGCCCATGTTCTGGAGGCGCCACAGTTCGTGCGGCATGGCGCAGTACACGAGCTCCTCGACCACTGCCGCGCCGGGCGAGTTGGCGGCGTTCTGCACCGCGATGCACTGCCAGGTCGAGCGGTGGCGCAGCCGGAAGGTGTCGCTATCAATGTTATAGAATACTTGAAACTGCTGAGCCGTGGCCGTCGCGTTCGGAGTCGCCTGGCCGGCGCCGGTCGCGCTGACCACGAGCGCATTGGAATTCGCGCGATTGATGAGACTCCAGAAGCCGTCTCCGAAAGTTTCCCACTGCGTGGTGGGCGGCTCATTGCTCACCACATCGGTCCAGAGCGGGTAACTGGTGATGCCCGTGCCGACCGGAAAAACGGCCAGCTCCCGCACAAATTGAGTGCCGTTGCCGGGGATGGAAAGCTGCACCTTGGTTGTCGAGACCGGCGAAGTAAAAGTGACGACCAGTTGCCTTTGCGTGTTGCCGTTCACCGTTGCTCCCGGGATGGCCGCCCAGGCGCTGCCGGTCCAATAGTTGAGGGTAAAACTCGAAATCGCAGGGTAGGTGGCCGAGCCGGAATAGAGGTGCGCGCTGCCGATGCGCGAGGCGACAGGAAAATCCACCTCCAACGTGTGCGGCCCGCTGGCGTTGGCAGTTTGCCAGCCGGCGTTCGTTCCCGCGTAACCATCCACCGCACAGCTTGCGTAATTTGTGCCAGCCACGGAGCTCGCGATGACCGGGCACTCCTTGCCCAGGTTCAGGCTCACGTCCGTGCCGATGGGGTAACCCGACGGGCCATTGGTTGCAAAGAGGGCAATCTCCCGCACGGTGACGGTGGAATCCGTGCTGTAGAAGCGGACCAGCGAAGTGGAGACCGGCGCGCTGAACACGACGTTGAGCACCGTTGCACTGTTGCCGCTGAAGCTCGCGCCGGGAATGGTTGTCCAGGCATTGCTGTTGAAGTACTGCAGCGAAAAGTTCGCCACCGGCGCGGTATCGTCGCTGCCCAGAAAGAGCTGCGCGCTTCCGAGCTGCACTGACACAGGCAGCGTAATCGTCAGCCAGTGCGGTCCCGCCCCGCTGCTCACCCAACCATTCGTGTTGCCCACGACGCCGTCGGTGGCCAGGAAAGCCGGGTTTCCGGGGGCCGCAGAATCAGAAACGGCGCTCTGCAACTTCGCCAGATTCAACCGCTGGAGTTGAGCCTCGGCGTCCGCCAAACCGATAAAGCAAAGCACAGCAGCGCCGGCAAGTGAAGTCACACGATGCAGGTTTCTCTTCATGGTTCTTGCCGGCGGTCCGTCGGCAGTTTGGGAATTTCTTTGATCATAAATCACGGGGATATCATCTGAGCCGGAAAAACTGCTGCGGTCCAACAAGCGGGTTGGTGTAAGGCGAGGCGGCGCCGCCGATATCGTACCAGGGGCCCAGCACATTGGTGGCCGACTGGAGAGTGCCGCTGGACCAGTTGAGCACCAGGCTGTTGCCGGAAGTCTGCATGGACAAGACCGGCGGCTGATTGATCGTCACTATCGTCATGGCGGCGGCAGAAGCACAACTTCCGACTGTCCCCGTTACGCTGTAGAGGCCCGCAGCATCGGTCGTCGCATTCGTGATGGAAGGATTCTGCTTGCTGGAGCTGAATCCGTTGGGACCCGTCCAACTGTACGCCGCGCCCGGCATCGCTGTGGTGGCGTCATTTGTAATAGAATGTATGATTTGCGGCTTTAGTTGTCCATCCCTATTTAGAGGGATGACAAGGGTCACCCGGCGGCCTGGTTTCAGGCGTCAAACGTTCCGAAGGTGCGCCGACATTGGGTTTGGTGCTGATGTGAGCGCGCGAATGTTACAGCTCAGATTGAATGTTCTTGCGGATTGCGGTGTCTGAACCTGCAACCTTCGCAGCTTTTATCCGCCCGGCGCCACCACTTCCCAGCCCAACCCGATCTGCAGATCATCCCCATCGAAAATATTCAGTTGCCGCTCAAGGGCCGCGACGAGTTGCCCCCGATCCTCGCCGGCTTGCAATGGGTTTGGATGCACAATAGGTAGGGCGGCGCTGCCTGCTCGCGATCTATCGGANNGCTGCGCCGCCGGGTATGATGGCCGCGCATCCGCCTTCGCTTTGCTTCAGCGCGACAAGGCAGCGCGGCCCTACCGTCTGGAATAGGTGCCGATTATTATCGGGAAATGGTATCAGTTGCGTTTGCCTGAGGATTGGATGGTTTCAATTTGTTGCTGCGCCGAACTATTCGCCGGGTCAAGTTGTAAAACTGTGCGAAACTCGGCCAGCGCCTGGTCCGGCTTTCCTTGCGTGGCCAGGGCTGTTCCCAGATAAAAATGTGCCTGGATAAAATCCGGGCGATAACGGATTGTCTCCGAGAATTGAGTCTGAGCTTCTTCGGTTTTCCCTTTTGCTGCCAGTTGAATTCCGAGCTGGTAACGAGCTTGCCAAAATTCCGGTTTGGCTTTGACGACTGCGCGCAGGCACGCAATTACTTCATCCCACCGATATAAAGCGGCGGCAGTGTTGGCCCGGTTGAAATAATCGGCCGGACCATCCGGCTCCAAACCCGCTGCCTTCTGATAACTGGCCGTTGCTGCGTCAATTTCTCCCTGATTTTGCTGTAGGAATCCAAGGTTGAGGTATGTTTCTACGTAGTTCGGATTTGCACGGATCGCGCGTTTAAACCAGTAAATGGCCTCGGTGGTTTTTTGTTGGTTCGCTAATATCTCTCCCATTCCGTTCTGCGCTTCCGCATAGTCACTGCGGATGGCAATCGCCCGCGAAAAATATTCGGCTGCTTCAGTGATTTTCCCTTCGCGGACCAGCAATGTGCCGGTATAATAATATCCCCCCGGCAACTGTGGAACAAGTTCGCAGCAGCGTTTGGCTTCTGCGGTGGCTTGTGCCAGGTATCCCCCGGTTTCCAGAAATCTCTGAAAATTTCCGTGCAAAAAGTAGTCATCCGGAGCCAACGCCAATGCTTGTTCATACATTTGCCGGGCCTGCTCGGGCGTTTGGGTATTCATCAAGGACTTTGCTTCATCCAATTTCGCTTCGTAAGTCTTGAGATTCGCGGTGTGGTTGAACTGTCCGGTAAACGGTGCCGACGTTATGCGACTGATGATGGGCTGCCAAACCCGTTGGCGATCCCAGACTGTAACCGCGAGGCGGCGATCGCACAGTTCTGCGGAGGCCCAATTTCCCTTGTCCCGGGCAGTGATTGAGTTTGGAAACAGCTTTTTCGCCTGTTCGGCAAAGTTAAGCGCCAGCAGATAATTGCCGGCGAAATTCAAATGCAAATGCTCGTAAAAAAAGTTCAATCCGGGAATTCCCTCTGGAGAATTTTGCGCGAGAATCTTGGTTGCATCCAACAAATAGACCCCTTGCCCGGCATGACGGGACGCCGCTTCCTTGATGGCCGAATTGATGCGCGTGTCCGCCCGGAAGTCGAGCGCATCATCGTCTCGTGCCAGTTCAAAATCCCGCCGGGCTTGATCATTATTGGTCAAAGCAAGGTCGCACCTTCCCATGCGAAACTGCAAATCTGCAAATTGCGGATCAATCTTGGCGGCTTTCTGATAAAAAGTGAGCGCCTCCCGATAGGAGCCTGCAGTTTCCCGATCAACGCCCTCCTCGTAAATCTTGTTCCATTCGGATTCCTGATTTTTATTCAGGCCGGCTGCATGGATCGAAGCGAACGGCGCACAATCCTTCAAATTAACCGCCATCGTGCTCAAGATGACAGGCACGCCGGCTTTGTGTGCGGTGCGCAAAATGTCTTCCAGATTTCCTTTAAAATTGGCATAAGCACGCAGCCGGGCGGGATCGTCATATCCTATGCGACCATTCATGAACATTCCCATGCCGCCCCACTTTTTTGGAGTTGATGAATTGCTTCTTAAGCGTCCGATGAGAGCATCAAACAATTCGCCGATCCGGGTGGATTTGATGGCGAGAATGGTTCGGATTACGCCCAGACTGGGCGCGCGTAATCCATAACTCGTCTCGGCCCCGAAGGGTCCCACCATTTCATTGTTGCCCATGTAAATGAGCCACAAATCGCCCTGGTGCCGGGCGCACTCACGCGCGATGGGCAGGATGGTGCTCGAATCAATCGCCGTCATCGCCACACAAACCACTTGAAAGTCCGTTCCGGGATAACGTTCGCGCAGTAATACTTCCAGGTATCGGCCAACGCCATAAGTTGAATCGGGCTCCCCATTGGCCGCTGATTCGCCGAACAAGAAAATCCGATGCGAGTGGGTGGCTTTCTCTGCTGCAAATCGAAACGGATCCGTGGAACGGGCGATGGCCGGCGGAAAAAACCGATAACCGAATTTCTCATTCGGCACATAAAATTTATGACCATTAATCTGGATTCGGCGGAAAAAACCGGTGTCATAGCCGTATCCTCCCAAACGAAGCCCGAGTTCAATGCCACCCAACACGAGCAACGGAACGAAAATCATCGCAAAAAGACGCATCAGCCACAAACGACGTCTTGAAACAGGGGTTGTGGGAATCATAGCGGTGACTTCTGGGGGGTGCATCTTGACACAGTTCTTAACTGGGGACTGGAAAGTCCCCAAAACCCGCAGGCTGGCCGCCGTCGCGCCGGAGCGGCGCTTTGGCGCGCCGCGAAGGCGGAAAGGCCTGCGCTACGTAGCGCGGACATTCCTGTCCGCGGGTTCGGGCGACTTTCCAGTCGCCCGGCGCTCCCAGCCCAGACTTTCCGACCAAGAACAGTGTCAAGTTGCGCCCACTTCTGGGGGGAATTGCTCTTGTTTGGCCGATTCCACATAGAATGACGCCTTAAAGCTGTAAGTTGCTTGAATTTAACGAGATAAACACATTTCATAATCAAAAAACCACTGTTCCAACCCGGCAATTTGATACAGGAAAAATTATGTTCAATTATTTTTACAAAAACTATTGACAAAATCAACCTCATATAGTAAAAAGTATCACGTAACAGTTTACAGCAGCAAATAAACAACGACAAACCTAGACAACTATATGAAAATGTTAAACAAAATTATCGGCGGCAGCATTGCAGTAGCCGCAGCCCTTGCATTCAGCGCATCAACCACGCAGGCTGCTTCGCTTCTTGTTAATGGCAGTTTTGAGACTGCACTTCCGCAGACTCCAAATCCAATAACCCTTTCGGGTGTTAATCAGGGTTGGACGACTTTTAATGGAGCCGGTAGTGCCGCCCAAAGTGACATGAGTTCCTCGGCAGACTCTCCCCAGGATGGCATCTATGCATTGCTTGAGACGGCTGGTCCAGGCAATAACTGGAATCCTGCAGGAGCCTATCAGATAATTAGCGGCATCACTCCAGGTCAAACATATACGTTTTCTATATGGGCTCTGACTGATACCGTTAATGATACTTACGGTAACAATACTGCTGGTGTCCTATTTCAGCTTGGCTTTGGAAATTTCACTAATCCTACTAACTCACAACAATTTGTTAGTTTAGGCAGCTCTGTTTCCCCCGACCCCCATCTTCCAACCATAAATACTTGGACTCAGTATACTGCTACTGGCGTGGCACCCGCAGGAGCGACAGATGCCTCTGTGTATGCCATGTTTCAGGACAACGGTAGCGCAACTGTAATCGAAAATTTGTATTATGACAATGCTTCCTTAATTGCAGTGCCCGAACCTTCGAGCTTGGCGCTGGTGGGCATGGGATTGGCCATTCCGTTCTATTTCATCCGCAGACGGAAGATCTGATTTGTATCAAGTTTAACATAAAGCCACTCGATGATGAATCGGGTGGCTTTTTTGTTTGCAAATTTGTTTCCAAAAAAACAAGCCGTTGAACCGGCAGCTTCTGTGCAGCTTAACTGGAAAAGCGGGTCTAAAAAAGTATGGCTGGAAAGGGGCTGACTCATACCAATTTCCAGAGACAAACGGTGCAATGGGTAGGGCGGCGCTGTCCACCCTCCGTAGCAGAGCTACTGCGGAGGACGGGCTGCGCCGCCGGGTATGATGGCCGCGCNNTTCAGCGCGACAAGGCAGCGCGGCCCTACCGTCTGGAATAGGTGCCGATTATTATCGGGAAATGGTATCAATTATTCCCGGCGCAGGATGGCGCAACGGGCGAAATCGTCTGATTCCAGGATTCAAAACAGACCGCCGGGCGCATTTTGACATCCGCACCGAACGGAAATAACTCCCTCTCCCCGTCCAAACGGGGAGAGGGCTGGGGGTGAGGGGTTCGAGCTTGTAAACATTGGCCTCCTCACCCCGGCCCTCTCCTCCTTGAGGGAGGAGAGGAAGAGAAAAATGGTGCGGGTGTCAAGATGTGACCAACAGGCCGCCACCAGACCGAAATAAATGTTGACACTTTTCCATGCGTGATATAAATTATTACAAGTTCATTAACAATCAATAAAAACCCAAAACAATTGCCATGAGCATTTTAAAAAACAATCTTCGGCTGTCCGGTTCATCGGTTCAATCCGATGCGCGTTCGACAAACTCAAGAGTTAACAATCGGGTCTGCGCGACCTTTCTTGCCGGCCTCATCTTGTTCGGCGGCGGCGCAAAGGCCCAAAACGTCCTGGTTAACCCGGGGGCGGAAACGGGGAATTTGACAGGCTGGAAAGTCTCAAACACAGGTTACATTTATGCCGTTAACACCAATAGTCTGCAGGGCGGGGCCGGTAGTTTAAATCGTCTGGCTCATTCTGGTTCATGGACGTTCCAGCTATTCGACACCACCAGCGACTCGGCTTATATTTATCAGGATTTCGCCGCCGACCCCGGGTCGCAGTGGTCGGCCAGTTGTTGGACCATATGTTATGCGTCGAACTACTTCATCGCTGGAGCAAGCGCTCACATGCAGGTTGTTTTTTATGATGTTTCGAACAATGTTGTGGTTAGCCCCAGTTCCATTTCTGGAACTGCCGGGGTGTATGGATCAGACTTTCTTGATCCGTCAGGCCCGCCAGTTTACTGGATATTTGCTCCGCCCGCGGCTGTTGACGCAAGCGGCTGGGTGTTTCTTGAGCCGACAAACCTTTACGCCCCCGCCCCCATTCCTTTGCCCCCCGATCGTGCTACAGAAGCTAATGAGGAGGTCCCGTTGGCACCCACAAACATCCTGACTGCTCCCCTTGGCACGGCCTTCGTTCGCTATCAAATTGAATTTGATAATACGGCAAATGGCGGAGGCGCGGTTTACTGGGACGACTGTGTTTTGAATAAGCTGGTGGGAAGTGATCCCGACATTACAGGTCCGCCAGTGGCTGTGACAACTTATCCCGGCTTGTCGGCGTCGTTCACAGTGGTGGCTACTCATAATCCTTTGTTTACTGGAGAAAAGTTGTCTTATCAATGGCAAAAGAATGGAACCAACCTGCCGGCGGCCGGCGGGGTTAATGACATTGCTGGTTCTACGACCACCGCCACTTTGTCCTTCGCCAACTTGCAAGGCGCTGATGCCGGCTTGTTCGACGTGGTGGTCACTTCCAAATCAGCTCTCTTCAACTACACCAATTCCATCCGCAGTGTTCCTGTGGCTTTGACAGTATTGGTTTTAACTCCACTCCAGAAGGTCAACGCTTTGGGTCTTAATAGCGGTTTTGAAGGCGCCCCGGTTTGGGTGCCCTGGAGTATTTTCAACGGCTGTAATTTTGCAAGTGCGGCCAATTTCTATGGCACTTCTAGTAATGCGGTCAATGTTTATGATGGAAATGAGGTTGCGCTGATTGGCGCCAATGGCGATCGAGATAACGGTCTCTGGCAGGCGGTTTTAGCTGCCCCCGGCACCGTTTGGAAGGCGGGCGGCTGGGCCTACATATCGAGTTCAAATGATTTTAGCGGCGGCAATACCGAACGGATTCAGATTTGGTTTAAGGATTCTCCAAATGCACCCGCGGCGATCCCCGGCACTCGGACTTACGAATCGTTTAAGCTTTATGGTCTGGCTTATACCAATGCAGATACGCAATATACCAATATTGACACGAGCAGTCCTAATTATGGCCAGGTTGGTTTACATGCCCAGTTGCCGAGGGATCAGTGGTGCTTTTTGCCGGTAACCAATGTGCTCTATGATATCTATGATCCTATCACCACCTTACTAATACACAACCACGCCGGAGTTGGGCTGGGCGACGATATTCCCGGGGACACTTTGCCTAACGGTGACTTCATGGTGCCGACAAACGCGACGACGACGGGCACGACCTATATTAATTTTCAAGTGTATGAGTATTGTCCTGTTGCCGCTGACATTCCTCCCGCTCCCAATTATGCCAGTGTTGCTGCAGATGCTGTATATTGGGACGATCTGCAGCTTATTCAGGTTGTGCCGGTGACGAATCTTACAACGTCGGTTAGGGGCAACAATATCAACCTGTCGTTCTCGGCCGGAGCCGGGCTTGACTATTCAGTTCTTTACAAGACCAACCTGACGGACGCCACTTGGAGTGTGCTGGCGAGTAATGTCATAGCCCCCATGAGTTGGCAAACAAATACCGCATCCGTTGGCACCAGCTATCCCGTTACAGTGTCCGATCCGCTTACTGCACATAGCCGATTCTATCGGGTGCAAGTGTATTAAGGTAAAATCTTGGTTCTGGCGGCCGGCCGGCAACGGCAGGCTGGCCGCCGGTTAAATTGGACTTGTAAAGCCGGGTCGGTGGCGAAATAGTAATCAGTCTTGAACTAAAACTGGAAACGACGGGCTGATTGAGAATGGCATAAATATGATTAAAAACAGCAAAGATAAAAGTGCCGGTTTGGGCTTTGGCGGATGTGATGGAAATTCCTCAAGCTGGAAGCCAAAAATCAGGGGCAATGCTTTTACTTTAATTGAACTGCTGGTGGTGATTGCGATCATCGCCATCCTTGCGGCGTTGCTGTTGCCGGCATTGAGCAAAGCCAAGGAGAAGGCTCGATCAATATCATGCATGAACCAATTTAGGCAGTTGACTTTGGGTTGGCTCATGTATGCCGGCGATAACAACAGCAGGCTCGCGCCCAACGGGGGTCAAAATAATTCGTTGCTTCCGCCAACTGATCCCAGCTACCTGTCTGGAGGCGATAACTTTCAATGGTGTCCAGGGAACATGAATGCGTATAGCTCGTTTGCAACCAATTATGTCCAGATAGGCTGTATTTATCCCTATGTCAATTCTATGATTTATAAATGCCCGGCGGACGACGGACCATTTTCCGGCTTCAAGTTTGGTTCTTTATTTTTTCCCAAGGTCCGCAGTTATTCGATGAATTGTTACTTGTCTCCAATTATGCTACCTCCACCTGGTGACGCTTGGACCAGTATTGGGACACGCAACTTTTTTAAGGACACGGAACTTACCCAGCCCGGACCGTCCATGACCTACGTTTTAATAGACGAAAACGAAAAATCCATTAACGATGCGTTTTTTGTAAGCGATCCAACCAAACCTAATTGGTGGCAGGATGTTCCGGCAACGCGCCATGGTTATTCCGGCGGTCTTTCGTATGCCGACGGGCACTCGGAAATCAGGAGATGGAGGGATGGAACAGTTTTGAATCCGCCACAACTTAACGGCTTTACTGGCGATCCAAATAGTGACGATTCGTCCTGGCTTGAACAAAGATCAACAACCGTGTCAAAATAGCGCACCCTATCGCTCTCAATGATGTATTCCCAGAACAGCTTTTCTGGCAGGAGCGGTTGGCGGCCGTGCTGCATTTATTGTTCTTTTATTTGCCGGGGAAATGCACGCGGCCAATATTTTAACCAATTCAGGATTTGAGACGGCCAACCTCGCCGGTTGGGCAACCTTCGGGCCTGACAATTACAGCCGGTCCGGTGCGGGTGTTGCCCCTGACGGAATCAACTGTTATTTCATTAACGCCCTGCTATAGCCTGCATATTTCATACTTACTTCAATGCGAACGTGCGAAGCGCCTGTAGCGCAGGCTGATGCGGAGTGTGAAATATGCGAGTTAGCGGGGTGTTGGTGACTGACCTGACGTCGTAACCGCTTCAGCGGTTTTCTCCGCACGGCAAACCGCTGAAGCGGTGGGTGGGCCCTGGCTTCGCCCCACACCCCGCTAAAGCAGGGTGTTAATGAGAGTCAGGGGGGAAACCCGCACAAAAAGTGAGATGCGCCCCCGGACAATGCAAACGGCTCGATGTATTTCGATGATGCCTCTCTGACGGCATCAGTGCCCGAGCCATCGAGCTTGGCACTTTTGGGCATGGGTTCGGGCCTTCCGTTCCACTTCTGGCGTCGCCGGAACAGCCAATACCATTTCCCGATAATAATCGGCACCTATTCCAGACGGTAGGGCCGCGCTGCCTTGTCGCGCTGAAGCAAAGCGAAGGCGGATGCGCGGCCATCATACCCGGCGGCGCAGCAGCGCCGCCCTACCCATTGCACCGATTGTCTCTGGGAATTGGTATCACTCGCTCACAGTTTAACAAAAAGGCCGCTCGATATGGCCGGGTGGCCTTTATGTTTTTAAAATGAGTTTCCAAAATCGAATTGAGATCTCTGAAAACCCACGATTCAACGCAGCGGCGGCCGGCTGGCCGCCGCATTTCTTCTGGAGCTTTGAATAGCGGCTCTCTGCTACGTCGGTTTTGCGGAGGTCTCGAATTATTTAAGTCGTCAAAGGTTTGCGCTCACCGTTGCAATCTATGAACCTAAATGCCGCAGTTAGAAACGTCACAAGATTGCAAATCATCAATGAAATTCATATGGGATGTGATTTTTAGGAGTTCGAATTCATTTACCTGCTGGGTGAACGAATCCAACTGCGGCGCAGTTGCGGAAAAGCTGAACAAATCAGCTGTTTTCAATGGTTTACACATTTGCATATTTCCAAATTCCAGCGTCAACTGCGGAATCTAGGATGAAGCGATTTCACAGTCGTCCCACAGGAAATACGTGAAAACCCCAGAAAACAAGGGCTTTTTGAACGATCCCCAAGCTGTGGAACGAAGAGTGCCGTGAAAATCGCAGCCGAAAATGACAAAAACCAATAAAATCAATTGTTTTATGCCTGTTTCCTATGGGACGGCACTGTATGGATTTGATGACAATAAATCTTTGTTTTTTGCAAAAAGTTGTTGACAAAGTCAACAAAACATAATAAAAAATATCACAGTTCAGCCGTATCAGCAAGACAAACAGCTAACGAAACGAAGTAAAGTGTGCGGCGAGCAATAACAACAAGAATCAGAATCAGACTCAGATGAAAGTAAAAACTTATGAAAAACCCCCTATTGATAATCCTTAGCGTAATCGGTGCCGCTGGTTTGGCCAGTGTTCAGGCTCAATTGATTAATGTTGATTTCAACGGCAATTCAGTTGGTCAAGCTTACGGTGGAGGAGGCGTTGCTACTGGGCCGACACAGTCTGGTGCGGCACTTATTGGTTCCGCAGGTGACCAATGGAATGGATTCGCCGATAGCGCTTTTACTTTTTCGGGTTATCCAAATGGCATAACTTCTGCCGCGCTTCCTCTGATGTACTCAACCGGCATTAACTCGCCGGTTACGATGACTATCGCGACCGGTGGTGGTTCATACGATGCAAATGAGCCGAATTGGGGAAACACGAGCGCATTTACCACTGCCGGAAGTCCTTACTCCAATCTGATGCAGGATTTAATATACGCGAACGCTCCGGCGACCATCACGTTGAGCGGCCTCGCGGCAAATCAAACGTTCAATTTGGTTCTCTATAACGCGGGCGATCAAAATGTCCCCGGTGGCCGTACCAGCAGTTTCACGGTCAACGGTATTACCCAGACCAGTGTGTGGAACGGCACCACCAGTACGTTGGTCGCAGGGGTAGACTATGTTGATTATGCGTCAGCCACGTCCGATGGTTTGGGGAACTTGGTCATCAATTTTGGGGTAGCCGGTGGTGCAGGCGCCCTGGAGACCGACTTGAATGGTTTCCAGCTTATGGCTGTTCCCGTTCCCGAACCTTCAAGTATGGCCATCCTCGCCGTTGCCGGAATGATGTTGGTTGGCTGGCGCCGGCGGCTTGCCTGCTCTTGAATTGCGGAATCAACAGGCGACTGTTTTCCATAGTTCATCCGTAAATTTTGGAGCCAGACTTGGTTCATCAAGGCTGGCTTTTATTTGTGCAGTTTGCTACAGAGATTATAAGCTTCCGGCATGTTCGGAGAGAAAGTGTGTGCCCATTTTGCACGCACACCTCAACCCATCATGGCAGCTAATTACGCCACTCCTGTGCTGATTCAGCTCAGCTTCTTTTGATAGCACGGGACTGGGGTAGGCACCCCAGCAGGACCATGGTTGGCTACGCCACCCTCAATACGTGGACAAGTTCGAGTGTTACTGCTACGGCCCCCGCAGGGACGGCTTATGTTGGAGCATACCTTATGTTCATGGACAACGCCGTTCAGGGGAACACTATGTATTTCGATGATGCCTCCCTGACGGCATCAGTGCCCGAGCCATCAAGCTTGGCACTTTGGGGCATGGGTTTGGGCCTTCCGTTCCACTTCTGG
>PMOA01000013.1 GCA_003161635.1 Limisphaerales bacterium
CAATCAGATAATTCTGGCCCATCACGCACGGAAACTCCTGCCGGTACATCGCATGGAAGTAGGCGCTGTCTGCCGGCAATGACGGCAGTTTCTGCCAGTCCAAGTAATAGTAGAATGCGTTGCAAGGCTCCTTGCCTTCGTTGACGACGACGATGCGCGCCGATTTCTGAAACGGCATGGGCCAATAACAATTGCGGCCACGGCCATCGGAGCTGACGCGGACGGGCAATGATGTGAAAGGTTTGTCCACGCCCATGCCCATGCCAAAGAAATCGCCAATCGGACAATCAACGCTGGCATTGGTTTCGCCGTCCCAAAAAATGCGTAGCGTGAGCAGCCGGGAATAATTCGGCTCCTGGTCCGCAATCGTGCACCAGAAGTGGACGATTTCACCGGGCCCGGTGAATTCCGCCAGCGTCAGGCTGCCGCCCGGTTTGATCCGCCGGCAGTCCCCGTTGCCATGGCGCCAGTCAGGATCGGTGGACGATGCCCGCAGGGTCTCGAAGTTTTTAAGTTTCTCAAGGCCCGACAGCGGATGGCCCGGATCCAGTTGCGCCAGGACCGTGCCGCAAGACAACGTGAGGACAAGGACAGCGGAATGGATTTGGTTCATATGATTGGTCGTTGTTTGTTCAAAAAATACTGTGAACGGCGGTTGAAAAATGGGCTTGGGCAGATCATCTCATTGGATTTTTAGCGCTGGAGATGTAATTATGGCATTGGATCGTGCTTCCGCGCTGGCGAGCCTTTAATCAGTTGTTGAAGTCCATCAATCGTGCTGGCGGAAAGAAACCTTATTTTCAGCGCACAATCAGCAGAATGGATGGTATAACCAAACAATCCAGGACTTTGATCTGCAACCCGGACATTGGAAACCTCAAATGAAGTTGGTTGAATGACGAAGTGTTGTCCCGATTGAGCAATATAGTAATAGTTGCCAATAACCATTTTTCGGAAGCCAGTATAAGGATGCGAAAATAATCCGTTTCTTGGCAGTTTTATTTTTATAGGCGGAGCTGTTAGCGCCCCCAAATCCACAATCTTTTCGCCAGACAAGGAAAAGTCAGCGGAAGTTGCGCCCGGAACTGTAAAGTCAATCAATAATACGAGATTGCCAGAATTATCTTCAACCGGCTTTCCCAAAGATAGAGAATAAGATGTCAGCCCTGAGCCTCGCGCATAATTCTTATAAAGAAAGTGGCCATGTTCGACAGCGATTAAAACCATGTCAGTGGCATCCGCTTTGGCGGATGTAAATATTCCCGACAAAACAAAACTCTGCCATTCTGCCCCGTTTGCAGAAAGCACGGTTAATGCAAAACCGGTCACCAAACTGACCAGCAACTTGAGCGCCGAATTATATTTCAAAATGCACATCTCTATTCAAATCATTCAATATGCGTTGGCCGGCGTTTAGTCAAGCTTGGTGGAACGCGCAGTCACCCTGCCGCGATAAAGCAAGAAGCCAACTATACAATGAAATACGAACACTGAAACCAGCAGGCCAACAAATATCATCCGGTGACTGCCGCTAGAATGTGATGAAGCATTCATGTGATAACGTGCGTCGCTATGCCTAACGATCCAGCCACAGCCGCCGGAAACGTCCGGCGACTGCAACAGTCGCGTCGAAATTGTCCCAAACCGTCCGACTACCCAGCGGAGCGGCGGTTCGCTGCAGCGCCCTGGTTGGGCGGCGTCTTCGTCATTGCCAGGCTTTCCGCCCAGACAAGAACATAGCGCCTGTTCCTAAGGCCAACAGCGCCCAAGTCGATGGCTCTGGAACTATTGTAAAACCAACTACAGCTACACCGCCATTATTAACAGTATCTATGCCAGAAGGGCCATCAACAATGGGCCCGCCAACTGAAATCGAAAGCGTCGTTGAATCGAAGCTAACGGGTGGGTTGACAGGGAATGTGAAGGGCGGAATCGAAAATAGTGAACTGGAGATAAGATTTGCACCGTCAAATGAACAGCCCGCGACTGGCGTCAACGCAAAATTCCAATTGAAGTCCATGAAGCCGTTCGGCCCGACGGTAAAGATCCTCAACGCGGTAATGCTAATCTGATCCGCCCCGATACTCACATCGAACAAGGGAAGAAAATCCGGACCAAGCGCGATGAAGTCCTGTAGCGTGGCTTGGAAGACAGCCGTTTGAGTGACAGATCCTTCAAAAGACGCTGACGCACTATAATTCACAGAAACTGGCAGACCGTAAATAACCGAGCCTCCCTCGGCCCGTAACCCGGCAAGAATATAACTCGACAATATGACTCTAATCAGGAATCGCGTGTTCATAGTAATTGCGTTGATTGTTGATTTTGGTGGTCTAACGATGAGAGCTCAACCACGCGGAGCCTTCAATTGCGTTGACCCAAGGCCATCTGATTAATTGCAACTTTACGCCGACCGCCAGTCCTGTCTAGGAAAAGTTATTCACATCCCAACGACAAGGTGCTCTCTTTTGCGAGTGTGGTTGGCAGAGAATTGCCCTAAAACGCGATTACAAGTAACGGGACTTCCGCCAGACTGATTTTCCATCATCCGCCACCGAAACGCTGCGCCAAGCCCAGAAGATACTGTTAGCCAGATCCCTACGAGTTTAGTCTCGAATTGCAGCCATTCGCAACCGCGCAATGAAGAAACCAGCCGTCCAAATAACCAAAACCCGTCGCCAGCAAGACGATGGTAATCCGCGAAAACCGAGAAACCCGAAGTGCCATGCTCGTAAACTTGGGTGCTGTGAAAATGAACGCGAAACACACCGCTGTAATGAGCGAAAGCACTATCGTAGGCGGAACCAACAGCCAAAGCCAACCCATCGAATCAAACTGTGCAGGGACAATCACGGCGATGATAGGGGTGACTGCACACCAAATGAGCGCCCAAAGCCGAAATCCTGTGAAGTGCGGAGACATGGCGACTGCTGCCTAACGATCCAAAGCTGAGCCACGGCCACCGGCGGCCAAGCTCCGAATGCAATGATGACTCTCAAATTTCATATCTCAATCCAAAACTCAAGGGGCAGTGGCCGTTGGCTCCAGCGCGGTGTTAGGCCGTCGTCTTTTCATCTCGGCTTAAAAACTGGTCGAGCAATTTGAGAACTCGGCGGGTGGAACTAACCCTAACCACAACAATCCACGACATGCATGCCGCAAAGCTTTCTACGACCACTGAGCTTGGATGGCGCGTTCCCGTGAAAAACATGTCCAGCGCGCATCCTGTGATGACCACTGCGCAACAAAAAAGAATGACTCGATATTTGGTATAATCAGCAATGGCGGCGCGACGACGCGCTGGGTCGGCTGCTGTCTGCTCGAACCACTTGTTGAATTTGTTATTCATAAATGTGCAATGTGCTGACGCGGCCTAACGTCAAAAGCTCAGGCACGCGGGACCAAAACGCGTGAACCGCGAAGCGGAACT
>PMOA01000099.1 GCA_003161635.1 Limisphaerales bacterium
GATGTTGAATAGTGAAACCGCCTAACAAATCGCTGCAGGCAACAGCCGCTGGCCCTTCCAGTTGCGATTGATTTTATGAGATTTGTTTGTCATTTTTCCTTTCGACGTTTCGCTCGGCGGCTGTGCCTGAGCTTGAATCGTTAGGTGTCATGGCGCACGACTCATGCTTCTCAAAATAACATTTGCGCTATTCGTGGCACTGCTATGCGGAGGATGTTCGACAGAGATGATGCGTAATGGGTGGGCACTGCATTCGCATGCTTATGGTGCATCAAAGATGTCTGGTTACACTGACCCAGTCGCAACAAAGACCGCGAACGGTGACCTCGAATTCCAATATGACGCACAAGTCGAGCGTTACGGGATGTTCGGACGCTTCACGGGAGGCACTGTCATCGGCGAGCAAAGGCTCACCAATTTTATAGCTAGAGCATCACTTCATCCAGCCACCAACCTCGTGCAGTTGGGGTTTGCCGTTAGTAAGCCGATAGGTCCGGTTGCCAGCCAAAAGTTGACAGACACGACCTCCGATGTGTTGCCATTGCTGAAGGTTCAAGTTGATTATCGCGACCTCACCGCGACACTTCCATCTAAGGAGTGTGTTTTTTGGTCGGATGGCCAGTGGGTCTGGTATGTTCCACCCCGTCACGACGGAGACTTTCCAACGGCTGCTTTTATTTCCTCAGACATCACGAGGACACCAGGTTACATTTATCCTGCCCGTTTGGTGCTGTTCCCAGTAGCACTTGCCGGCGATATCATTTTCTGGCCTACATTTTATATCGCCAGTGGTGGACATCCATATTTTTAGCATGAGAGACGAAAACACATGCCACCTAACACCGCGCTGGAACCAACGGCCACTGCCCCTTGAGATTTCGGTTGAGTTATGAGATTTGAAAGTCATCATTGCATTCGGAGCTTGGCCGCCGGTGGCCGTGGCTCAGCTTTGGATCGTTAGGCCACATGAGAGCGTTCATTCCAAAATGATTTCAGCATTTTTTGCATTCAGTAGCCTGGCGGGATATGGAGTGCCGTGGTGGGCATCATTGATTCCGGTAGCTCTTGTAGCATTGGTGGCTTGGTTTGTTAGCAGAGACAACGACTAGGTTGAAGTGCATTATATTTTTGAGTTATGACGATACTGTGGCCTAACAATTCGCCGGAGCCAACCGCCGTTGGCGCGGTCCGTTCCGCTGTCGCGGTTCACNNGTCGGCGGTGGCTCAGCTTTTTTCGTTAGGCCGATTCGTGTGATGATATGAATTTCAAGCGTCCATGTTGGCTGGCGTTATTTGTCAGCCTTGGAATGATGGGGTTTGGTTTTTGCGGTTTTCTCAGCACGCATTGGGACCCTAAAGGATCAGAATCATCGTGGTCGAATTTGATTGGAATTGTCACTTTTTTGATGACTTATTTTGGAGTTTTAGGATTCGTGGTATCTTTGATTTGGTGGATTGTGGCAGCCATCATTTCCAGTATTCGTTCGCACCGCCCGAAGAGTAGATTTTGAGTTATGATTGACCATCGGCCTAACAAATCGCTGCAGGCTACGCGGGATGGCCGGTCCAGTTCCGCTTCGCGGTTCACGTCATTTGGTCCCGCGTGCCTGAGCTCTGGACGTTAGGCACCTTATGCACGTCAATTTATGAGCGAAGACATCAATCAAGCGATACTGGTCGAACTTCGGAAGCTGAAGCGCGTTTTCACCCTGATTCTGATTTTTGTTATCGTGGGTTCGATACCCGCCTTTTATGCGGGATTCACACGAGGTTCTACGTCACCAGATTCGTGGGAGCGAGTTAGGACGGCGATGAGTCGGCAGGATTTTCCAGCGGCGCTTTCGATGGCGCAGGCATTAGCCGCTCGCCAGCCCAGTTATTATTACGGGCATACTTATCTTGGAGTCATTTACCTGGCGATGGGCGACGTTACGAACGCGGAGGCACAGTATTCGCGGTCGTATGAGTTGTTTCCGAGTGAGAACAGCGCGAAGGATTTGGCAGCGGTTCGGAAGCGCATGACCAACGGCGGTGGAGATTTCAAGCTGATGTCCAAGTGAGAACAACGCTGTCTAACAAATCGCTGCAGGCAACGCGGGATGGCCGGTTCAGTTCCGCTTCGCGGTTCACNNGCTCTGGACGTTAGGCCACTCGACACGCCGCCATGAAACGCGCCCGAAAATTTCTTTTGACAGCATTCGGTGTCATCGTTCTTCTCATTGTCATTGGTGCCATTTTCATTTATCAGCCACCCAATGATGGGCGCACACCGGCAGAAAGGCGTCAGATTGCCGATGCTTGTTTTGCCATGCTGCACTCATCCTTGACCAACGAAGACGATATAAAGCCTGATGACCCGCGAGTTCCAGAAGTGATTCGAGCTTTACACCCGATAAGCATTATGGTGATGCCGAACTATGCTGTGCAGATAGATGGCTGCGGGAAGCCGTTCGAGTATTTCTTGACGCGTGCGCCGCATCTGACGAACACATGGATTTTGTGCGCTGCTGGTCCACCGATTCGTTTCGGTCCCAGAGAGATTTTACGCATACACTATGATGATTGAGTGGCCTAACAATTCGCCGGAGCCAACGCCGATTGCGCCTTCAGTTCCGCCTTCGCGGTTGACAGTTTCGGCGGCGTGGCTCAGCTTTTGTCGTTAGACCACTTCACACAATGA
>PMOA01000030.1 GCA_003161635.1 Limisphaerales bacterium
CACGCCGCGGCCGCCGGTCAGCGAACGGAGATTGCTGGAATAGTGATAAAGGTCCTTCACCGGAACCTGCGCCTTGATCACCTGGAAACCGCCGTCGGTTTCAATGCCCTGGATCCGGCCGCGCCGGCTCGACAAATCGCCCATCACCTTGCCCATGCAATCGTCCGGAATGTGAATCTCAATGTTGTTGATCGGCTCCAGCAGACACGGCCGCGCGGCTGTAAACGCCTCCTTGAACGCAAAGTAACCGGCGATCTGGAACGCGATGTCCTTCGAATCCACCGGGTGCATCTTGCCGTCGTAAAATTCAATCTTCACGTCCACCACGCGGCAGCCGGCGAGGATGCCCTCGGTGCAGGCCTGGTTGACGCCCTTCTCAACGGACGGCACGAACACGCGGTCCACGTTCTGGCCGACCAGCGAGCTGGTGAATTCCAGGCCCGTGTCGCGCGGCTTCGGTTCGATGCGCATCCAGACCTCGGCAAATTGTCCGGAACCGCCGGTCTGTTTCTTGTGGCGGTATTTTGAGTCCGCCTTGGTCTTGATGGTTTCCCGATACCGCACGCGCGGCTCGGCCAATTCGACATGGACGTTGTGCCGGCGGCGCAACCGGTCGGCCACGACTTCCAGGTGCAATTCGCCCTGCGCGGAGATGACGGTCTGGTGCAGTTCGGAATCCACGAAATAGAGGAAGGTTGGATCTTCCTCATGCAACGCGGCGAGGCCGGAGGCGATTTTGTCCTCCTCGCCCTTCACCTTGGCGACCAGCGACGCGTGGATGTTGGGCTTGGGATAAACGACCTTCGACAGCGTCACGGCCTTCTTGGCGTGGCACAGCGTGTTGCCGGTGTGCGTGTCCTTGAGTTTGACGGCCGCGGCGATGTCTCCGGGGCCGAGAGTGTGAACCGCCTCGCGGTTCTGGCCGTTGAGCAGATAAATCTGTCCGATGCGCTCATTGACTTTGCGGTCGCTGTTGAACAAATCCATGCCGGTGGAAACCGACCCCGAATAGACGCGGAAGAACGACAGCTCGCCGAAATGCGCCTCGGACATCGTCTTGAAAATATAAAGCACCGGTTCGGGATCGTCCAAGCCGACCTCCACTTCCGCGTCGCTGGCATTGATCGCCTTGACCTTCTTGCGGTCCACGGGCGACGAGCCATACTTGCCGATGAAATCCATCAGGCGCGCGACGCCGATGTTATTTTCCGCCGAAGTGCAAAACAGCGGGATGAACAATTCCTTTTGCACCGCCGCGTGGATGCCGACGCGAAATTCCTCCTCCGACAACCCACCCTTCTCGAAAAACTTGTTCATCAACTCGTCGTCGGACTCGGCGATGTGTTCGATCAATTGGCGGTGCAATTCCTTGACCTTCGCCTCCCATTCGCCGGTCGCCGGCTCTTCCTTGTATTTGCCGCTGGAATCGGTGGCGTAGGTCACAATTTCATTGCGCAACACGTCCAGCACGCGGTTGAAGCCGGGGCCGGGATTCATCGGAACGCTCAACGGAAAAACGTGCCGGCCAAACCGTTCCTGCACCTGGCGCACCACCGCGTCGAAATCCACGTTCTCCTTGTCCAGCGCGTTCACCACGATCATTTTCGGGATGCCGTAGCGGGTCGCGTAATCCCACACCCGGTCGGTGCCTACGCCAAGACCGTGTTGCGCATGAATGACCACCAGCGCGAAATCGCCGACGCGCAGCGCGCCGAGACCTTCGCTGATGAAGTCGAGATAACCGGGCGTGTCAATGATGTTGAGTTTTTTCCCGGCCCACTCCGTGTGCAGCAGCGACGCCGAGACCGAAATCTGCCGGTTCTTTTCGCTGACATGATAGTCCGACGCCGTCGAACCGTCCGCGATGCGGCCCATGCGCGAGATGACGCCGCCGCACGCGAGCATCGCCTCGCAGAGCATCGTCTTGCCCGACGAAGCGTGACCGACGACGGCGAAGTTGCGGATGTCTGCCGGAGCGTAATTTTTCATAGTGGAATTTCTTTCAATTTGGAAACAGTGGAAACCGCAACCGCCCGCGACTCAAAGGAGCGCGGCCCGTTTGAAGACAAATGCAACCTGGCAAAAGCCGGTCGGGGACAGGCGGCGATGATTTGCATGCGCAATTTAATAACCGACCCGCCACCCTGCTGAAAAGCAAAGTTTGGCTTTATTGCATCAAATCTTGCCACGCTGCGCGCCGCCGCGGCTCCCCGATTTGACGGCCGGATTTCCCCATTGAAGCCATTACCCAACCTTCCTTCACCCATTTTTGGCAAAGACCGTGTATTAATTGGCTTGGATTTAAATATGTCTTGAATTAGTATCGTCTTCACAACACGTTGTGCGGGCGGGATAAAGATTTTCCATGAAAACGATATGAGCGCACAAAAAGTTCGAATAGCCTGGATCCAGGGCGGCGCGGCCAAGTGCGAAATTCTCCCGCCGCTGCCATCGCGTCTTTTTCGTCTGGTGCTCCTCGGGGCGCCGGGCGTGGGCAAGGGAACCCAGGCCGAATTGCTCTGCGAACGGCTGGGCACCTGCCACCTTTCCACCGGCGACATTTTCCGCGCCGCCAAATGCCTCGCCGAGGGCGAGCGCAGCCCGGCGCTGGGAGCCGCGCTCGGCTACATGCGGCGCGGCGACCTGGTCCCCGACCAGACCGTGCTCGATCTCATCCGCGAGCGCACTGGTTGCATCCGCTGCCGCGGCGGGTTCCTGCTCGACGGATTTCCGCGCACGGTCGCGCAGGCGGAGGCTTTCGCCAAAATCATGGAGCAGGAGCAAATTCCGCTCGACGCCGTGTTGAATTACGATTTGCCCATCGAAAAAGTTGTCGCGCGCCTGAGCGGCCGGCGCACCTGCCCGAATTGCAAGGCGGTCTTCCACGTGACCGCGCTCCCGCCGCGCGTCGAAGGCGTTTGCGATCATTGCGGGACAAAACTCCAGCAACGCGAAGACGACCGGCCCGAAGCCGTCCGCGTGCGCATGGAGGTCTATGAAAAAAACACCAAACCGCTGACCGACTTCTACCAGCAACGCGGCTTGCTGTTGACTATCGAGGCCGAGGGCACGCCGGAGGAAATTTACCAGCGCACCCTCACCGCGCTGGGTTCCGCCCGGGGCGGCAAGCTGCGCCACCCGTCGCGGACCAACGCGGATTGACTTGAAACTTTTTGCCTGTGGCCGGTGATTCTTCACCCGGCGCATCTCCCGGGCGTGTTGCCCAAAATCATTTTCCGCTTCGGATGTGGGGCAGACATTCCTGTCTGCCGGTTCTGGGGACTTTCCAGTCCCCGGATTCCCCGTCAAACTGTCAGCTTTGGTCCGCGAAGTTGGAAAACTTCGCAACCGGCAGGCTCGAAAGCCTGCCCTGCCATTTGGGCAACACGCCCACCACCGGGCAAGGAATGTGGGCATTTTGCCAAGAGTCGTGTAGTGACACTTCCGCCGTGGACTTAACGTGCCAGTGAGAATTGTGGAAGCAGCCATTCAAAAACACTTGAACTCGACCGCAACCAGGCCATTCAACGGGAAAGAACGCCTTGCGATTCCGGAGACGGCCTTTGGCTGCCCGCGCGATTTCCTCAACAACCGCTTTGTGTATGCGGTGATTTCAGCACGCGCCCACGGTTTGTCGCTGGGCGTGAACATGAACCCCGACAAATACTGCAGCTTCGACTGCCTCTATTGCGAGGTGGACCGCCGGAATGCTCCGCGCGAGGCGAAGCTGGACGTGGACGCGATGGCCGCCGAGCTTCACAAAACGCTCGCGTTCGTGCTGGCGGGAAAATTGCACGAACGTCCGTGGTATTCCGCGCTGTCGGAGGAATTGTTCACACTGCGCCACGTGGCCTTGAGTGGTGACGGCGAACCGACCCTCGCGCCGAATTTTGCCGAGGCCGTTGAATCAATCGTGCATATCCGGGCGCTGGGCGAATTTCCGTTCTTCAAAATCGTGCTGATTACGAATGCCACCGGGCTTGACCGGCCCCAGGTGCAGCAGGGGTTGAAACATTTCACGAAGTCCGACGAAATCTGGGCGAAGCTGGACGGCGGCACGCAGGCGTTATTCAACCAGGTGGACCGGTCGGACGTGCCGCTGGAGAAAGTGCTGTCCAACATCCTGCTGGTTGCCCGCCAGCGCCCGGTGATCATCCAAAGCCTGTTCCCGGCCATCAATGGCGAAGAGCCGCTGTCCAAAGAAATCGAGGAATACGCGCATCGGCTCAAGGAATTGAAGGCGGCGGGTGCGGACATTCCACTCGTGCAGATTTACTCCGCCACGCGGCCGATGTTTCACGCGGAGTGCGGACATCTGCCGTTGAAAACGCTTTCCCACATCGCGCAGACCGTGCGTCACGTGTCCGGCCTGAAAGCGGAAGTGTTTTAAAAAACCCGCTTCGTCCATCGTTCTCGTCCTCGTCCTCGAATCACACCAAGGGATTTCGAGGACGAGAACGAGGACGAGGACGAACAGAACCCACCCCATTTAAACGCGTCTGCCTTCCCAACGGGTCGGACTTGATTACGGCACGGAGTAGGTGGAAATGGCCCGCATGTATTGCGCGCGCTCAAAGGTGCTGGGTGCCGGACAATTTTTCTGGCTCAGGCTGCCCTTGAGTTGCGTGACGGATTCATATTCATGCTCTTCCATCCACGCGACGAGTTCGCGTTCGATGACGCTGATTTGCCCGACGCCGTGCCGGATGAGCGTGGAGCAGAGCATGGTCACGTCCGCCCCGGCCATGAGCATTTTCAAAACGTCGGACGCGCGATGGATGCCGCTGGTGGCCGCCAGGCTGGTCTGGAGGCGACCGTAAAGGATGGCAATCCAGCGCAATGGAACGCGCATGGCCATCGGCGTGCTCAACAAAATGTTAGGTTTGACTTCCAGCGTGTCCAAATCAATGTCCGGCTGATAAAACCGGTTGAACAGCACCAGCCCATCCGCCCCGGTCTCGTTCATCCGCTTGGCTATGTTGGCAAAGTTGGTAAAGAACGGACTGAGCTTCACCGCCACCGGAATCGTGATCTCGGCTTTCACCGCTTTGAGAACGTCCAGATAGGTTTGTTCGACCTCCCCGGCAAGCAGGTTCATGTTCGTGGGAATGTAATAAATGTTCAACTCCAGCGCATCGGCGCCCGCCTGTTGGACCAGCTTGGCATATTGCGTCCAGCCGCCGGGGGACGAGCCGTTCAAGCTCGCGATGATGGGAATTTTCACGGACTTTTTCGCGTTGGCGATGTGCTTGAGATAATCCTCGGGGCCGAGGTGATATTCCTCCGGCTCCGGAAAATACGTCAGCGCCTCCGCAAAGCTGAACGTGCCGCTTTCCATGTAATGGTTCAGTTCCAGGCGGTCCTGGCGCAATTGCTCCTCGAACAGGGAATACAGCACCACCGCCGACGCCCCGGCGTCCTCCATGCGTTTGAGGTTGTCAATTTCCTCCGATAGCGGCGAGGCCGACGGCACCAGCGGCGTGCGCAGTTTCAAACCGAGATAAGTCGTTGTCAGGTCCATAGGTCAATTTTCATTCTAGTTTTTCGTGGCAGCCGAGGTAACGAAGCTCTGATTTCAATTCTGCATCCTTCATTCTGCCTTCTGCATTATTCAGAGCCTCCTCACCAGTCTTCGCACCAGGTGCTACGACCCGGCAGGCGTCGGCTGCTACATTTTCTCACGGTTGCTGGTCCACGGTGGCGGACGGTTTGGACGGCGCGGCCGGAGCGGCGCCGGACTTCAAATCGCGCCCGGACAAATACTGGTAAAATTTCCAGCGGCGGTCGGCATCCACCTGGGCCTGGGCGAAGAGCTTTTTCGCCTCTTCGGGTTTGCTCTTCGTGAGCATCTTGAAACGGTTTTCCGAGAGCAGATAATCCTGCAGTTTGGTTTTCGCCGCCTGTGAATCCAGTTGCAGCGGGTTCTCGCCAGCCTCGACCCGGCGCGGGTCGTAGCGATACAACAGCCACTGGCCGGATTCCACCGCGAGCTTCTGCTGGCGCGCGCCGACGCCCATATCGATGGCGATGCCGTGCGCGATGCAATGGCTGTAGGCGATGATGAGCGACGGGCCGGGATACGATTCCGCCTCCACAAACGCGCGCAGCGTCTGCTCGTCCTTCGCGCCCATCGCGACGCTGGCCACGTAGATGTTGCCGTAGGTCATTGCGATCAGGCCGAGGTCTTTCTTGCCCATCGGTTTGCCGCCGGCGGCAAACTTGGCCACCGCGCCGCGCGGCGTACTCTTGGACATCTGTCCGCCCGTGTTGGAATAAACCTCCGTGTCGAGCACGAGCACGTTCACGTCGCGCCCGCTCGCCAGCACATGGTCCAGGCCGCCGTAACCGATGTCGTAGGCCCAGCCGTCGCCGCCCAGAATCCACACGCTCTTTTTGGCAAGCATGTCGGCGATGGGCAGCAGCAGTTTCGCCTCGGGAAAGTCCAGCTTCGCCAGCTTTTGCTTCAAGGCGGCCACGCGCTCGCGCTGTTCGTAAATCCCGGCTTCATCGGTCTGACCGGCATTGACGATGCCACTCACGAGGTCGTCGCCCAGTTGCGGCGCGAGTTTTTTCACCAGTTCCGCGGCGAATTCCTTTTGCTTGTCAATCGAAACGCGGAAGCCGAGGCCGAACTCGGCGGCGTCCTCGAAGAGCGAATTGTTCCACGTCGGGCCGCGGCCGGATTTGTCCACGCAGTAAGGCGTGGTCGGCAGGTTGCCGCCATAAATCGAGGAGCAGCCGGTGGCATTGGCAATCACGGCGCGGTCGCCGAAAAGCTGCGACAACATTTTGACGTAGGGCGTTTCGCCGCAGCCCGCGCACGCGCCGCTGAACTCGAACAACGGCCGCATGAACTGTTGCTGGCGGAGCTGCGTGACCTTGAGTTTGCGCCGGTCGAATTCGGGCAAGGTGATGAAGAAATTCCAGTTCTCCCGCTCCTGCGCCCGCAACGGCGCCTGGGGACGCATGTTGATGGCCTTGAGCTTGGCTTCGGTCTTGTTGCGCGCGGGGCAAACATCCACGCACAGCGCGCAGCCGGTGCAATCCTCGGCGGCGATTTGCAGCGTGAAACTCATCCCTTTGAACTCCGGCACGCGCGCGGCGGTGCTCTTGAAAGCCGCGGGCGCGCCTTTGAGCGCCGCCGATTCATAGACCTTCGCCCGGATCGTCGCGTGCGGGCAGATGGCCACGCATTTCAGGCATTGGATGCAAACCTTCTCGTCCCAAACCGGAATGTCCAGCGCGAGGTTGCGCTTCTCGTATTGCGCCGTGGCGGTCGGGAACGTGCCGTCCACCGGAAACGCGCTCACGGGCAGGTCGTCGCCCTCGCCGGCGGTGAGTTTGCCCAGCACGTCCTTCACGAATTGCGGCGCATTGGACGTGACCGGCGGCAACAACCCGCCGCTGCCGTTCACGTTCTTCGGCACCGGCACTTCGTGCAGATGCTCCAGCGTGTTGTCCACCGCCTTGAGGTTCATGGCCACGACTTCCTCGCCTTTTTTGCCGTAGGTCTTCTTGATGGAATACTTGATGGACTCGATGGCCTTGTCCCGGGGCAGCACCCCGGATAACGCGAAGAAACAGACCTGCATGATGGTGTTGATGCGTCCGCCCATGCCGCTGTCCCGGGCCACCTTCGTCGCGTCAATCACGTAAAACTTCGCCTTCTTGGCAATGAGCGATTTCTGCAACGGCGTCGGCAGCTTGGCCCAGACTTCATCCTTCGGGTAAGGCGTGTTCAGCAGGAACGTGCCGCCGGGCACCAGCGGTTTGGCCATGTCAAACTTCTCCAGGAACATCGGCAGGTGGCAGGCCACGAAATTGGCGCGGCTGACCAGATAGGTGGAGCGGATCGGCTCCGGCCCGAACCGCAGGTGCGACACCGTCATGCTGCCGGATTTCTTGGAATCATAGACGAAGTAGCCCTGCGCGTAATTTTCCGTGCCTTCGCCGATGATCTTGATGGAATTTTTGTTCGCGCCCACCGTGCCGTCCGCGCCCAGACCGTAAAACATCGCGCGAATCACATTGTCGGGTTCGGTCGAGAATTCCGGGTCCACCGGCAGGCTGGTGTGGGAAACGTCGTCGGTAATGCCGACGGTGAAATGATTTTTCGGCTGCTTCTGCTTGAGATTGTCGAACACCGCCTTGACCATCGCGGGCGTGAATTCCTTCGACGACAAACCATACCGTCCGCCGACAACCTTCGGCATCGTCTTCAGCTTGCCGAAGCCGTTCATCAATCCTTCCGCCAGCGCGGTGACGGCGTCCTGATAAAGTGGTTCGCCCGTCGCGCCCGGTTCCTTGGTTCGGTCCAGAACCGCGATGGACTTCACGCCAGCCGGCAGCGCCTCGACGAACTTGCACGTGTCAAAAGGCCGATACAACCGCACTTTCAGCACGCCGACTTTCTCGCCCTTTTTGAGGAGGTAATCCACCGTTTCATGCGCCGCCTCGCAACCGGAACCCATCAGCACGATCACGCGCTCGGCGTCCGGCGCTCCGACGTAGTCGAACAGCTTGTAGGCGCGGCCCACCACCTTCGCAAATTGATCCATGGCGTCCTGCACGATTTGCGGGCAGGCGGTGTAAAAATTGTTGCACGCCTCGCGACCCTGGAAGAACGCGTCGGGATTTTGCGCCGTGCCGCGCAGCACCGGCCGGTCCGGCGACATCGCCCGGGCGCGCAGTCCGGCAATCATCTGGTCGTCAATCAACGCGCGCAAATCCGCGTCCGTTAGCATTTCAATCTTCTGCACTTCGTGCGAGGTGCGGAAGCCGTCGAAAAAATGCACGAAAGGAATCCGCGAACGCAGCGTGGCCGCCTGCGCGATGAGCGCAAAATCAACGGCCTCCTGCACGCTGGCCGAACCGAGCATGCCCCAGCCGGTCGAGCGGCAGGCCATGATGTCGCTGTGATCGCCGAAAATGGAAAGCGCATGGGTGGCGATGGCGCGGGCGGTGACGTGGAAGACCGCAGGCTCAAGTTCGCCCGCGATCTTGAACATGTTGGGAATCATCAGCAGCAGGCCTTGCGACGCCGTGAACGTGGTGGCGAGCGAGCCGGTCTGCAGCGCGCCGTGGACGCTGCCCACCGCGCCGCCTTCGCTTTGCAACGCCACGACCGACGGGATGGTGCCCCAGAGATTCTTTTTGCCTTCGGACACCCACTGATCGCAGAACTCGGCCATCGGCGATGACGGCGTGATGGGATAAATGGCCATCACTTCATTCAGGCGGTAGGCTACGTTGGCGACGCCTTCGTTGGCGTCAACGGTAAGTTTGGGTCTTGTGCTCATATCGGTGAAAAATGTAACAAATCAAACATCGCTTCGACATTGAAAATGGCCGTCACGTCAGTCGAATTTATAAGAACTCCACTGCACCCGACGACCCTCAAATCACATTAAATTACTACGGCCCGGACACCCCCACCTTTTTTGTCAAAGAAACAACATTCGTTGCTTCCCCCCACTCGTTCTAGTCCTCGTCCTCGTCCTCGTCCTCGATCTGGGGTCTGGGTTTGCCCGCCCGGTGGCCGTTGAATTTGTGCTTCCAGGCGATTTTGCCGGTGATGGAAAAAACCGATACCGTTGGTTATTTTGCCGGGGCGACCGGTTCCGGCACGCCCGCGCTGTTTTTCGACTGCGGTTTTATCAACAGCGTGAGCGCCGCGCCCGCGATGAGCAGGATGCCGGCGGTGATGAAGGAGGATTTAAAATTGCCACTGCTGGTTTTGAGCATCTGCGAAAGCCGGCTCAACAGGCTGCCCATGCCCCACGCGGTGAAGAGGACGCCGTAGTTCATGCCAAAGTTCTTCAGACCCCACAAATCCTTGGCAAAGGATGGGAAAATCGACAGGTTCGCGCCGTAGTTGAAACCGATAAGCGTGGCCACCAGCACGATCACGAACTTCGCTCCTTGCGTGGAAGCAGTCACGGGAATGGCGATGAACATCAGCGCGGCCTGGATCAGCAGCACCAGCATCAAGGTCCAGCGCCGCCCGATCTTGTCGGACAACAACCCGGCGCAAATGCGGCCCCCGGCGTTGCCAATGGCCATCACCGCCACGGCGATGAACGCCGCTTCGTGCAGGGTCTGCTTCGCCATGCCACTGACGCTGCTGATGACCATCAGGCCCGCGCCGGCACCGATGAAGTAGATTACCCACAACAGCCAGAACGTCGGCTGCCGCAGAATCTCACCGGGCGTGGCGTTGGCGGCGACGGGTTTCGCGGCGGAACCGGGGGCGGCTGGTTTCGCGCCCGCGACGTAGCCCGCCGGCGGGTTGCGCAGCAGTTGCGACAGGCCGCACACGATGGCGACGAACGCGATGCCGAAAATCAGCATGGACTTGAGCAGGCCGTAGTTTCGCAACAGGAAGTCCGACGTCGGCGCGAGGTAAACCGGCGCGAGACCGAATCCGGCAACGACCAAGCCCGCGATCAGGCCGGTCTTCGACGGCGGAAACCACTTCAACGCGGGCGGCGTGGCGGACGAGTAGCCGAAGCCGATGCCGATGCCCGCCAGCACGCCAAAGCCGAGCAACCAAACGGCGTAGCTGTTCGTGGTCGAGCAGAGCACAAACCCCGCGCCGACGAGCAGGCCGCCGATGGACGCAGTGAGGCGCGGACCGAACTTGTCCTGGCAGCGTCCGGCCAGGATCATCGCGAACGCGAAAACCAGGCAACAGAGTGTGTAGGGGTCGTTAAGTTGCGAGCCTTTCCAGCCAAACTCCGTTTCGATGGCGCCTTTGATCAGGCTCCAGGCGTAAAGAATGCCGAGGGCTAGATTGATGCCCGTGCCGGAGAAGGTGACGACCCAGCCGCGGTTCGTTGTGGGAGTCTGGGAAATCATCGCTGTGTCAGTCATAAGTCTTGTTCTTTCTCGGTTAAGGTTCTAGTTCGTTTTCTGCCCGCTCAATGGGCCAGCTTGATGGCGGCAAGTTTCTTCGCAATCTCAATGTCTTTTGGTTTCTTCATTTCAATCCGGATGCCGGTTCCTTCCGCATACCGTCTGGCTTCGTTAATAATTTTAATGACGTTTTGAGGAAGACCGCTTTGGCGCGCCGCCTGCATCGCTTTGTCGCCAAGAGTGAAGGACACGAAAAAGCATCCTTCGCACGGAGAGAGATACAGAATGTTCCGGTCCTTGTGCTTGAGGCGCAGCGACCAGCCGGCTTTGCGTGAGTAAGAGTTCCACTCCTGGACGGTTAAGTTGTGCTCGTCGGCCAACCCGGCCAGCAGTTGGTCCCAGAGCGCTTTGGCCGGTCCCAATGCCGCAGTCAATTCCGCCGCGGTGGGCTTCTTCGGTTTGTCTATGAACGCGTTTGGCAGCATCGTTGGCTGTCCCTTCGGCAGTTGGCGTGAACATCTCTCATCCGCCCCCGGCTTCAGCCGGGTGAAACATGGCTCCGGCACACGGGAAAATCATTGTAGAGCAGACATTCTTGTCTGCTGGGGCGGAACTTTCCAGTTCCGCTTCGGGCGACTGGAAAGTCGCCCCAATCCCGCCATGCGGGACTGGAAAGCCTGCGCTACAGCTCAAATTGGCACTCGACCCTCGATTCTCGATTACGCTGCCAAAACCGTTGCCGAGGACGATTCACTGCAATCCCCATCCCGAAATTCGATGTTCGACGTTGGATGTTGAATGTTCGATGTTTTCCCACCGCTTTCAACTCTCACTGTTTCCCCTTGACCAGAGCCTCCACAACGTGCGGATCGGCCAGGGTGGACGTGTCGCCGATCTGATCCATGGCGTTCTCGGCAATCTTCCGCAGGATGCGGCGCATGATTTTGCCCGAGCGCGTCTTGGGCAGGCCGGGCGCGAATTGAATCTTGTCCGGCACGGCAATCGGCCCGATTTCCTTGCGGACGTGGTTGGCCAGTTCCTTCTTGAGTTCGTCGCTTTCCTCGACGCCGTCCTTGAGCGTCACAAAGGCGTAAAGCCCCTGCCCTTTGATGTCGTGCGGCATGGGTGCCACGGCGGCCTCGGCCACTTTCGGATGGCTGACCAGCGCGCTCTCAACTTCCGCCGTGCCGATGCGATGGCCGGAGACATTGACCACGTCGTCAATGCGGCCCATCAGCCAGTAGTCGCCGTCCTCGTCAATCCGGCAGCCGTCGCCGGTGAAATAGATGTTCGGATACAGCGTGAAGTAGGTTTCGACGAACCGCTGGTGGTCGCCCCACGTGGTGCGCATCATGCCGGGCCAGGGTTTCTTGATGCAGAGCTTGCCGCCTTCGTTCAGCCCGACTTCCTTGCCATCGTCGCGCAGGATGACCGGTTCGACGCCAAAGAACGGACGGTTGGCGCTGCCGGGTTTGAGTGTGTGCGCGCCGGGCAACGGATTGATGAGGATGCCGCCGGTCTCCGTCTGCCACCACGTGTCCACGATGGGACAACGGCCCTTGCCGATGACGCGATGATACCAGACCCACGCCTCGGGATTGATCGGTTCGCCCACGGAGCCGAGCGTGCGGAGTGTGCTCATGTCGTACTTGTTCGGCCATTCTTCGCCGAGACGGATGAGCGAGCGGATGGCGGTCGGCGCGGTGTAGAAAATGGTCACTTTGAACTTCTGCACGATGTGCCAGAAGCGGCCGGCATCCGGGAACGTCGGCACGCCTTCGAACATCAAACTGGTCGCACCGTTGCAGAGCGGGCCATAGACGATGTAACTGTGGCCGGTGACCCAGCCAATGTCGGCGGTGCACCAGAAAATGTCGTCGTCGTGAACGTCGAAGATGTATTTGTGGGTCAAGGCGGAGTGCAACAGGTAACCGGCGGTGGTGTGAACGACGCCCTTGGGTTTGCCGGTGGAGCCGGAGGTGTAGAGGATGAAGAGCATATCCTCGGCGTTCATGAGCACCGGCGGGCAGTCGGCGTTCGCCTTGCTCATCAGGTCGTGATACCAGATGTCGCGGTTCGCGACCATGTTGCAGGGAGTGTCGTTGCGTTTGACGACGATGACCTTCTCGATGCTCGGAGTCTGCTGCAACGCTTCATCGGCGATGCCTTTCAAGGGAATGCTCTTGCCCGAACGCAAGGAAACATTGGAAGTGATGAGCAGCCGGCACGCCGAATCGCTGATGCGTCCGGCCAGCGCATCCGCGCTGAATCCGCCGAAAACGATCGAGTGAATCGCGCCAATCCGCGTGCAGGCCAGCATCGCGATGGGCAGTTCGGGGATCATGGGCAGATAAATCGAGATGCGGTCGCCCTTCTTGATGCCGAGCGATTTCAGCACATTGGCGAACTTGCAGACTTGCTGGTGCAACTGTTCGTAGGTGAGCGTGATCACGTCGTTTTCCGGCTCGCCCTGCCAGATGATCGCGGGCTTGTTGCGCGTGGCGGTCTTGAGATGGCGGTCGAGGCAGTTGACGCTCACGTTAAGCTGTCCGTCTTCAAACCACGTGTGCTCGATTCTTTTTGCGGCGGTGTCCCACACATATTTGAGGCCCACCGTGGGTTTCTTGAACCAGTCGAGCGTCGCAGCCTGCTCCAGCCAGAACTGGTCAGGCTCATTGATCGAGTGTTCATACATCTTTTTGTATTGCTCGGCGTTGATGTAGGCGCGTTTGATCACTTCCGGGCTGGGTGGAAACGTCCGGTTTTCCTGCATCAGCGAACTGGTGGAAACGATCTTGGTTGGATTTGTCATGGTAGGTTTCTTTCTTGTTTGATGTTGTCGTGAATTGTCGTGAATTTAGCAAAACCGGCCGGGCGTCGTCACCCCCTGGTCGGAGCCGGCCTGAATGCCATGAAGCCGGAAGACATTGTTGGTGATATTTTTAATGGTGGCCTGCAACTCCGGTTCAACGGCCCGGCGTTGCTCCGTCGTGACGGCCAGGGTGCGGTCCCGCAGTCCCCCCGCCCATTCGGTGCTGGCCAGCATCACGCCGCCCATGCCCAGGCCAAAATCACATTCCTCATCCCCGCCGCAACACGTCCGCCAGGCCAATGCCCAGCCGCGCACGGTGTTCTCGACGTGATACCCGCCGCCACCCGCCACCAGCATCGGATGACGGAACCGCAACAGCCGTTCGATGACCTCCACCACCACGTTGTTGGTCATGCGCAGATGCGTCAGCGGATCGCCCGCCAGCATGTCCATCCCCAGTTCCAACACCATGACATCGGGACGGAAAAATTCCACCAGCGGAACCACGACGCTGTCGAACGCCGTCAGAAAAGCCTCGTCATAGGTTTCGGGCGGCAGCGGAACATTGACGTTATATCCCCGGCCTGGCCCTTCGCCGGTTTCATTTTCAAAACCGCCCCAGGGAAAAAGTGTTCTGCCGGTCTCATGCAACGAGACGGTCAGGACATCCTTGCGCTGATAAAAAGCCGACTGCACTCCGTCGCCGTGATGCGCGTCCACGTCGAGATACAAGACCCGCTTCCCGGCCCCGGCCAGTTTCATGCAGGCGAGCACCACGTCGTTCAAATAACAAAATCCCGCCGCGCGCTCCGCCATCGCGTGATGAAAACCGCCCAGCAAATTGAAAGCGATGTCCGCCCTGCCCTCCAGCAACAAGTCGGCGGCCACCAGTCCCGCGCCGCAGGCCCAGGCGCCGCAGTCGAACATGTCCTTGAACACCGGCGTGTCCAGGCCACCCAGGCCCATGTGCAAGCCGTCCACGGTCAAATCACCGCCGGCGACCCGTTGAAGTTCCTGCAGATAACGGGCGGTGTGAAACTTTTTCAACTCGGCGAGCGAAGCCTTTCGCGGGGCGACCTCGATGCGCCCGTCGCCGCCGAGCAATCCGAACGATTTCAGACGCTGGCGCGTGAGGCTGGCGCGCTGGGTTTTGAAAGGGCAATCCGGCGGGTAACTCAACCCTTCGATTTCGGGCGAGTACAGAAAGGCCAGTTTGCGATCGCTCATGCGGAAAGGGTGGTGATGCCGTCATGGACGGTGATCGAAGAAATGGAATTCGCCCCGGGAAATTTGAGAAACTCCCCTGCTCCGCGCGTCTTTATATATTTGCGTTTCAAGGCCATCTCATCCTGTCCGGCTTTCGGGCCTTCCTCTGGGAGAGGAACGTCCTGACCCGTCGCGTGAGGCTGAAGGCCCCGTAAAGGGGCGTGGCCCCCACGGGGCTTTACGCTTTTACGCGGCCAGTCGCGTGAGGCTGAAAGCCTTTTACGCGACCGCCGACAAAATGTTCCGCCGTTACTCGCTTCTGGGTGCTGCGTTTTTAATACCCCAAGCGCGCCTTTGCATCAAGGCGCAACCCTTGTCGCGTGAGGCCGAAGCCTTTTACGCGAATTGTGGCCGGAAGCGTCTTCCCGGCGGCTGCCCAATCCCGGCTTTACGGGACTGGTCCGCACTGCTGACGCCCGCCATCAAAGGCACGCGGTGCACATCTTCCGCATGAAAAGCTAATCTGAAGCAACGTCCAGGTCTTAACCATTATTGCTAATTGTTTGATTTTTTTTGGGTGCGAACGGTTGCAGACCGTGTGAGGCGACGCCTTTTACGCGTGCCTGCCGCGTGAGGCAAAGCCTTTTACGCGGCCTTGGACGCCGTCCGCACCGGTCAAAGACAAAAACAACTTTTAAGAAAAAGGCTGTTTGAAGAGGACGCTTTTTCGCTATTGACCGCTTACGCTAATGGGTGACCTTTCATTTTCTTGGTTGACCGCCACCGTCATCGCGTTTGAAACTTGCGCATGAAAGGATTGCGCCGACATCCATTCCGCGTTTTGGGGCGGCTGCTTTGGTTTGTCGGCGAAGTTATTATCGCGCTATTTGATTTTTTGATCCGCTGCGCGTTCCGTCCGAAAAAATCCGCGTTGGCCGCGCGTGCCTTGTGGCTGCAACGGGCTTCCCGCCGCCACCTGCGAATTTTCAAATTCGAAGCGCAAGTCGCCGGGCCGGTTCCGGCCGGCGGTCTGCTCGTGAGCAATCATTTGAGCTACCTCGACGTGCCAGTGATGGCGTCGCTCACGCCCGCGGTTTTTGTCGCGAAACACGAAATCAAATCGTGGCCGGTCATCGGCTGGCTCGCCCGGCTGGCGGGCACGCTGTTTATTGATCGCGACCGGCGGATGGACGTCGCGCCGGTGAATGCCGCCGTCCAAACCGCGCTTGAGGGCGGCGCGCTGGTGGTTGTGTTTCCCGAAGGAACGAGTTCGGACGGCCAGACCGTCTTGCCGTTCAAATCATCGTTGCTTGAGCCGGCCACGCGGCAAATCCATTCCCTTTCCATCAGCTTGATTCAGTATGAACTCGACGATGGCGACGCGGGCACAGAAGTTTGTTATTGGGGCGACGTGACGTTTTTTGGGCACCTGCTGAACCTGTTGAGCAAGCGCACCTTCCGGGCTTCGGTTCGATTTGCCCCCATTCAATCCATTGCCACCAGCCGCAAGGAGTTGGCGCAGCAATTACATTCTGAAATGCTGAAATTAAAGAATGCGGCAGTGGCTTCAAAAAATCCTTCCCCACCTTCCCCCGGCCATTGATGGCTGGCAAAGTGTCGAGCGCGCCGGTGACACTGAACTGTCAGAGAAAACTTTCATCACAATTCACCTTTGAAGGTTTTGGATAAAATAGCCGTAAGACTTGTCGCGCCAGCTTGTCTCGTCGACTTGCCGCGTCGTAACGACTTGCCGCGCCGAAGCTCAGCGAAGGCGGGAGTGAAGACGGGAGCAATGCGAAGACGGGAGCAATGCGAAGACGGGAGCAAAGCGACGGCGGAAAAGCGTCAAATTCGGCGGCAGCTCCATCTCCCACCTGTCCATCATAGCCTCAGCGACGATGGATATCCCATCTTCAATCTCCCATTCAGACCCCAAGTCACAAACCGGGCAGGGGAGAAAAGTGTCAAATTTATGACCCCTTTACATTTACGGTGAAGAGGAGACTTCCAAATCGTGCAGCGTGGGTCCCACAAGGTTCCCCAAGTGGTTGCCCGCCGTGTATAGAACCACTGCGAAACCCGCCAGCACCACCAGCAAAACGATGAACGCCCTGAGATGCCGCGATTCAAACTTCTCCAGCGAACGCGCGAACGCTATCAGCCCAAACAAGGCCGCCACCACGATCACCGCATCCACACTCGCCCGCTGCCAGTAACTGCCGCCCAGATGCAGCCACATCCCGAACTCATCGAACGTCAGCCCCATCGCCACGCCATACAACAAGGCCGTGATCTCCGCCGCCCGGCCAACCGGCCGCCGGAACACGCTGTATCCGCCCACCGCCGCCAGCAAAAAAATGCCGTAGTTCAGATGATGAACATGCGTACCGTGCAGGAAAAAATAAAGATTCGGCATCTCACCCGACATGATCAGGAACACCACCGCCCGCGACAGGACGAACGTTACAATGAAACTGAACAAGGCCCGGCGCGCCAGTCCATGCGCCGGCTCCCGCCGTCCGGCATGTTCAACGGTCATCTTTATTCCTTTGGTTGAAATCCAACACCCATCCTGTCCATCGCCTGCCACCGGCCCGGCCAACTGCCCGGTCATCCGCGCTGACGCGGGAAATGCTCCGCCAGCAGGTCGCCGGCCTTTTGCACGCCGTGGATGATGCCCGGCGTGAATTCGGATTTGCGAAAGTAGCCGGTCATGGCGTCCGCCAGCTTCCGCCAGAATTCATCCCCGCACTTCGCATGAACGCCTTCATCGCCGATGACGGCAAACTTGTGCGCGCGGGGGGACACGAAAATCAGCACGCCGTTCCGTTCGGGAGACTGGTTCATGCCCAGGCGCAGGAATTCCGCCTGCGCGGCGGCGATAGGGTCGTTCACCGATTTGTGGCTGATTAAAACGCGGATTTGACCCGAAGTTTTTTTCTCGGCCTCGCGAATCGCCGCGACAATATTATCGTGGTGCAGATGCTTGGCAAAGGTTCGCGGGTGCATAAGTTACCAGCTCCCTCCCGCGCCGCCGCCGCCAAAACTG
>PMOA01000110.1 GCA_003161635.1 Limisphaerales bacterium
CGCCAAAATGCCACGTGTCGTCCTGTCCATAAGCGGCGAACCGGGTTCCCGCCAGCGTCAGTGCGGCCACGCTTAGGGCGGCCAGTGTGCGTTTAGTATTCATTTTTGTTTTCGATTTTCTATTTGGTTTTTTGCACTCTCCGCAGGCGCGTGCCGGCCCGCAACAACTCGAGAAATGCAAGGAAAAGAAGAAGTTCGAATGGACACTTGCTCATTTGAACTCTCTTGCGGGCGCGATTAAATCAATTTGACCGAGATCTGTAAAGTGGTTTCGCTTGAAATTTGCGCGACTGGATTTGCCGGCGTATGAAAGCGGCCTTCGTTTCCGAGGGCGCCGGTGTGGGTTGAATTGTTTTATTTGCCCGGCACGGCGGGCGGAGCCGGGGGCGTGGGGTTTTTCTCCTGTTGCAGAGCGCGTTCGAAGTGGCTGGCGCTTTGCCACGCGCGCAGTTTCTCAGCCTTTCGCAGAATTCTTGATCAACTTGCCAAGCGCGGCCAGCGGCGATTTCACGCGCACCAGGAAAATCATCGCCGCAATGACGAACGGCTTGAAGCTCGCCTCGCGATACGTCGCGATGCGGTGTTTCTCGAACATCGCCGCCGACACCTCGCCCTGCGCGCAGCTCACGCCCGAAATGTCCGCCGGCAGGCAGTGCAGGTAGAGCGCCTTGCCGCCTTTGGTGAGTTTCATTTTCTTCTCGTCGCATTCCCAGTTCTTGAAGCGCGCATTGTTCGCCAGGCATTCCTGCTCCAGCGCCTTCAACCCGTCGCGGTCGCCCTGTTTTAACAGGGGCGTGCGCCTCTGCATTACCGCGTAAGTCGCCCACGATTTCGGATAAACCACGTCGGCGCCGCGGAACGCTTCTTCCATGCTCGAAACCACTTCAAATTTCCCGCCGCACTTCGCGCTGTTCTTCTTGGCCAGCTCAACCACGTCCGGAATCAAGCCGTAACCCTCCGGGTGCGCCAGCGCCACGTTCATCCCGAACCGGGTCATCAGGCCGATGATGCCCTGCGGCACGGACAGTGGTTTGCCGTAACTCGGCGAATACGCCCAGCTCATGGCAATTTTCTTGCCGCGCAGTTTTTCCAACGAACCGAAATGACGCTTGAGATGAACCAAATCCGCCATGCTCTGCGTCGGATGGTCAATGTCGCATTGCAGATTGATCACCGTCGGGCGCTGATGCAGCACGCCTTTCTCGAAACCTTCCTGCACCGCCTTCGCCACTTCGCGCATGTAACGGTTCCCCTCGCCGAGATACATGTCGTCGCGGATGCCGATGACCTCCGCCATGAACGAAATCATGTTCGCCGTCTCGCGCACCGTCTCGCCGTGCGCGATCTGGGATTTCTCCTCGTCAAGGTCCGCCAGGCCCAGGCCCAGAGCATTCGCCGCCGAAGCGAAGCTGAAACGCGTTCGCGTCGAGTTGTCGCGGAAAATGGAAATCGCCAGCCCGGTGTCGAACGTGCGGAACGACTTGCCGGCCTGGTGCATTTCGGAAAACAGCTCGGCCAGCGCGACCACGGCGCGCAGTTCATTCTCGGACTTTTCCCACGTTAGCAGGAAATCCTTGCCATAGCTGTTGAATTTGAGCTTTTGCAGTTCATCCAGTTGTTTCTTCAGTGTCTTCATGTTTTCGTAAATTGTTTTGTGCGTAGTCAGAAGCGCGGGCTTCAGCCCGCTTCAACGTTCGCCAGCGCGGTGTCTTTGGAACTCTTCTTAGCCGCTGGCTTTTTGGACGCTGATGCGGACTGAAGTCCGCGCTCCTCGCGCTGGTAATGCGGCGCGGCTTGTTCAATCGCATCAATAATCTGCTGATAGCCGGTGCAGCGGCAAAGGTTCTGAAAAATCGCGCGGCGGACTTGCTCCCGGGTCGGGCGCGGATTCTTCAACAGGAACGCGTGCGCGGTCAGCACCATGCCGGGCGTGCAGAAGCCGCATTGAATTGCGCCGCAATCCACGAACGCCTGCTGCAGCGGATGCAGGGTTCCGTCTGCCGCCGCCAAGCCTTCGATGGTCAGAATCCGCTGGCCGGCGAAATCCTTCACACGCTTGATGCAAATCCGGATCGGCTCGTCGTTGACAAGGATCGTGCAAGCGCCGCACGCGCCGATGTCGCAGGCGTTCTTCGCGCCGGTCAGGTCGAGGTCTTCGCGTAGAAACTCGACGATCCGCTTATCCATCGCGGCGGCGGGGACGTCGATTTCCTTTCCGTTGACGAACAATTTCATTTGCATCCCTCCCCGCAAATCGTGGGTTCAGGCACCGCGCCCAAATGAATCGGCAACGAAAAATGCCGCTGGCCCGTCGCGTTGAAGATCGCGTTGGCAATTGCCGGCGCGAGAATTTCATTCGCCGGTTCGCCGATGCTCTTCGCGCCCGTCGGCGAAACCGGATCGGGATTCTCGATGATGATAGCTTTCATCTCCGGCAAATCCATCGAGCGCGGGATGCGATAGGTGTTGAGGTTGAGCGTGGTCATCTTGCCATCGGGCGCTTTCACTTCCTCGTACAGCCCGTAGCCCGCGCTCATCGCCATGCCGCCGTAAATCTGTCCGCGCACCATCTCCGGATTCACCGCGCGCCCCACGTCGTGCACGGCGACGGCGTTGAGCAACTTCACCTTGCCGGACTTTTTGTTCACGGTGAGTTCGACCGCCTGACAGCCATAAACCCACGTGAAATAAGCGTCGCCCTGGCCGGTATGCTCGTTCCAACTCACACGCGGCGCTTTGAATGTGCCGAGCGCAAACGGAAACTGCTGCATCTGCCACATCTGCCGCATCGCGTCGTCGAAGGCGATGCGGTCGGTGTCCGACCTCCCACAGATGAAATTGTCTTTAAACCGCACCTTGTCCGCTGCGCAACCCAGCTTCTCGCTAAACGCCTCGGCAATTTTCTTTTTCAGCTCGCGCGCCGCGAGCATGACCGCGCCGCCACCCATGATCGTGCCGCGGGAGGCGACCGTCGTGCCGCTGTCGGGAATGTTCGAGGTCGAAGAACGCCGGTAGCGGATCCGATTCAGATCCACGCCCAACTCCTCCGCGAGCAACAGTGACATCGCTGACTCCGAGCCTTGCCCGTTTTCGTGAACGCCGACCTCGACGAAGATTGAGCCGTCGGCTTGGGCGTTGATGATGGCTGCGCAAAAATCCACGCCCTCCGCGCCGAGGCTCACGCCGCGATAACTCATCGCCAGGCCGATGCCGTAAAGCTCGTCGGCATCGCCCTTGCCGTGCGCACATTTCGCGAGTTTCTTTTCGTAATCCATTTCGCGCAGCACCGTGTCCAGCGCCTGTTCCATCGCAACTTTGTGGCCGTCGAGTTTTTGCCCCGTGATCGTCACGCTGCCCTGGCGCACCATGTTGCGGCGACGGAATTCGATTCCCGAAATGCCGACCCGCTGCGCCGCAATCTCGACCATTTGCTCGATGACGAAATTCATCTGTGGCGAACCAAACCCGCGCATAGCGCCGGCGACGACATTGTTCGTGTAAACGCCGAACGTGTCGCAGTGAACATTCTCGACGACATAAGGACCGCAGCATTGCACGGTCGAGCGCCAAGTGACCCACGGCGTGACCGAGCAATACGCGCCGCCGTCCGCGACGATGCGGCATTGCACCGCCGTGATGCGGCCCTCCTTCGTCACGCCCATCTTGTAGTGCACACGATACGGATGGCGCTTGTAACTCTCGCGCATGGACCAGTCGCGGCGATAAACCATCTTCACCGGGCGATTCAACAGCTTCGCGGCGAGGGCGGTGCGCGCGCAGACGATTGCGGCGGTGTCGTCCTTGCCGCCGAAGCCGCCGCCCATCGGCGTGCCGATGATTTCAACTTCCGAAAGTGGAATTCCGAGGCACGCCGCCACAAACCGGCGCGTGCTGAACGGATGCTGCATGCTGCCGTAAACTTCGATCACGCCATCGGTGGAACGCGGCACACAAACCGCCGCCTCCGTCTCCATGTAAGCGTGCTCGACGGTTTGCGTCTGGAAATTTTCCTCGACGATGAAATCGGCCTGACGGAAGCCCGCCTCGACATCGCCGCGCCGGACGACGTGGGTTTTGACGATGTTCGTACCGTGGTTTTCATGGACGAGCGGCGCGCCCGGCAGCATCGCCGCCTCCGGATCAAGTACGGCAGGCAGCGGCTCGGCGTTCACCTTCACCAACTGCGTCGCGCGAATCGCAATCTCGCGCGTCTCCGCGACGACGACAGCGACGACGTCGCCGTGATAACGGATTTTATCATCCGCAAAGATGCGGAAGTCCCGGATGATCTGGCCGAAGCGGTTTGCCCCCGGAACATCCTTCGCGGTCAGCACTTTGATCACGCCGGGGAAGTTTTCCGCCTCCGCGGTGGTGATCGCGATGAGCTTCGCGTGGACGTAATCGGAATAGACCGGCGCCGCATGAAGAAGGTTGGCAAATTTCAGGTCGTCGGTGAACTTCGCCCGGCCGGTCACCTTGGCATACGCATCGTTGCGCCAGCTTTTTTTGTCTAGTTCCGGCATAAGCACGCTCCGCCGAGCAGGCTGCCCTCGAGCAATTGGTTGTTGGAGACTACCACTTCACCGCGAACAAGAACATATTTAAAATCCAGCGTGCTGCTCTGGCCGGGATAGGTTTCGTAGGAACCCGCCAGACTCGATTGGATGGGTTTTGCGTGGCCATGAATATCGACGATCGACAGGTCCGCGTCGGAACCCACTTTGATGGCCCCCTTTTGCGGATAAATCCGGAAGGCCTTCGCCGGAGCGGTGGCGATGCGTTGCGCCAGCTCGATGAGCGCGTTGGAAGCATGCGGTCGCAAGAGCGCATAAGCCAGGTGAGGCAAAGCGCCAATTCCCGCAATGCCATTGGGAACGTCGCGAATGTCTGCCGCTTCGATTGCGTTTTCTAAGCAGACCTTACCGTTGCGAATCAGCACTTTCATGGCCGGGCCGCAAGTGAATCGATTCCTTCCATCGTTGGCTCCACCGAGACCGGCAGCGGGACACCTTTCAGGGCGGCATCCACGTCCTTCAAGCCGTGCCCAGTGATCAGCAGAACGATTTGCTCCCTCCGCTCAAGCAACCGCGAGTTCCGAAGTTTTTTCAACGCCGCGACGGTCGCCGACGCAGCGGGTTCCGCAAACACGCCGGCCTTCGCCGCCAGGAGCCGTTGTCCGTCCAAAATCTCTTCATCCGTCACGGTCACAGAAAACCCTCCGCTTTCGCGAACGGCCGCGCGAGCCATGTGAGCATTGGAAGGAATGGACACCGAAATCGAATCCGCAATCGTATGCGGCCGGTCGGCGTTGCGGTAAATTCCACTGGTGATGTAATGGTGAATGGCCGCCGAGGTTTCGGCCTGCACACAGACCAGCCGCGGGAGTTTGTTGATCAACCCCGCCGCCTTGGCATCCTGGAACGCTTTGAAAACTCCGCTGAGAATTACGCCGTCGCCAGTGGGCACCAGGATGACATCCGGCGTTTTGAATTTGTTTTGCTGCAAAATTTCCAATCCGACGGACTTTTTCCCCTCGATCGTCAGGGGATGATACGCCGTATTCCGATTTAATCCCCCGCGCCGGGCGGTGTATTCGAGCGAGAGGCGAAAAGCGTCGTCGTAGGTTCCCTTGATCGGTATGACCCGCGCTCCGTAAAGAAGCATCTGCGCGAGTTTGGCTTTCGGCGCAGTTTCCGGGACCAGGATAATGGCTTGCCTGCCCGCGGCGGCGCAGACGGCGGCCAACGCGCTCGCCGCATTGCCGGTGGAAGCCGTCACGACACATTTTTCGCCAAGCCGGACGGCCTCGGCCACCACCAGGAACGAAGCCCGATCCTTCAACGACCCGCTGGGATTCAGCCCGTCATTTTTTACCCAGAGATTTTCGCAGCGCAGTTCCCGGCCAAGAGCCGCCACCGGGTGGAAGGGTGTGCCGCCGACCGGATAAGCCAGGTAATATTTCTTTTCCACCGCCGAAAAGAGGGCCCAATCCGGATTCGCCTTCTTGAACTTTTTCCGTATGGCGCCGTAATCAAACCGGGCCGACAGCACGCCAACGAGCGGGATCCCCGGACGATATTGCTTCGCGCAGGCCGGGCAGAGGTATCGCACCTCATCCCTGCGGTAACTTTTCCCGCACGTGCTGCATTGATAAAGGAATTTGGTCATTTGGTGTTGCCTCCACCCTCACCCCTCGCGGAAAAGCGGCGGTGAACCGCCCGCAGTCCAGACGCTCCGCGAAATTTGGGCGCGCCACGACACTCGCGACAGCGTTTGGACTGCGGTGGCTTCAGCACCGCTATTGACAGGTTCATGGAAGCCGGGGTGAGGGTTTGTTTCATCGCACGTTCTCAAACTTTTCCATTCAACTTCGCGACGAGTGCCGCATAAAATGCGACCGCTCCGCTCAGGTGTTCGACGGGGCAGGCCTCGTTGGCCGCGTGGGCATAGACTTCGTTGCCCGGTCCGAGGCCAAAGGTCGGAATGCCCTTCATGCCGGCGGTCGCGATACCGTTCGTGCTGAAGGTCCACTTGTCCACGAACGGCTGCTTCCCGAGCACGCCCGCGTAAGCTGCGACAGCGTTCTTGAGATACGGAGATTTTTCATCCAGCGCCCAGGTCGGGTAGTATTTCTCGGTCGGATATACTTTGCCCGTGTAAGCCGCCTCTTCGTATTTGAGCACGTAAACTTTCGCGTCCGGATAACCAGCACGCTTCGCGGCGTCCTGGACTTCCGCGATGGCGCTCGCCTTCGTCTCGCCATACGTGAGCCGGCGGTCCAGGTGAATGCCCGCCCCGTCGGCGACTGCGCACTGCGATGGGGACGAGGATTTCACTTCCGAAATCGTGACCGTGCCCTTGCCGAGGAACGGATCGCTCTTGAGCCGCACGTTGAGCTTTTCGATTTCGAGCGCGATGCGCGCGATTTTGTAAATCGCGTTGTCACCGCGCTCTGGCGCAGAGCCGTGACAGCTCTTGCCCTTCACCTCGACGCGAATCTCCATGCGACCGCGATGGCCGCGATAGATATTCATGTTCGTCGGCTCGGTGATGACGACGAGTTCGGGTTTCAACTTCTCGACGTTGAGCAGGTATTGCCAGCAAAGCCCGTCGCAGTCCTCTTCCATCACGGTTGCCGTGAAATAAATCGTGAACTGATCATTCAAACCGAGTTCCTTGATGATCCGGCCCGCGTGAATCATCGTGGCCACGCCGCCTTTCTGATCCACCGAGCCGCGACCCCAAATCTTTCCGTCCTTCACGAACGGCTTGAACGGATCAAACTTCCACTGCGACAGGTCGCCGGGATAAACCGTGTCCACGTGGCCGTCGAACGCAATCACGCGTTTGCCCTTGCCGATGCGGCCGATGATGTTGCCGAGGCCGTCAATGCGGATTCCGTCAAAGCCGATTTTCTGCATCTCCTTTTTGATGACGGCGATGACGTTCTTTTCCTTGGAGGAGAAGGATTGGGTGCGGACGAGGTCGGCGAGAAACCGCACGGTGTCTTTCTCCATCGCCTTGGCGCGTTTCCGGATCAGGTCGTAGGTGATCTTCGTCGCGCAAGATTTGGCGCTACGGCCAGCATCGCGCGAATCGAATTCCCTCTCCTCCCGCCGAGGGAGGAGAGGGTCAGGGAGAGGAGGCCCGTCAGCAACGCGTTTTGGAGATGCCCCTCTCCCCGGCCCTCTCCCCACTCCTTCGTCGCGGGGAGAGGGAGTGGTTTGTCGTTTGTTCATTTTCATTTTTACATTCTTTTCCATAAATCGCGTGCCAGCTCGCGGGCGCGGGCGTTCACGCGCGCCTCGTCGAGGTTCAGCGCGAGTTTCCGGTTCTCCATCAACACGCGGCCGCCAACGATGGTCGTGTCCGCCCCGGTCTGGGAAATCCCGAACACGAGATGGCCGGACACATTTCCGCCATCCAGCGGCGTCGGCGGGTCGTAATCGAAAATCGCGATGTCTCCGGCAGCGCCTTCGCAAATCTCGCCGAAGCGCAGACCGAAGATGCGCCCGGCAATCTTGGGATTGTTCGCGAACAACGCATTCGTCACTTCGCCGAACCCGACTGACGGATTCTCAGCGCGTAAATGCTGTCCCCAGAGCGCAACACGTAATTCTTCGAGCATGTTCGTAGTCATCGCGTCCGTGCCGAGGCCGACGAGCACGCCGCGTTTCGCCAGTTCGATGACATTCGCCACACCGACGGCGTTGTTCATGTTCGATTGCGGGTTGTGAACGACCGCGGTCCTCGTCTCCGCCAGCAAATCCATTTCGCGCCGGTTGACGTGGATGCAGTGCGCAGTGATGGAGCGCGGGCCGAGGATTTCGAACTTCTTCAGCCGTTCGACCACGCGTTTGCCACAGTGCCGCAGCGCCCAATCCTGATCGCTCTGCGCCTCGGCGACGTGGATATGAAAGCCAGTGTGCAACTCGTGACCGAGGGTTGCGGCCTTTTCCATCGTGGCGTCGGAAATCGTGAACGACGCGTGCAAACCGAAGAGCGCTTTCACGTGGGAGTCATTCTGCCGCTGGCATTGGCGGATGAACGACGCGTTCTCCGCCAACCCCTCCTTCGCGATTCGCGCGCCGTCGCGGTCGGACAGCTCGTATCAGAGGCAGGCACGCAAGCCGGTTTCACGCACGCCCCGCTCAATCGCGCCCAGCGAGCCGGCCACCGCGCCCGGACTGGCATGATGATCAATCAGAGTCGTCGTGCCGTGGCGGATCGAGCCGAGCAACGCGATCAGCGCGCTGTAATGGCAATCTTCCGCGGTCAGTGCGGAATCCAGCCGCCACCAGAGGTTCTTGAGCACTTCGTTAAAATCTTTCGCGGGCTTCGTCTTGGTCAGCCCGCGCGCGAAGCTGCTGTAGAAATGTGTGTGGGCGTTGATGAAGCCCGGCAGAACAACCTTGCCCGTCGCATTGATGCGTTTGCCGCGGAAGTTTTTGATCGCCTTCTTCGGCGCGACCTTCGCCACCAGGCCGTTCTCGATCAGAACCGAATGGCCGCGCAGAACCCTGGAGGTTTTTCCCAAGGTCAGCACCGTTCCGCTTTCGATGAGCAACGAGTTGGGCATTGAGAGTTTCTATGTGGCCGCGTGTGCCCCTTGTCGCCTGAAAGACGCCGGTGTGAGTTGAGTTGGCGGGCGGTTCGTTTCCTCGTTCGGAAAGCGGCGGTGAACGCGCCGCACTCCAGACGCTTCGCGAGGTTCGCCAGACTCGCAACCGGCGCGAAGCGTTTGGACTGCGGCTGCTTTAGCACCGCTATTCGTCGGCAGGCAAACTTCGAATGTTGCGTTCATGGTCAGCCTTCGTTCAGCGCGGCCAGTTCCTGCGGCGTGCGGTCGCGCATTGAGATTGCGCCGGCAAAACATTTTTGCGCGCAGAGGGAGCAGCCGACGCAGTAACTCGGATCGAACACCGGCACGCCGAGACCATTCAACGTGATAGCCTGATACGGACAGCGCGCGCAGTTGCCGCAATGCTGGCAGAGCGCGGCGACGACTTGCGGGAGTTTCTTCGTGGGCGACAACGCCTCAAAGTCGGTGATCGGATTCGGCAGCGCCGAGCCGATGAGTTCCTTCACCGAGCGGAAGCCGCGTTCCTCCATCAGATAGCTGAGACCGGAGTGAAGTTCGTCCACGTAGCCGAGGCCATACTTCATCACGGCGGTGCAGAACTGGACGGTCTGTGCGCCGAGCGCCAGAAAGTTCGCGGCGTCCCGGTAGGTCATCGCGCCGCCGTTGCCCGAGACGGTGATGCCCGTGCCGGAAACCTTGGCGAGTGTGAGGTTGCTGATCGGCAAAACGCCTTCGCCGGACATGCCAACGACCACGCCTTCTTCCCAACGACGATTTTCCACTTTGCGAAACGCGAGGGACGGAAAGCTGTTGGCGAGCGTGACACCGGCTTTCTTGCCCGGGTAACGCGCGAAGACTTCCTGAATCGCTTTGATGATCGGCTGAATGGCGGTAACCGCGGCAGTGAGCTTGAACAGCTTCGGGTTGTCGCCGTCGCTCGCTTCCATGACCCAATCAATGATCTTCGCGGTCAGCGCGGCGTTCTGCGAAACAACGTCGCCGTGCGTACCGTCGCCGCCTTGCGGGCAGGACAGACTGTATTCGACGCCCATCCCACCGGCGTTTTGCAACTTGCGCGTGTTGGATTGCCACACGGCCTTGTCCGCCCCGTCACTACCGGTGACCGGGCCGCCGGTCGAGGCGAGCGTCAGGCGATCCGGGAATTCCTTCACCAGCCGGCTGACTTCCCGGCAGACACGTTCCAGCGGGTGCGCGGAAACATTGTCGCAATTGCCGTAGGTGGAAGCGCCCAGCACAAACATGTACTCTCCCGGAACGTGGATCGGCACGCTGTCGAAAGCCGTTTTCATCACGCCGCCGGACCAGCCGCGCTCGTACGCTTTTCGCATCTGGAGGTAGCCATCCGTATGTGGCGCGGCAGACAGGAGGAACGGCGAGAGAATCCTGCGGCCAAAAAATTCCGCGTCGAGCGGCACCGGACGCAACGGCACACCGGCCAGGATGATGCGGCTCTTCGCGCGATTCTTAAACCTGGGTTGCGTTTCGCCGCGAATGAACGCGCCGGCTTCAGCGGCGGCGTTCTTGCCGCTGGCGACCGACTCCACCACAGTCGCCGAGCCGAGCACCATGTCGCCGGCGTAGTAAATGCCTCTGACTTTCGTGACCGGCAGTTTGGGACGGCTGCCAATGGCGGAAACCACAAGGTCGAACTCGCGGAAGACCGGCGATTCCTTTTTACTGACGACGAAATTCTCCGGCCGCGAAAGCTTGCCGGGGGGCAGCAGCATGCGCGCGATACGAAGGCCGGTGACGCGTTTGCCCTGGTGAACGATGGCGAGCGGCCTGGAGCAACTGGTGATCCCAACGCCGTGTTCGAGTAGCATGTCGCGCTCATAGTGTGTCAACGGCATGTCCTGCTCCCGACGGCGATAAATCAATTCGACGGAGGCGGCGCCGAGAAGTTTGGCCGTCGTCGCGCAATCCGCCGCCACCGCGCCGCCGCCGAGGACGGCGACCTGTTTGCCTTTGAGTTTGAGCTGCTTTTGGTTTTCCAGAAACATCTGCCACGACAGCGTGAGTTCCTCGCCGGGAATATTCAGCTTGATCGGTTCGGCCAAGCCGGCGCAAACGATGACGGCATCGAAATTCTCACGGAGGCTCTCCAGTGTGATCTTATTCTTGGTAGGGCCGCGCTGCCGCGCGGCTTGGCCGACCGGCAGGTCGGCCCTACCATTTTCATTTGGAACAACAATTACCCCATGCTTGAATTCGATGTCGCCAAGGCTCTTGAGGAATGCAATGTCGGCGCGAACGACTTGCTTGTTCAACCGGAAGTCGGGGATGAGATTCATCGCCCCGCCGGCCCGTTTTTGCTGTTCGTAAATCGCAACCTTGTAGCCGTGTTGCAAGAGCACGCTCGCCGCGCCCAAGCCCGCCGGCCCTGCGCCGATGACGGCGATGGTTTTCCCATTCGGTTCAGCGCGCTGGAATTTCGCCATCCCGACTTCGTTGGCTTTCTTGATGACGGTCGCTTGAACGGCAGGAATCTCAATCGGCCGGTCGAAAGTCCGCCGCGAGCACGCCTTCATGCAGAAGTAATCCGGACAGACCACGCCGCAAACCCAGCCGAGCGGGTTCGAGCCCATGATCATCGCGGCCGAACGCCGCAAGTCTGATTTCTCCCCAACCCGCGCCGCCATGATGAAATCCGCCGGCGAACAATCTGCGGGGCACGCTTCCTTGCAGGGTTTCTCTTCGCAGTACTCGCACCGGTTCAGTTCCGCCTGTAACTGGGCGTTGGTCAGAGAGCCGTCATTCTTTTTCATAGCTCTGATGCTGATTAACCATTTTTATCGTGACATCGCAAGAACATCCCACCCACACACTTATTGCCCTTTGCTTCACTTTTTTTGCCAGCGACGGGCAGGTTGCCGTGCCTCAGCCCGATTCGCTCTTTCAACCGCCGTTTGGATGCAACAAGGACGGTTCCGCCTTCCCGACCGGCAAATCGCCTGCCGCGTTGCAGTGCTATCCGTCAGAATCGTCACAAGCCGCAAAGATTTTCCGTCGCGCATGTTTTTTTCCTTCCTCTCCCCGCGACGGAGGAGTGGGGAGAGGATCGAGGAGAGGGGCATTCCAGCTTCATGCCGCAAACGCGCCTCCTCTCCCCGGCCCTCTCCTCCATGGCATGGAGGAGAGGGAGTGTTTGGTTGCGGCTCTGTGATTGACAGGACGCTTTCCGAATGATTAGTGGTTGGCATGCCGGTCACTTTCCAGGACATCCAGGAGGCGGCGAACCGGATCGCCGGCCACGTCATTCAATCGCCCTGCCCGCATTCCATTCCGCTGTCCGAAGCCACGGGATTAAACGTCTATTGCAAACTGGAATACCTGCAACGCACCGGCAGTTTCAAGGAACGCGGCGCCCGCAACGCGCTCCTGACGCTCCCATCAAAACAGAAAAAACACGGCGTGATCGCCGCGTCCGCGGGGAATCACGCCCTCGGCCTGTCTTATCACGGCCAGTTGCTCGGCATCCCGGTTACGGTCGTGATGCCCCGCTTTGCTCCGCTGATGAAAGTGGTGAATTGCCGGCGCCTGGGAGCCACGGTCGTGCTGCACGGCTCCGATCTTGCCGAAGCGCGCCTGCGCGCGGACGAAATCGCCGCCAAAAAAAGCCTCCGGTACATCAACGGATACGACGATCCCGCCATCATTGCCGGGCAGGGAACCCTTGGCCTGGAGATCGCCGCGCAGGTTCCGGACGTCGAGGCGGTGATTGTTCCCATCGGCGGCGCCGGGTTGGTTGCCGGGCTGGCACTCGCCTTGAAGACCCTCAAACCACGGGTGCGGATAATCGGAGTGGAACCCGAACGCGCCGCCAGCTTCACCGCGGCTCTGGCTGCCGGCCGGCCGGTGCCGGTTGAAGTTCAACCCACGCTCGCGGACGGATTGGCGGTGCCGCAGGTCGGCAAACACGCCTTCGCCATCGCCCGCAAACTGGTGGACAAAACCGTGCTCGTCGGCGAGCACGAGCTTGCGCTCGCCATATTGCGTCTCTTGGAACTTGAAAAGGCGGTGGTCGAAGGAGCCGGCGCCGCTCCGCTCGCTGCCTGTCTGGCCGGTCTAGTGCCGGAACTGAAAGGAAAGAACGTCGTGCTGCCATTGTGCGGCGGCAATATTGACACTCCCATTCTCGGCCGGATCCTGGAACGGGGCCTGGCCTCGGACGGGCGGCTTTGCCGCTTCACGGCAACGATCAGCGATCGTCCGGGCGGCCTGGCGCGGTTTGCGGGCCTGATTGCCGAAGCGGGCGCCAGCATAATCGAAATCGCTCACGATCGCGCATTCTCCAGCGATGACATCACGACGGTAAGCGTGCATTGCGTCGTCGAAACCCGGGACGCAGCTCACATCGCCATCATCCGCGAACGCCTCGATAAGGAAGGGTTTCGGGTGTCGGCGCAATGAACGTTGCGAATACCCGGTCGCGTTGGATAAGTTAAGGTTTGCGGCACCATGAAAACGCTCGTCATCGCCATCGGCGGCAACTCGCTCATCACGAATGCGCAACACATGAGCGTGCCCGACCAGTATGCCGCCGTGGTCAAAACCGTGCATCACATCACCGACCTGCTGGAACAGCGCCATCGCATCGTCATCACTCACGGGAACGGACCGCAGGTTGGTTTCATTCTGCTCCGCAGCGAACACTCGCGCGGCATCCTGCACCAGGTGCCCCTCGATTCCATTGTCGCCGATACCCAAGGCGCGCTCGGCTACCAGATTCAGCAGGCGCTGGAGAACGAGTTCCACCGCCGCGGCCTGAAGAAATCGGCGGTGACCGTGGTGACCCAGACTCTCGTGAACCGCGACGACGCTGCCTTTGCCAGCCCGGGCAAACCCATCGGTGAATTTTACACGCGCGAACAGGCGGAGGACCGGATGCGGGTTGAGAAATGGACGATGATGGAAGACGCCGGCCGCGGCTGGCGGCGGGTTGTCGCTTCGCCAATCCCCGTGCGCATCATCGAATCTGAAGTCGTCAGGCACCTGGTCAAGCACGGCTATGTTGTCATCGCGGCGGGCGGTGGCGGCATTCCCGTGGTAGCAGACGAAAAAGGCATCCTTCGCGGAGTTGCGGCCGTGATTGATAAAGACCTTGCTTCCGCTGTGTTGGCCAAAGAAATCGGCGCCGACATGCTGGTGATTTCCACCGCCGTCGAGAAGGTCTGCCTGAACTTCGGCACTCCCGGGCAACGGGCGCTCGACTCGATGACCGTGGCCGAAGCCAAGCGATACATGGCCGAAGGCCATTTCAAACCGGGTTCGATGCTCCCCAAAATCGAAGCATGCGTCCAATTCGTCACGAACAGCGGTCATGAAGCTCTGATTACCTGCCCCGAAGCACTCCCCGCCGCATTGGATGGCCACACCGGCACCCGCCTGGTCCCTTAGCCGCAGACAAATGCCCCTGTGGGCAGCGAATGCGCCGCAACTGCTCGAAAACGTTGATTTCTGAAACCAATGCCTGTAAACACGATGCCTTTATTGGTAAAAGTGAAATTTGGAAGCGAGGGACGGAATGGGCGCAACTTGACACAACCACCACCGATGGGAGGGCAAACCTGCCGGTTTGCCCCAATCTCACCGCCAGCCAGCGCAGCAATGCTGGCGGAACCATGGGCATACGCACGCCAGAACATCGCTCCGCTCGTTCTGGTGGAAGTTTGGGCGGCGTGGCCATCATACCCGGCGGCGCAGCNNAGCGCCGCCCTACCCATTGCACTGATTGTCTTTGGGAATTGGTATTATATGCATCCAACATTTTTCCCACGGTTTCACCGTGGGCTATTCTCTGACGCGCCTCCGGCGCTCCACCAGCCCCTCACACGTACAACGCGCTCTGCAAATCGCGCACCAGCACGCTCATGAACGGGTAGCGTTTGTCCGGGTCGTGCGCGATGCATTTTAAAATGACTTTTTCGAGTACAGCGGGAATGTCCGCGTTGTGCTCGCGTGGTGACATGGGGCCGGAAGTGTCCATCTGCGCGGCCAGGATTTCCGAGGGGGTCTCGCCGGGAAATGGTTTCTGGTTGGTCAGCAATTCGTAGGCGGCGACGCCGTAGGAAAAAATGTCCGCGCGCGGGTCAATGGGTTTTTGCTGCAACTGCTCCGGCGCCATGTAACCGGGCGTGCCCGGGTTCTTCGACATTTTCTTCGGCTTTTCGGGAATCGGTTGGGCCAGGTCAAAATCAATCAGCCGCACATTGCCGTTGCGCGTCACCAGCACGTTTTCCGGCTTGAAATCGAGGTGCATGAAGCCGCTCTCATGCACGTGACTCAGGCCGAGCGCCATATCAATCAGGATTTGGGCGACGTTTTCCGTCAGCACCGGGTCGTGTTGCGCGAACAGTTCCTTCAAATTCGCCGCCTCGATGTAATCCATGACCATGTAAAGCGTTCCGCCCTGCCGGCCATGCTCCACATAACCGACGACATAATCGCTTTCGTTGATTTTGGAGAGCACCTCGCACCCGCGCAAAAACCGGCGGCGGGCCAGCAAATTGAACCGCAACCGGTCATTCAATTTCCGCAGCGCATAAGGTTTGCCGCGGCTGTCCGCCACCAGCCAGATCTCGGCCATGCCGCCGCGGTTGATGAGTTCCTGCGTATAAAACCGCCCGAACCGCTCCTGCGTCACCGGTTCCGCCGTCGCTGCTTCCTGCAATTCACGCGCCATTCTGTCTATTCCTTAACACGTCGCGCCCGCGGACGCGAACGAAAACATTTTTACTGTCCAAGGGTATGGACGAAATGGGATTGCATTTGGTGACGAAAAAATCACGCGATGACCTTGAACTCCTAGACCACGATTCGCGAAGCGAATATTTCCGTGCGGACAAAACCGCTGAAGCGGTTACGACGTCAGGTCAGCCANNCAACACCCCGCTAAAGCAGGGTGTTAATGAAATGGCCGCAAAGGCCGCGGTTTCCGATGATGGAGCCCGGCTTATAAATTGAGATGCGCCCCGGGCCAGGATGGCGCCGAATTCGCGCTTGGCTTGAAATGCGCGAAAACGTATTGTCGCGCCATGCGACCGCTCCGGGCGCTGGGCATTTATCTGGTCGTGGTGTTTATCGGCGGCGCTTTGCTCGCGCCGTGGCTTTACCGGCTCGCGCAAACCGTCGGGCATTCGTTTCCTCAAATCGCCAGCGCGCCGTTTCACCACTTTGTGAATCGCTCGCTGCTGATTCTCGCGCTGGCCGGACTCTGGACGTTGCTGTGCGCGCTCGGCGCGACCTCGTGGCGCGAAACCGGCCTGGTTCAACTTCACGGCCAGTGGAAAAAGCTTTCCGGCGGCCTGCTGCTTGGTTTCGTTTCGCTGGCCGTTGTCGCTGGAACCGCCATCGGCGGTGGTGACCGCGTTTTTGTTCAGGGCCTGACCGCCCACAAAATCGTGGGAACCATTTCCAACGCCATCGCCACGGCAGCCATCGTCGCCACCATTGAGGAAATTTTATTTCGCGGCGGCATTTTTGGCGGATTGCGGAGGATTCTTTACTGGCCGCTCGCTTTGATTGCCAGCAGCATGATTTACGCGCTCGTCCATTTCCTGCAACGCACGGAATTTACCGGTGCGGTCGCCTGGAATTCAGGACTGGTCCTGCTCCCGCGGATGCTGGGCGGTTTTGCGGATTTCCACGCGCTCGTTCCCGGTTTTTTCAATCTCACGCTCGCCGGCATTCTGCTCGGCCTCGCGTATCAGCGCACCGGCAACCTCTATTTTTCCATCGGCCTGCACGCGGGCTGGATTTTCTGGCTGAAAACTTACGGCGCATTCACAACCAGCGCGCCGCGTGTCGCGACCTGGTTTTGGGGCACGGGCAAATTGATTGACGGCTGGCTCGCATTGATTGTGCTCGTCGTCACGCTCGTGGTTTTCAAATTTCTGCCCCTCAAACCGGCGCGCGAACCGTTTGCGATTTCGCGATGACCGCGCTCGTCCAACCATTTCAAAAGTGGTTCAGCATCGGCCTCGGTTTTTTCTATCCCGAAATCTGCCAGCTTTGCGAAACCGAACGCGCAACCGCCAGGGACGGCTTCGTTTGCGCGCGCTGCTGGTTGCAGGTGCGCTTCATCAAACCGCCGTTTTGCGGACGCTGCGGATTGCCGTTCGAGGGCGACATCACGACGCCATTTGAATGCACGAATTGCCGCGAGATGGAACTGCACTTCCGTTCCGCGCGCTCGGCGGTCGTCGCCCGCGGCGGCGCCCTGGAAGCAATTCACCGCTTCAAATATCAGCGTCAGTTGTGGTTTGAAAATTTCCTCGCCGCCCTGTTCCTGCGCGAGGCGGTGCCCGCGTTGCGCGGTCAGAACTGGAATTTGATCGTGCCCGTCCCGCTGCATTCGCTGAAACAGCGCGAACGCGAATTCAACCAGGCCGGACGTCTCGCCGCGCGCTTGAGCGCCACCATGCAAATTCCGTTGAACGAAAAGCTGCTCCGGCGGGTCACACCCACGGCAACCCAGACCCTGCTGACACGGCAGCAGCGGGCCGCGAACATGCGCGGCGCGTTCGCCACCCGCCCGGGCGAACGTTTGAACGGCGAGCGGGTGGTGCTGGTGGACGACGTTTTCACGACCGGGGCGACGACGAACGCCTGCGCCCGCGCACTTTTGGCCGCGGGGGCGGGCGATGTTTGCGTCTGGACAGTTGCGCGCGGACTTTAGTATTATTTGCCAATTCATGGCCACGACTTCTTTTACCAAGAAATCGCTCGGTCTCGAAACGGTCGAGCCGACATTGACTCCGACGCCGACCGGCAAGGCGACAACGTTGCCCAAAAAGCCCAGGCTCGGCGCCGGCAGATCCAAAAAACGCGACATTCCGGAAGGGCTTTGGACGAAATGTCCGAAGTGCGAAACAATGGTTTTCGACAAGGAACTGGACGAAAACCTGAAGGTTTGCCCGAAGTGCAATCACCATTTCCCCATCGGTTCGCGTGAACGGATTCACTCGCTGGTCGAAACCTGCACGTTCGAGGAAATGGACGCGCAGATGACGAGTGTGGACATGCTTGGTTTCACCGGCGTAGCCACGTATGCGTCCAAACTCGAATCGCATCAAAAAAAGACGGCATTGAAAGACGCGGTCGTCACCGGCATTTGCAAAATCGGCGAAGACCGCGCCGCGCTCGGCGTGATGGATTTTAGTTTCCTCGGCGGTTCGATGGGCTCGGTCGTCGGTGAAAAATTGACGCGCCTCATCGAACGCGCGACGGAAAAGGAACTGCCCGTCATCATCATTTCCAGCAGCGGCGGCGCGCGCATGTACGAAGGCATGTTCAGCCTCATGCAAATGGCCAAGACCGCCGCCGCGCTCGCCTACCACGCGCAACAACGCCTGCCCTACATCAGCGTGCTCACGCATCCGACCACGGCGGGCGTAATGGCCAGTTACGCGAGTCTGGGCGACCTGATTCTGGCCGAGCCGGGCGCGATGATCGGGTTCGCCGGCCCGCGCGTCATCAAGGACACCACCCAGGCCGAATTACCGCCGAACTTTCAGACCGCCGAATTTCTCCTCGATCGCGGTCTCATTGACGCCATCGTCCCGCGCACCGAAATGAAACAGCAACTGATCGAGTATCTGAACTTCCTCGCCGTCCGGAAAAAAGCCGCTGCCGTGTGAAAGACCATTTGCTCCGGTTCCTGGGGCCGAAGAACGGTGGGAGAAAGGGCGATGAGACAATTGCCATCAATTGTCAGGATCCGCTCATGCTTCAATTGTTTGGTTTCTTTCATGGGCGTTCAGGTTTACGGATTTTCTTAATCATGTGTTCAACCCCATGAGTCGAAGAGCGAAGAAAAAAGCATGGCCGGAAAAAGCCGCTGCCATGCCTGCGGGCACACTCGTTTTGCCGACCGGTGAAATGTCGGGAGTGGCAGATTTCCGCCCGCTGGAACCCAAAAGCCGTCCGGCTGGTTTGAATGACCGGTGGAGAATCCTTGGCATCTGTGTTTTCCTTGCGGCTATTGTGTGGGCGGTCTTCGGCCAGACGGTGCAATATGAATTTGTCAACTTCGACGACGGTCTTTACGTGTATGAAAACGCAGAGGTTGCCGGCGGTCTTACCCTGAAGGGCGTTGCGGCGATGTTCACTCATGTCGAGTGCAATTTCTATCATCCGCTAACCATGATTTCTCTCATGTTGAACCATCAACTCCATGGACTGCAGCCCGGCGGATATCACCTTGTGAACGTCCTGTTCCACACCCTGTCGGTGATTCTGTTGTTTCTGATTTTGCGGCGGATGACCGGCTTCACTTGGCGCAGCGCGTTTGCGGCGGCGGTGTTTGCCATTCATCCATTGCGCGTGGAATCCGTGGCCTGGGTGGCAGAGCGGAAGGATGTGTTGAGCGGGTTTTTTTTCATGCTGACGATCGGGGCGTATGTTCGATATGTCCAAAGACAGTCGAGGGGCGAGGGGCAAGGGGCGAGAGCACAAGCAGCTCCAGCCCTCGACCCTCGACTCGCGACTCTCGACTATTGTCTGATGCTGTTATTTTTTGCACTGGGCCTGATGTCCAAGTCGAGCCTGGTGACACTGCCGTTCGTGTTGTTGCTGTTGGATTATTGGCCGTTGGGCCGGTTCGGAGGCAAGACGGTTGCCGACGGCAAATCGGCAAGTCGGCGTGGAAATTTTTCGGTTCTCGCTCGTCTGGTTGTGGAAAAGGTTCCGCTCTTCGCGTTGAGCGTCGCCGCGTCTGTAATGACGGTAATAGCGGAGGGAAAAGCAGTCGCGCCGACCAAAGGGTTGCCTCTCGTTGACCGGGTGGGCAATCCCATAATGTCTTATGTCACCTACTTGAGGCAGATGGTTTGCCCGGCGGGATTGGCACCTTTTTATCCATTCTCGCCGAAGGATTTGTTTGTATGGAAAATCGTTCTTGCGCTCGTTTTGCTGGTCGCCGTTTCTGCGGCGGCCTTGGCGGGATGGCGGAAGCGCCCCTATTTGCTGGTGGGCTGGTTATGGTATCTGGGGATGCTGGTGCCGATGATCGGGATTATGCGGGTAGGCCAGTTTGTGCGCGCGGATCGTTTCACTTATCTGTCGCAGATCGGCTTGTATCTATTGCTGACCTGGGCGGCGGCGGATCTGTGCGCTGGCTGGCGTCACCGTCGCGTGGTATTGGGCGGCTGCGCCACGATCATCCTCGTTGCTTTGATTTTTTGCGCGCGCGTGCAGACTTCTTATTGGCGGAATAGTGAATCGCTATGGACTCACACCCTCGCCTGCACGTCTGACAACGCCATTGCCCACAACAACGTCGGCAACACCCTTCTCCAAAAGGGGAATGTGGACGAAGCGATCACCCATTACCAAAAGGCCCTGCAAATCTATCCCGACTACGCGGAAGCCCAAAACAA